>JANYIZ010000139.1 GCA_025408445.1 Frigoribacterium sp. | reverse complement strand
CGACGTGCTCGACCTGCTGCACGAGTCCGGTATCCGGGTTGACCTCGCCAACGCGAGCGCATCCCCGCCGCCGTGGTTCTCCCACCGCTACCCACAGTCGCTGCCGGTCACCGCGAACGGGGTGCGACTCGGCTACGGATCTCGCCAGGCGTTCTGTGCCTCGAGCCCGGAATACCGGCGGGCGGCCGCGGCGCTGACCACAGAGATTGCGAAACGCTATGCGTCGCATCCGGCAGTGGTCATGTGGCACGTACACAACGAGTACGGCTGCCACAACCAACCCTGCTACTGCGAGGTCTCGGGGGCAGCATTCCAGCGCTGGCTTGAACGCAAATACGACGACATCGACGCGCTCAATGAAGCGTGGGGCACCGCTTTCTGGTCGCAGCATTATTACCGGTTTGACGAGATCACTCCGCCGCGGCAATCCGGCACTTTCGTCAACCCGACCCAGGTGCTCGACTTTGCACGGTTCTCGTCCGATGAGTTGCTCGACTGCTACCGTGCTGAGGCCGATATTCTTCGCGCTCATTCCCCCCTTCCGGTGACCACCAACTTCATGGGCTTCTCCATGGGGCTCGACAAGCCGATCGACTATTGGGCGTGGGCGGACCACATGGATCTGGTCTCAAACGATCACTATCTTGTCGCGGAGGATCCGCGCAACTTCCAGGAGCTCGCGATGGGTGCCGACTTCGTGCGAGGGCTTGCCTCCGGGGGGCCGTGGGTGCTGATGGAGCACTCCACATCGGCCGTCAACTGGCAGCCGCGCAACATCGCCAAGCGGCCGGGCGAACTGCGACGCAACTCGTTGCAGCACATCGCTCGCGGTGCCGATGCAGCCCTGTTTTTCCAGTGGCGTGCCGCGAAAGCCGGGTCGGAGAAGTTCCACTCTGCGCTGCTTCCTCATGCCGGCACCGATTCCCGGGTCTGGCGTGAAGTGGTC
Source organism: Frigoribacterium sp. (assembly GCA_025408445.1). Classification (GTDB taxonomy): domain Bacteria; phylum Actinomycetota; class Actinomycetes; order Actinomycetales; family Microbacteriaceae; genus Lacisediminihabitans. The sequence goes on along the minus strand of JANYIZ010000139.1, from coordinate 18,624 downwards.
GAGCTGGGCGCCGACCTCGTTGCGATCGCCGAGATCGTCGGCTCTCGCGTGTGCGAAGCGGCCGTCGCGATCATCCACGACACGGATGCGCGCTGGGCGAGCGAGCTGGATTCGCATCCCACGATCGACGCGAGCCTGCTGAACGAGACTCGACTCTGGCATGATGCCCTCTACCGTCTCGGGGTGACGACGGACTTCCGCCGATCTACTGATGACCTCTCGAGCTACGGCCTCGTGGTCGTGCCAATGCAGTACCTGATGACGGATGCCGGTGCCGACTCCCTGAGATCGTTCGCAGGCAATGGCGGCACCGTCGTCATCACCTACCAGTCGGGAATTGTCGATGAAGATGATCACATCCGTCTCGGTGGATACCCGGGAGCCTTTCTCTCGCTAACCGGTACTCGCATCGAGGAGTTCTACCCGCTGCACGAGGGTGAAGAGGTGGAGCTCACCCGGTACGGCTCGGGTCGCGTGTTCAGCGAACTCGGCCGCCCTCTCACCTCGGAGGTACTTGCCGAATTTGCGGGTGGACCGACTGCCGGCTCGCCCGCGATCACTCGCAATCGCGTCGGCATGGGAACGGTCTATTACGTTGGTACCTCGCTCACCCCGGCCGGCGCGCGCGAGCTCGTGACCGAAATCCTCACCGAATCAAGCATTCCTGTTCCGCAGAAGAGCGGCGACGACGTGGAGATCACTCGCCGATCCGATGGAACCCGCACCTGGTTGTTCGCCATCAACCATGGAAGTGCCGACGCGGTCGTGACAGTGGACGGGGTGGACCTTCTCACCGGCGCGGCGACGGAAGGAACTCTGACCGTCGCTTCCGGTGGAGTCGCCGTGGTGCGCGAAACAGTCGCGTGAGGGACATCGTCAACCTGCGAGGCGGGGGATCTGCCTTCGTGCTCGACCTCTCCGGGCCGACTCCGGTGATCGTGCACTGGGGTGCCGATCTCGGCGAGTCAATTCCGGACGGGGTTCCCGCGAGCCCGGTGGCGCACTCTGCGCTGGACCGCCCGCCCGTGCAGGAACTGGTGCCGCAGGCTTCCAGTGGGTGGCGCGGCCGCCCCGCTCTCGAAGGCCATCGCTCCCGGGGACGGGCTTTTTCGCCGGCCCTGGTCACTACGGGGTCGCGTGATCTCGGCGTAGAAGGTGTCGAGATCACAATGACGGATGCCGCCGCCGGCCTTGTCCTTTCGCTTGAGATTCAGCTCTCGCCGGAGGGCATGCTGCGGCTACGCAGCACCCTGCGCAACGACGGCGATGACGACTTCACTCTGCAGTCGCTCAGCACCGCTCTTCCTACCGGACTCGGAGCGTCGGAAATCCTCGACCTCACGGGCCGCTGGTGTCGGGAGCAGCATCCCCAACGCCAATCTTTGCGCCAGGGTACCTGGCTGCGTGAATACCGTCACGGTCGCACCGGCCACGACTCGTCGCTCTTCACGGCGGTCGGCACCACGGGATTCAGCAATCGCTCGGGCTCAGTCTGGGCGACCCACTTCGGCTTCAGCGGTAACCGCGTCACGTCCGTGGAGAAAACGCCAACCGGTCCTGCCCTGATCGGTAATGCCGAACTCCTCGGAGCGGGCGAAATCGTTCTCACGGCGGGGGAATCCTATGAGACACCCTTGACCTATGCCTCCTACTCGGCGCGCGGACTCGATGGGGTAACGGACACCTTCCACCGCTGGCTCCGGTCTCGGTCAACGCATCCCGCCACCGCGCGTCCGGTGGTACTCAACACCTGGGAGGCGGTGTACTTCGACCACAAACTGGACAGCCTCGTTGAGCTTGCGGACCGGGCCGAACTTATCGGTGTCGAACGCTTCGTGCTCGACGACGGTTGGTTTCGACATCGCCGTACTGACCGCGCCGGACTGGGGGACTGGTATGTGGATGAGGATGTCTGGCCGGGGGGCCTCGCCTCGCTGATCGATGCGGTGCGAGCTCGCGGTATGCAATTCGGACTCTGGGTCGAACCCGAGATGGTGAACGAGGACTCGGATGTGATTCGCGCACACCCCGACTGGATCAGCGGTGCCGGGTTCGGGCGCACGCCGGTCGGCTGGCGACACCAGCAGGTGCTCGATCTGGTGAATCCAGCGGCCTTCGCCTACATCCTCGAGCGACTGGATGCTCTACTCAACAACAACGCGATCTCCTACCTGAAATGGGATCAGAATCGCGACCTCACCGAGATGGGACACACTGGTGCTCCGTCGGCCCACGAACAGACTCTCGCCGCCTATCGACTGATCGACGAACTGAGACAAGCGCACCCTGAAGTCGAAATAGAGAGCTGCTCCTCCGGCGGTGCGCGCGTGGATCTCGGCATCCTCGAGCGCACCGAGCGGGTCTGGGCGTCCGACTGCAACGATGCCCTCGAACGGCAGACGATCCAGCGCTGGACCGAGGCGATCCTTCCGCCGGAGCTGGTCGGAACCCACGTGGGTCCGACCACCTCACACACGACCTCCCGCACGCATTCGCTGTCCTTCCGCGCGATCACCGCGATCTTTGGCCACTTTGGCATCGAGTGGGATGTGCGCACCCTCGGTGACTCCGAGCTTCTGGAGCTGAGCGAGGCCGTCGCCCTCTACAAGAAGCATCGCGCGCTGATCCACTCCGGAGTCGCTGTTCACGGCGACCTGGTGGATCCGGCCTACCTGCTCGGCGGATCGGTCGCCCAAGACGGCAGCGAGGCGCTCTACTCCTTTGTTTGCGTCGCGACCTCGTTCGACGAAATTCCGGGCCGGGTCGGATTTCCGGGACTTGATCCCGATGTCCGTTATGACGTGACTGTGATTTTTCCCACCGCCACCTCGCCCTACAACCAGCGTTCCAACGTGGGCTGGATTCCGGACGGCATCACGGCCAGCGGACGGTTCCTAGCGGAGGTCGGGCTTCCGATGCCGATCCTCAATCCCGAGCAGGGGGTGCTCATCCACCTCGTTTCCTCGCTGGAGGCGTCAGGGCTGTAGCGGCGGTGCCGGAAGCGCGCGGTCGGGTGCCGTTCGAGTTACCAACCTCGAGCAGGCCAGGATTATTGCTCGCATCAATGAGCATGAGCACGGCGGAGGTCAGACCGAGATCCGGCCAAGGGTCCCGGAATGCCGTGCCGGTGAATTCTCAATCTGGATGAGACTGTCGCATGAAGTTGCGACCAAGTGATCGTCAAAGTGCCACTTTCAACTTCGCGAATTTCGTCTCAAGATGGGTGGCATTCGTCCACGCCGGTCCCTCGGCACCATCCGCTGGGGCAAACGCCCCGGGTCGCTGGGTCGCTGGGTCGCTGCAATCCTCGACGCCGATGACCGATAGCGACAGATCTGGGGCTAATCCACCCAGCGATCGAGCACACCGATGCTGTGTGACTTGAGAATCTTGAACGGGCGGAATCAAGCAGTGTTACGAGCGGATGTGCCCCAAAATTCGATAGCGCCGACCGTTAGACGATCAACCGGCCGGTCACCCAGCGATCAAGAAGCCCGATCACAGGACTGCATCGAGTTGCAATTGGGCATCCTGGGCATGGTGCTGATGCAGGTGTAGCCGAGAAGCCTCATGGCGACAGCCTGTCCAATAAACGTCAATTCGGCCCCCTCGAAACAGAGACAACTGCGAGACGACTTTCCGAGATAAAAAGCGCCCAGCGACATCGGCGATCATGCTCCGGAGTATCGTGCGTGATGTAACAGGCTCTACATTTTCGAGACGGCCTGTGAGGGTGCAGCTTTTCAATGGTCTGCGCCGCTTCAAAATCGCTGCGAATTAGGTTGTTTTTCCACCGACCGGGTACCCACGATTGTGAAAAGGCGCGCCTAGGCTAGCGTCATGCATCGTCGAGCATTTCTCTCCGCCGTGGCGGGCGGTGCGGCGCTCGCGCTCGCTGGCTGCGCGAGGATGCCACCATGGGATTTCCCGACGGCGAGTCCCCGCGTGGGCAAGCGACCGACATCCACGCCTCAGTCCGTTCCCAGTTTTACACCACCCGTTCCTTCCCCCGAGCCCACTCCACTTCAGGGACCGCCGCAGCTGGCCAAAGTGTCGCTGCCCGCAGGCGCGATCACCGAACTCCCCGGCCATAGCGCGCTTCTCGCCTGGACCGTCGATGACGGTATCGATGCCGATGTGGTGTTGAAGTACATCGAATTCGCCGCGGCGACGGGCACAAGGCTCACCTTCTTCCTCAACGGCGCCGACCCCGGCTGGACAACGCACGCCGCGCTTCTGCGGCCGCTCGTCGCATCGGGCCAGGTGCAGCTCGGCAATCACACCTGGGATCATCCGAACCTCAACAAGCTCAGCGACGGCCGGGTGGTGGCGGAGCTCCAGCGCAATCATGACTTCATCAGCACCACCTACGGCGTCGATGCGCGCCCCTACTTTCGCCCGCCCTATGGCTTTCGCAACGCACGGGTGGATCGCCTCGCCGCCAGCATCGGCTACTCGACTCCGGTGCTCTGGTACGGGACTCTGTCCGATTCGGGGCTCATCACCCCGGAGCAGGTCGTGTCTTTCGCCGACCAATGGTTTCTCCCCGGGCATATCGTCATCGGGCACGCCAATTTCCCGCCGGTGACAACAGTCTTCCCGCAACTCAGTGCGATGATTCACACGCGCGGTTTACAGACTGTCACCCTGAACGACGTTTTTCTCAAACCTTAAAGCGTACGGATCCGGCCCCGAGACGGCAACGGGGGATAGCTGCGAACCGCGTCACGACCGGGCCGCCTCGGTGATGCAAAGCAGCTCGAGTCTGGTGGGCTCGGTACCGGGGCGCGCTCCGCCTGATGCGGCGTTCACAGCAGTATGGATGCGTTCGGGCACCGCACGAACGCATGCCTGCCTCTGACGACTCCCCGACGTCTCCGTAGCGCAGGCCCGTCGTCGCTCCCCCCACACTGCAGCACTCCGGCGTCTCTCGTAACACCGTGAGCCAGATTGTGATCGCCCGGAAGACGACTCATCCGCGGCAGCTGGCTACGACTTCGTCTTACCGTGTCGCTGGCAGCGGCGATATCGGGGTTTGCTGATTCAGGCGAGGATGCGGGTGTCTCTCACTGACATGTGCCACAGTTCCCGCTCAATTTTCATTGCAAGGTCGCGTAACAGTGGTTCTTCTTGGCCACCAACCACGCGAGGCTGCGTGTCGAACACGCACAGCACCCCTACTCGTTGCCCGTCCGGTGACTCAATCGGGTAGCCGGCGTAGAACCTCAGGTGTGGGTTGCCGATGACCAACGGGTTGTCGCGGAACCGGGGATCGTCCCTTGCATCGCCGACGATCAGCCCACTGTGGGTGTGGATGGTCGTGTCGCAGAACTCGGTTATGCGTGCGCTTTCCCGAACGCCTGGGCCGATGTGTGATTTGCTCCACCGCCGGTCGTGGTCGATCAGGTTGAAGGAAGCGCTTTGAGTGCCGAATATGCGTTGTGTTTGCGCAACGATCCGGTCAAAACGCAGGTCGGGTCCGGTGTCAACGATCCCCAACTGATCGACTGAGGCTTGGCGGCGTTCTTCCGAAAAGATGGGTTCACTTCGGGGGGCACCAGCAATAAATTCCGCTTCGAGGTGCGCGATGACAGGCGGGGTGAGAGTCGCAGCGAAGCCCTCGAATGTGCGCGCCGTGTGGAGGCGGTCGGTAGGCTTTTCGCGCTGCACCGGGAATGGCACAAAACTCGCATTCTCGAACCCGTCAATGATCTCCTGAGACCTCAGATTGAACCGTGAAAACGCGTCCGCGACAGCGTGACCGTGCGGGCATCGGAATGCGGGCACGATTGTCGGATCGGGGCTTTCGATAAAAAAACGTGTGCCGAGGCCGATACCCTTGAGGTCAGGATTTGGAGAAGCACTTCCAATTGAGCCGCCCACTTGCCCGGAAGAGTCCCCGCAAGGGCGTCTGCTGAACCAAGATCGACCATCACCGCGTCGTAGCGGTCTAATTCCAGCATCCGGGCTTCGGCAACGGCCTCTTCGATCGTCAACGACGAATGGGCCGCAATAACAACGTCGACTCCCCGACCCGTTTTGCGGGCGATTGATCGGGCCAGGTACCCGGGGAACGCGACCTCATGGCTAAGGACTCCCCGCCCAACGAAAATGTCACTCCCGAAAAGCAGAATACGATCCGGATCAAGACCGCTCGCATGCACTCGAGGAATGTCCGTCGGTGTCTCTACCGCCGCTAAAGATGCCCGCATCCGGAGCGACCACAGACGAAAACGGCTCTTCGCAAACAACGACTCGAATTGTGCCACGTCAGAAACCCCCGTTCTACCGCCTGCAGTTAAACTGTAATTTCGCAGTCGCCTCGTCGCCAACCCCCAAAGCGGGGCGCTCGGACTTCCATTTCGACTTCGGCACTTTCCTCGAAGTGCAATGCCAGAACTGGCCCTGGATTCGATGAGCATCGACAGGGCTAAGAATTCCGCCGATATTGACACCGGGAAGAAGTTGTCAGTGACGAGCGGGCCGACCAACGGTCGAGCGAGATCTGGGCCGCTGATCAAGAAAACAAGGACGGTTCACCATGACTTGCGCTGGAGAATCCTACGGGCTTAGGAAGCGGGCCGGCGCACTTCGACGCCTGCCTCACTGAGGTGGTCGCGGAGGTTGTCGACGCCCGAAATAAGTGGGTTCGCATCGAGAGGATGTCGGCGCCAGCAAGTTTCGACGCAGGTCATCAGTGAAGAACACCTGCACCGCTGCCACGCCGAGGGCATGACGCACATGCTCGAAGGCGCGAACATCCGACTTTACGAAACCAATGTCGGCCGAGGTGAAGATTGCGTCGAACCGGTCGGCAATGCCCAGCGCGGCGATCTCCGCAGCCGGTGCACTTCAGGCCATCGTGCTGACCCGGCTCACCCAATCAGCTCGAGTGATTCGACCGGCGGTGACTTCCTCGATCAGCGGTTTCGCGAAGGCGATGCCTTCGAGCGTCCCGGCAGCCAGCCCATGCTTCAGTTCACTAGCGCGGACCTACCTCGGGTCAAAGTGTCGAATTACTCCGTCGCATCCCAGGAGTTGCGCCGCGTGACTACCGGCATAAATCTGCGCTAGCCCAACCCCGCGACCCGGGGAAATTCGATGAGCAAGACTGGGGAAATTCGATGAGCGCCGTCAACGGCAGGCCTCGCTCTCGATCCGGACCGAGAAAGGGCGGTCTTCCCGTCACCAATCCAGCCGGTTACGCGCACCGACACGGACACCAGCATTCGAAACGTCGGCGGCGGTCGCTACTCTGCCAGCATGGCTATGGATCCGAACGTCCTCGACTGGCTGCTCGACTCTGACCCGGCCCTGCGCTGGCAGGTGCAACGTGATCTCGAGGGTGCCACACCCGAGGCGTGGAAGTTGACCCGTGCCAGGGTCGCGACAGAGGGTTTTGGTGCTCGGCTGCTGTCGGCGCAGGACACAGATGGCCAGTGGGCCGGCGGTGCCTATTTCCCGGCGGGTTTCTTCGACAGTCCCGAAGCAAATAATCCCGGGCAGCCCTGGATTGCCACCACCTGGTCGCTCAAGGACCTGCGTGAATGGGGTCTCGATGCCTCGAAAATTGCTGGGACCGCGGAGAAGCTCGCAGCGAACAGCCGCTGGGATTACGACGACTTGCCGTATTGGGGCGGAGAGGTCGACGTGTGCATCAACTCCTTCACACTGGCCAACGGTGCCTGGCTGGGCGCGGACGTCACGCAACTCGCGTTATGGTTTCCGGCCCATCGCCTCGGTGACGGCGGCTGGAACTGCGAGGCGGAAGAAGGAAACTCGACCCGCTCGTCTTTTCACTCAACACTCAACGCGATCCGCGGCATACTCGCCTACGAAAAGATAACGGGAGATACGAACCTGCAAGATGCCCGTCGCGGCGGTGAGGAGTACTTGCTCGACCGGCAACTTCTCTATCGTGCGACGACAGGCGAGCCAGTCGGGGAGTTCGTGACACAGTTCGTGTATCCAAACCGATACCGTTACAGCGCCTTGGCTGCACTGGACCACTTCCGGGATGCCGCCCTGCTCGACGGGACCGCGCCCGATCCGCGGCTCGCCGAAGCGGTCGATGTCGTCCGCGCCGCCCGCAGATCGGACGGCAAATGGGTGCAGGCAGCCCCCCTCACGGGTCGCACGTGGTTCGACGTTGACGCGCAAGAGGGTGAGCCCTCCCGTTGGCTTACCATGATCGGAAGTCGAGTGCTTGATTGGTGGGATGAGGGCCACTGACCCAAGTTCGGCAGCCCGCCATCAGCAGTCCGACCAGCACGGGATCCTCAATGCCCGAATCGGGAATGGCACGCCTGAGATTTTCGGCCCTCAGGAGGCAGTTGCCTCACTCAGCGACGGGGGTTGGTGAAGGGCAAGTAGGTTGATTTCACCGGTGATCAAGCTGAATTTGTGAACCCGGTCATGGCGTCTCAGGGGACCGCCGTTGGCAGGTCAGCACGTCAACAAAAACGTCGGCGCTCCCTCGCACCGGCCAGGGTCCCGGGGGCCCGATAGTGGTTCGTCGTGATGAGGTTCTCCTGTCCGACATCACATCGCTGCAGGGCCCTCCCATAACGAGCTGATATGACTGTCTGGAGGCCTGGTTTTCATAGTTGACGAAAGCTGATTCTGAGAATAGACATTAGGTAGTTGAACCGACGTGTCTCGCCTTCCTCTCGAGCGGCCCGCCTGAACAAGAGCGCGGCGAATCATCCCGGATGGTTGTTGGGAGAGCGTCGACACAATTTTTCCAAGTACGAAAGACGGAACGCACATGGCTATCAGCCTCACCGATCTTGAACTCTCGACCCTCGACAGCCTCATCACCCCTGTCGACCCCAAGGACGACTGGATCGTCACTGACGGCGGCTCAGCTATCCGTTGCGATGTAGAGGGTATGAATAAGGAGCTTGCAGACGCTCCTAGCGAGCATCGACCAGCACAGACCTTGGAGGTCCTTCGGGCCCACCGAGCGGACGCAATCGCCGCGCGATCGAAATGACCCGAACTTTGCCTAGAATCCTCAATCCATCAACTGCTGCCTGGTACCAAAATTGGCACACGATCTTGCTGCGAGTTCGTCCGTCAAGTCGCCTCGGTAGCAAACTATTCGCTGGCCGATTGCATCGGGGGGGAGGCGCAAGATGAATGGTATTACAAGCTCTGTCTTCGGCATCATTGGACTCGTCGTTTTTTCTGTCTGGTTCTTGTTGACCATCGCATTTCAGAAAAATAATCCGCTCAGCCGGTTCACTACACGGTTTGACCGCTTCACTTTGATACCAAGATGGTCATTTTTCACGCCAGATCCTGGTGCAAGTAACTACCACTTTGTTTATCGCAGTCGCGACGATGAGTCGAGCGTAAGTCCCTGGTTGGAGATGAATTTATCCCCGAGAGGAATTCTCTTTCCCCTTTGGAACCCTCGAAAACGCTACCGAGAGGGCATGATCGAATTGTTTCAGCTGCTGGCGCTTTCCAGTATCAACCACTCTGCAGAGCGGCTTCAGTTCACCGCGCCATACATAATCCTGCTCGACGTTGCGCGCAAGCGACTCGGAGGTTCATTGTCGTCGCAGGCGTTCTACCAGTTTGCTTTGGTTGAAACACGCGGTCCAAGCGGAGCTTCTGCGCCACGCGTTCGTTTCTATTCGCTGACTCACCCGGTGTCGTAAGCCATGTTGACAATCGAAAGCGCTGCACGAATTACCGCCGTCATCGTGGGCATAGGGATCCTTCAAGGTTCTTTGCAATTGCTTGTGAGTTTAAGAGAATTCAACGCGAGCGGGCTGTTTGACTGGAACAGCAGACAGATCCTCGCCAGGTCACACGGTGCGTCACGTGGATGGATGGTCGGGCACAGCGGCTCAGTATGGCTACGTATTGTCGTGATTGCTCGAATCGTCTGCTCCGTAGCGCTTATAGCTCCGTTTCAGAGCAATCTGCTCTACGCAAGTTACGCAGTCATCATTTTGCTGTCGAGCCTTTTCCTGGCCTATCAAATTCGCTACGGCAAAGATGGCTCTAACCAAATATCGTTCATCATCCTTGCGGGCTTGGCATTCACTTTCCTGCTCCCCACGTCGAGTCCATTCCAAGCCGTAGGTTTGTATTTCATCGCAGCGCAGGCTCTGTTTTCCTATTTTGCTGCAGGAATATCGAAGATATCCAACGCACAGTGGCGTGAAGGATCAGCCCTGCAAAGCATTCTCAACACCGCTACTTACGGACACTCCACAGCCGCAGCCTTACTTCGTAGACGACCTTGGGTCGGAGGCTTCGTCGGGTGGACAGTTATCGTCGTGGAGATCATTTTTCCTGTAGCCCTTGTAGCTCCGCCAGGCGTGCTGGTAGCTCTGCTTTTTGCCGGGGCCATGCTCCATCTCGGAACGGCCGTGCTGATTGGCCTCGATACTTTCTTTTGGGCCTTCACTGCGACATTCCCGGCGATTATCTTCGCGCACGGGGTTCTCGTCGGTAGGTAGAACAGCAGAGAAGAGTCCAGATCTCTCACCGCTTTTTCCGGTGAAGAGATGCCGTTATGCCCACCACGCACCCACTCGTGGTGCCCGATCGCGCCGTGGGGATAACGCTCGATCGTGTGATTGGTACTTCTGTCGGTTTGCTTGAGATAGGGACCGACCCAGGGCAGAAGTGGACCTATTTTTAGTCACACCGCACCAAAACCAACCCGAGGGGTTAATAATCAAACGACGATACGGGGTCAAAATTCATCCGACGACGCCGTAGCACCTTGCTCAGGCCACGAAGATGCAGAACGGGTGCCCTGCCAAGTCAGCGAACACGTACAAGGGCTCGTCGGGATCGTCATTCCGATCGAGCAGAATCACTGCACCAAGAACTACCGCGCGCTGCCGTTGCCGCTCAAGCTCAGCGCGGCTCGGAACAGTGAAATCGAGGTGCAACTGCTGCGGCACTCCCGACGACTCTGGCCAGGTGGCCCGCGGCAGGTTATCGACCTGCTGGAAGGCGAGCTTGCGCAGTCCATTCGCGTCTGTCAAGACGAGCCAGTCCGCATCATCGGGCGTCCCGTCGGTAGGCGGCTCGTCGCCGCTGCGGTAGCGCACACCGAGCAATTGCCGGTAGAACTCCGCGAGTTCACGTGCGTTGGTGCAGTCAAGAACTGTATTCAGCAATTGGGGGTACTCGCCCATGAGGGCCTCCTCTGCGCGTTAGGCAAACCGCCAGCTCCACTCTAGAGCGGACCGGAAAGCGCGCGACAAACCCGTCAGAGCTGGGGGCACACGATCCAAACACCGACCGGCCGACGATGAGTCACCGGGGAACCCTGTCTGGTCACCGAATCCTTTACCGTTCCGCAAAGTTGCAGAGTCGAGAGAGGTGGTACTTCCAACCCCCACGATGAGTTGCGGACACAGCGTGGCTGCTTGGGATTCTGTCGCACCCGAATTCCCGTAAGGATATCCGGGTGCCACACCGACCATACGAACGCTGTCGACTCAGCGACGACGACGAATTCGTTTTCGGAGGATTGTGACTGATCGTGTCGACCTGACTGTCGAGTCCGATAAGGGAATCAGACAGAGTCGCCTCCGTATCAGACCTTGCGCCGTTCCAGTCGGAAGCCACGACTGTGGTTCCGGCAAGCCAATGCCGATTTCTCACTTCGCCATTGACCCGCAGGACGACGTGGCCAGTGGTGGGGATGACGGTGCCCGTTTTGTCGATGCTTCCGGACTCGGACGTGATGCTGAGTTCTGTCGCATTAGGACGCGGGCTTGCATCGCTATCGTCAAGGGTCGTGAAGCTCAAGCGGGTCTCTCCTGCGAGGAGCATTCCGCGGATCACCATCCACTCGGCGTAGCTTGGCACGCATCCGTGAGCAAAACGGTCGTCGCGAGCGACCTCAATCCGGAGATCGTTCCCGTGTTCCGCGTATGAAAATGATGTCCAGCCGAACACGTCGTGGTCGAATTCGGTGCGACTTTCGTTATGCACGAGAGGACCACCGGGAATCTGGAAGCAGGTGATCGTACTCAGAACTCGATCGGACATTTCCCGGAGGATGGCACCGGCTGGGACACCTGCGACGTGGAAGCTTTAATGCAGTGAAACCATCCCTCACCCCATCGAGCCGGTAGCGCGGGTGTCGTCGTCAGGGCATATCGGGGAAGCGAGACTCCACAGTGGTCGCCATGCTTACAAGCGCTGCCCGAAAAGGATTCTCGGGTGCGTCAACTACGACACGGGATGTGTCCCAAAAGCAAAGGAGCCGTCTGTTGCGGGAAGACTGGCCCAGCCTGTCGCGCACGGGGCATCCCACCCCAGCGCCGCGGCTGAGCCGTTCCGCAGCCCTGCCGTTCCGTACCACGGGCGTCAGAATTGCCAGGGGAAGGGTGACCAGTCCGGTTCACGTTTTTCGAGGAACGAATCGCGGCCCTCTACCGCCTCGTCGGTGCCGTAGGCGAGCCGCGTGGCTTCCCCGGCGAAGAGTTGCTGGCCGACCATCCCGTCATCCACGGCGTTGAAGGCGTACTTGAGCATGCGAATGGCGGTAGGTGACTTACCGAGGATCTCGTTCGCCCACTCCAGCGCGGTCGTCTCAAGTTCGGTATGAGGCACCACGGCGTTGATCGCCCCCGTGTCGAGGGCGCGTTGGGCGTCGTACTCGCGGGCGAGGAAGAATACTTCACGCGCGAATTTCTGGCCGACCTGGCGGGCGAAATAGGCGCTGCCATAACCGCCGTCGAACGACCCGACATCGGCATCCGTCTGCTTGAATCTGCCGTGCTCAGCGCTCGCGATCGAGAGGTCGCACACGACGTGGAGCGAATGCCCGCCACCGGCCGCCCAACCGGGGATGACTGCGATCACCACCTTCGGCATGAAGCGGATGAGCCGCTGCACCTCAAGGATGTGGAGGCGGCCCGTGCTGGCCGACCCGTCGGCATACTGGTAGCCGTCTCGACCGCGAATGCGCTGGTCGCCACCCGAACAGAACGCCCAGCCGCCATCCTTCGGGCTCGGTCCGTTGCCGGTGAGCAGTACGACCCCGATGCGGGTGTTCTGTCGCGCGTCATCGAGCACCCGATAGAGTTCGTCGACCGTCTGCGGACGAAAGGCGTTACGCACCTCCGGCCGGTTGAAAGCGACGCGCGCCACCCGTCCCGCATTGTCGTGGTGGTAGGTGATGTCGGCGAGTGTGGAGAAGCCGGCGACGGCTTTCCAGGCGCGGGCATCGAAGAGCTCGGAAACATCGGTCATTGTTTCAGTTTAGGTACGCCGCGATCGGCGGCGGGAGCACCAGATTGCCACTTGCACTCGCACCCCTGAATTTCGCAGGGAACCGCTTCGCAGTGCGCACCATCAGTGCCGTACTCGGATCGGCCTGCAGAATAGCTAGAGCGCGCCGAGTCGGGCGGCGACATCCTCGGGAAATCCCCCGGTGCAGATCGGGCTCCATCTGGTAGGGGCGATTCGAATCAGTGACTTGTCCTGAATCGCCATCGCCTCCCGGTACTCGTCCCAGTCCGAATGCTCGCCAGAGATGCACCGGAAATACTCGACGAGTCCCTCGGATGCCTCGGGCATGTGCAGCACCTCGGCGTCGCCGTCCAGCTGGATCCAGGCACCGTCCCAGTCATCGGAGAGCACGAGCACGGAAGCCCGCACGTCACGCTCGGCATTGCGGGTTTTTGCCCTGGTGGGGTAGGAGGAGATGACGATCCGTCCGGCGGAATCGACGCCCCCGGAGACCGGGGAAATCTGCGGTCGACCGTCGGTCCGTGTGGTGGCGAGGAGCATCCGGTGCCGAGACCGGACGAAGTCGAGCATGTGGTGTCGATCGACGGCAGTGGTAGTTGCAATGCTTCGGCCCATAGGGTCAAGGCTACGGGGGTGCTGCCGCGTCGTGCAGTCAGGCGTCGTTTCCCAGAATCGAGGCGAGCTCGTCCAGGGTCGATACAGTGATATCGGGAGCGGTGAAATATCCCGGATAGGTGGCGCCGGCGCGGTTGATCCAGGCTGTGCGCAGCCCAGCCAGAGCGGCCCCGTGGATGTCCCAGGGATGTACGGCAGTCAGTAGCATCCGGCCCACTTCTACACCGCAGGCGTCGGCGGCGTATTCGTAGGCTGCTCGCAGCGGTTTCCAGCCGGGCGCGTCCTCGACGGAGAGCAGCATCTCGAATTCTTCCCGGATGTTGGCGGCGCGAAACAGTGTTTCCGCGAGCTGGGTTGATCCGTTGCTGAGCGTCACCAGGCGCATCCCGGAAGCGGCGAACGTGCGGACCGCGCCGGCGACATCCGGGTGAAGGGCGAGACTGGCGAATCCGCGCAAAATATACTCGACGGCTTCATCGACGCTGCGGTTCAGCGGGAGCCCGGTGAGGTTTTCGTGAAGTAATTCAGCGGCGATCGTCGCGAATTTCTCGTTGGCGCCGACCACGGTAAGAGCGAAGCCGTCTCGCAGTAACCCGGCGAACCAGACTCCGGCCATCAGCCCGGGCGCCCCGACATCGACGAACCGATCGGCCAGGGGCGACATGTCAGAGAGAGTTTCGTTGACGTCGAAAACGATCACTGCCAAATTAATAGTCACGATGGCGTCCTTCGCATGGGAGTAGCAAGAAGGTTACGACGAGGTGCTGCAAGCATCAAAGGGGCGATCAACAACTTCTCAACGGGGCTTGCTCCGTAACGCATGTCACAAGGCATTCGTCGGAATGTGGTCGCCCCAGTCCCCACATGGCGCGTGCTACCGGTAACCGGTGGTTTGGATCCAGAAAGCCTTCCAGACTTCGGGTCAATCGGATCGCCGATGGGTAGCGCAGCGCAACCGGCAGACATCGCCCCTGCCCACGTTTTTCTCGCATCAGCAGAGTCGAGCTTCGTCGTCGGCGAAACGTTGAACGTCAAGGGCGGCATGGTCACCCCGTTACGCACGAACCCGTCCAGGGTAAATCCCGAGAGAAGAATAAGCCGGGGAGCCAAGAAGCGGACAGAGTCTGCAGCTCTGGTTGGGGCGTCGGTGAGCACGGGAGCCATCACGGGATGGGGACTTCCGAGAATGAGGGCCACCTTGGTGGACTGTTTCTTGATCTGCGCTCGGTCGGGCCGCGCGCTATGACTCGTGTCTTGACCTTCCGGGTCGAAACGCCAGTGCACACGGGGGTCGATCACAACAGCGAATAGCGTCTGATTCACGTGGCGGCGCCGCTCCAGCAGGGGCGGCAAGAATAACCCGACGCGCAGCAGGATCGTCCATGGTGAAGAAATAGCGACGATGGTGATCCTTCTCGTGCGGGTTACTGCAATCCTCGCCGTGCTCCCTGCGGCCCCCTGTTCCGGCCCTCACTGCGCTCATTCGAATTCGTGGACTCGGAACGACTGGCCAGCTCGGCAAGGAACACAAAATCATCGGCCCGTCTCGACCGAACGCAGAATTTTTGAAAAATCTTGATGTCAGCGTTGACATGACCACGGTTTGCCCTTGTAACATAGTGCTTGACGCCCAACTCAAGCGGAAAAGATCAACGATGACATTCTTAAAAAACCGAGATCATCCGAGGATTGTGGCAGGCACGATCGCCGTGATAGCGATGCTCGGAGCTCTCTGGGCTCCGACTGCAGCCGTGGCAACCACCAGCTCCAGCGGGACAATGAGGACTGACTCTGGTCGAGCATCCACCGTGACCTCATCGAAAGTTTCCCCTGGCTTCGTGACGCGCCATGGAAGCAAACTGAAACTCGACGGCAAGCCATTCGAGTTCGCGGGAACCAACAATTACTACCTGGGCTATAAGTCGCCGGCGATGGCCGACAGGGTGCTCGACGACGCTCAGGCGGCCCGGTTCGACGTGATGCGAACCTGGGGATTCCAGGACTTTCAGAACCCGGACGGCTCCGGTTCGGTGCAGTCGAGCTTCGAGGGGGTCTGGTACCAGGCATGGGATGCCGCGGCGGGACAGCCGATGATCAACGACGGCGCAAACGGCCTTCAGAAGCTGGACTATGTGATTGCGGCTGCTGGTGCGCGCAACATCAAGCTGATCATTCCATTCGTCAATAATTGGAATGGTTTTGGCGGAATGGACCAGTACGTTCGCTGGGCTGGCGGCAGCACACACGCGCAGTTTTATACCGACCCTAAGATTCAGGGCTGGTTCAAGACGTACATCAGCACGCTACTCAACCGCACCAACAGCATCACCGGTGTGAAATACAAGGATGATCCCACCATCATGTCGTGGGAGCTCGCGAACGAACCACGATGCACCAGCGCTGGCGTGTATCCCGATGGAACGTGCGACACGACGACCATCACCAACTGGGCGTCGACGATGAGTACGTTCATCAAATCCATCGATAATCGTCACCTGCTCGCGGTGGGGGACGAGGGCGCATTCTGCCGGGCACCGGCGGACTGGACGCTCACGCAGAAATACGGTGCTTCCGGATACGGCCCAGGACTCGGCGAGGACTGTAAAGACGGTATCGATACGATCGCTCTGACTGCGTTGCCGAATATTGACATGATGTCGATGCATCTCTATCCGGATAACTGGAAGGAGAGCGTTGCGTGGGGCAATGGCTGGATCGAGGAGCATGCCGCTGCAGCGAAAAAGCTGGGAAAGCCCGTCTATCTCGGCGAGTTTGGCCTGCTTGACAAGAGCACCCGACTGCCGGTGTTTGCGCACTGGCTCGAGACTGTTCGCTCTACCGGTGTCGCCGGTGCGTTGTATTGGATCCTGTCGTCGAAGCAGGATGACGGCACCCTGTATGCGGACTATGACGGCTTCACCGTGTACTGCCCGAGTCCGGTCTGCACATTGATGACAACGCAGGCCGCCCTCGTGCCGAAGCCGGACACCCCGGCCATCCGTCAGACGATCATCGCGGATAACGACACAGCCACCACGCAAGCGGACACACCGGTGAGCGTGAATGTGCTGGCGAATGACATCTCGATCACACTGGCGATTCGCGCTGCCAGCCTCGATCTCGACCCCGCGACGGCCGGTCGGCAGTTGTCCTTCGACACTGCGGGTGGCGTGGCGACGATCGTCTCGGACGGGACCGTGAGGTTCGTGCCGTCGGGTAAATCGGGAACTTTTGAAGTGCCGTATTCGGTGAGCAACGGTGTACGAACGTCGACGGCTGTCCTGACGGTCACGGTCAAACCGGTTCCGGGCGCACCGGTAGTACTCGAGTCCTGGGAGAACGGACTGAACGGCTGGGCCGCGGCCAACTGGCAGAGCAATCCCGGGTCGGTAGCGCTGACGACGAACGGTGTGACGGATGGCGCCAACGCACTCGAGATCACCGCGCTCGGATCGGGAGCGTGGTTCGGTTCCGGGTCGTTCACTCCGCTACTCGACCTGTCGACTCGGTCTTCGATTTCGTTCTCACTCAAGACCGGCGCTGCGGGGAGTTCGATCGCTCTCGCTGTGCGAACCGGGGACGCCTACACCTGGTGCCAATCACCGTTCGTCTACGTTGCACCCAACACGACCGAGACGCACAGTATCGACCTGTCAACGATGGGATGCGCCCAGTCCACGCTGACCGACGTGCACGATGTGTTGCTGTACTTCAACGCGGGCACCTTTGATATTGATCGGATGACCCTGAGCTGACGTGCGCTTCGGTGAGGCGCCCACAATAATCACGACGTCGCGGCCTGCCTAGTCGCGAACCGATTTCTCTCTCGGCTTCGCAAGCTTCTGGCGCCACGCCGAAAAGCTCTTGATCGAGCCGGCATGAGGTTCGGCGAGCCAGGGCCACGGATGAAGCTCCGCGGTGATTCCGGCGTATTTTTCAAAACTCGGCACCGGCGCCCAGGTGATCGCGGCGCCGAGGTGTGGAGTGATCTGTCTCGGGTCTCCGAGATGCACAATCACCTCACGCCGCTGAGCCAGGTCCTGGAGCGTCTCCACGAAAAACACCAGTCTCTTGCTCGAAAGTTGCAGTTTCTCCAGGGCTGGTTCGTCGAAGATAAAGACAGCAGGGAGCTGCGGATGTGCGAGGAGTGCCGGATCCGCATCCCCAAGCGATTCGACCGTGAGTAATACCGATTGTGGCGCTGCGCGTTCGACAACCGTAGTGGGGCCTCTGGTGGTTGCGAGATCGTCGTCTCGAACGAGTCGCGGACTCGGTTCGGAAAGCGGGCGCGGAACCGAGTCAGGAGGAAAGTTTTGAATCGGGCAGTTACGATTCAGAGGGCACGCCGCACACAGTTGAGGCGCACGTTTTTCGACCTGCCAGCGCGCGAATCCGTAGGGCTTACCGGAGCCTGCGCCCACCGTCCATTGCCACCCGAGCAGGTTGGCTGCGCGAGAGCCGTCGAGTAGCTGGCGATGGAAATACTCCTGCCCGGCCATCCATCCTGCTCCGGACCGCACGGCATACTGCGAGGCAAGCCACATTCGAGTCTGGTTCACGAGCCAGCCATTCGTTTCCAGGCTCGAGAGCGCCCAGTTGACGCAAGTCATTTCGCGCGGCCACGCTTCCGGCGCGAAATCTCCCGACCAGGGAACATCGAATCGCAAGTTGCGGTGCAGCTGCATACCAACTCGGGCATATAGATGTCGGGCGTACTCCTGCCAGAGCAGTTCGTCGCGGAATTTTGAGACATCCGCGGTCGGGCCTGCG
>JANYIZ010000138.1 GCA_025408445.1 Frigoribacterium sp. | reverse complement strand
GTTGGCCGACGAGACGGCGAGCGGGCCCGTCTCAGAGAGCAGCTCGAGGGCGATCCTGTTGTTCGGCATCCGCAGGGCGACGGTGCCCCCGGTCTCGCCGAGATCCCAGTCGAGAGAGGGGTTCGCCGGCAGGATCACGGTAAGTCCCCCCGGCCAGAAAGCGGCTACGAGAGCACGAACTTCCGGCGGCACTGTCTCAGCGAGGGCATCAAGGGTCGGGATTCCCGGAATCAACACCGGCGGAGGCGACTTCCGGGTGCGCCCCTTGGCGTCGAGCAGGCGCTGCACCCCGTAGTTGTTGAACGGGTCGACCGCAAGGCCGTACACCGTGTCGGTCGGCAGCACTACGAGTTCGCCCCGGCCGATGGCGACCCGCGCGAGTCGCATGCCGGTGAGAAGCTGGTCCTGCTCCGAGCAGTTGTAGATCGTCGCCATATCGCTAGACATCTTACTTCGGAGTCTCTGGCTGGCCCTGCGACGTACGGTCCGGCGCTGCGGCCTGAGACACTTGTGAGACCGGTAGGAGCCCTGTGGACCTGTATTTCTTCGATTTTGACAAGACCCTCTACGCCTTCGATTTTCGAAGGCGATTGCCTGCCCTCAGCCTCGTCACGGGTGCGAGCCAGTATTACCTTGCCAAGACCTGGTGGGCCGGTGGCTATGAGGAGCGAGCGGAGGCCGGTGAGTGGCCGACCTCTGCCGAATACCTCGCGGAGTTCGAGCGGGTAACCGGTTCGCGTCTCACTCTCGAGAACTGGCAGGAGGCACGCGCCCTCGCGAGCACGGCGATCCCGGCCAGCGTCGATGCCCTGCGGCGAGCATCCACTCTCGGCGCTGTCTCCCTGCTCTCCAACAACCCGTCGCCATTTGCCGAGTCCCTCCCCGTGCTCGCTCCGGATGTCACCGCGATCGTCGGCGAAAATCGACTCGTCAGCTGCCAGTTGGGCGTCCGTAAACCCGATGCACGGATCTTCGAGCTCGCCCTCGCGCGCTACGGAGCCCGGGCCGAAGACACCTTTTTCGTCGACGACTCGGCCGACAATCTCGAGGGGGCGCGAGCGCTCGGCATCCACACCCACCAGCTCGCCTACGTGAAGGGCGTGCCGCAGACCGACGCGCTGGATGAAGCGATCACCCGCTTTGCAAGCCGGAGCGCCTGATGCTGCTGTTCATCTTCGATATGGACGAAGTTCTGTACGGCTACGACTGGCAGCGACGGATGGCCGGCATGACCGACCTCACCGGCCTGTCACTCGAACAGTTGCGGGAACGATGGTGGCACGAGGAGGGGGAGATGGCCGCGGAGGCGGGCGGTTTCGCGAACGCCGAGATCTACCTCGCCGCCTTCAACGACGCGATCGGGGTCGAGGTATCCGAAGCCGACTGGGTGCGCATTCGTGGCGGCGCGATGGAACCGTGGCGAGATTCGATCGCGGCCGTGCGGCGCGCTGCTGAATTCGGCCAGGTGACACTTCTCACTAATAATGGGCCGTTGACCGGCAAATACCTGCATCAACTCGCACCCGAACTCGTTTCGGTCTTTGGGGATCACCTCTTCACATCCTCCGACTACGGGGCGCGCAAGCCTGAACCCGAGGTCTTCCAGGCGGTACTCGCGCGCTATGGAATCGACGCGAAAGATGCCTTCTTCGCCGATGACATGCGGGAAAATATCGACGGAGCGCTGAGCATCGGAATTACCGCCCACCATTTCACGGATGCCCCCGCGCTCCTCGCCGCGATCGAGGCATTCGTGGCCGCGCGCACGGACTGAGAATTCTCGAACAGGCGACGCGTTCGCACTGGAGTCGCTGGCCACTAATCCGCATTTGGCTCGGGTGACTCTGGCGGCCGTTTCGACCGACGCGCGCCCACGCGCGCCCGCGAGTGACACGTGCGCTCCCGCCGCCCGAGCGCGCTCGCCCCCGAGCACCCGCGAATGACACGTGCGCTCCCGCGAGTGACACGTGCGCCCGAAGGTTCGGGCGCACGTGTCACTCGCGGGAGCAGAGTCGGCATCCAGCCACTCACAACGCCGTTGACGTGCGCAGACTGCACAGGTTCGACAGCAGAGAAGCTATGGCAGTCGCTCATGCTGCACGGTATCGGCATGACCTCTCCCACTCCGCTCGATTTACTTTCCTCCCAACTCGTGCTCGTTCGTGAAACACTCACCCCCGGCGAACGGCGCGCACTTTTTCGAAGCGCTGAGCGTGGCCGATTCGTCCGTCTGCGCCCCGGGGTCTATCTCCCCGCCGACATTTGGAGCCACCTCAGCGCAGAGGATCAGTACCTTGCTCGGATCGCCGCCGCAGTCGCTGTCGAACCAGGTCCACTCATCCTCTCCGGTCTCTCCGCTGCAGCTCTCTGGCGACTGCCGTTCATCGGCAGTCCCTCGATACGTCCCGAGATAATATCGGGTACCGCGAATGGAGGCCGTTCGGCCGGTTCGATCGTCAGGCACGGAATCGACCTGCCGGCTTCTGTGGTCGACTTTGGTCCTTTCGCAATCACGAGCCTCAGTCGCACCCTTGTGGATGTCGCCAGAACCGAGTCCTTTGAGGCGGCGGTTGCCATGACCGATTTCAGCCTCCGACTGCGTCAATCGGGCGAAACAGGTCCCCTCGCCGCCAGGATGACGAAGGAGGCACTCGAGGAGGAACTCGAAGCACTTCTTCCGACAACGGGCCACGCACGCGCACGCGCGGTGAGGGAATTCGCGAATGGTCTTTCGGGATCTGTCGGTGAGTCCGTGAGCCGGGTGAACATCCACCGCCTCGGGTTTCCGCCTCCGGAGCTGCAGGTCGTATTCACCGACGAGAAAGGCGCCATGGAGGTGGACTTCTGGTGGATCGACGTGCGGGGAATCGGAGAATTCGATGGCGAGGGGAAATACATCAGAACCGAATACACCCACGGACGGACGACCGCACAGGTCGTCATCGACGAGAAGAATCGCGAGAATCGACTTCGCGCGCAGGACACCACGGTGAGCCGGTGGGACTGGCGGGAGGCTCGATCACGTCCCGCTCTCCGAGCCAAGCTGCTGTCGTTGGGGCTTCGACCCATCCGCCGCGCCCGTTAGTGACACGGGCGCCCAAAAGGGCGGGCGCGGGTGTCACTCACGGGCGCATTGGTAGGTCGCGCGCGGGGTTGGCACCGCGTGCGCACGGGGCCGGCGGGTTGGCTCGCAATGTTCGGGTTGGCCCGTCGAAGGCAGAGCAGTTGAGCGGCAGAACAGCTGAGCGGCAGAACAGCTGAGCCGCGCCGCAGCAGAGCCGCTGTGGCGCAGAGCAGTTGAGCCGCGCCGCAGCAGAGCCGCAGAGCCCGTCGGTCTCAGCGCAAGGCGGTTGTCGCGCGGTCGCGACCGAGGAAGTCCGGGTGGGTGGCGATCGCGCGCCATCCGTCTGCAACGAGGATGTGCGTTATCGCGGCGGCCTGCAACTCACCGTGCTCGAGCACCAGTGTGCCGCCCGGGTGCAGGAGGCGCCGTGCCGTCTGCGAGACCTGGCGCACGACATCCAACCCGTCTTCGCCGCCGTAGAGCGCGTGCGCGGGATCGAAGAGCCGTACCTCCGGGTCACGCGGGATGGCGCCCAGCGGGATATAGGGAGGATTCGAGACGACGACCGCGACCGTGCCATCGAGCTCCGGCAGGGCCGAGCCCAGGTCGATGAACACGGCACGAGCATTGTCAGCGCCGCTCTCGTGGAAGTTCTGAAGCGTCCAGATGAACGCCTCGGGCGAGTTCTCGACGCCGTAGACCAGGGCGTGCGGCACCTCGGTGGCGAGAGCCAGCGCGATCGCACCACTTCCCGTGCCGAGGTCGATTCCAATCGGCTCGGGGCCCGCCGCCGCACGCAGGGCATCGATAGCGAACTGGGCGACCTGCTCGGTCTCGGGGCGCGGCACGAACACCCCGGGCCCGACCGCGAGCTCGAGCGAACGGAATGGCGCCCGACCGGTGATGTGCTGGAGGGGCTCGCGAGCGGTGCGACGCTCCACGAGTGCAGCGATCGTGGCCACATCAGCGGCAGTCACGGTGGTGCCGATGATGGCCTTAGCCTGCACCCCCCCTCGGCTCATCCCGAGCACAAAGCCGATCAGCAGCTCGGCATCCACATCGGGCGAGGTCACGGCAGCCTGCGTGAGCAGGTCGACGGCACGCGCGAGCACGGTCGCGATGGTAGGGAGTTCGGCTGCGATCATGGCGTGGAACGGGGCGGAACTAGTCGGCGTCGCCGGCGAGTGCTTCGAGCCGAGACTCTTCATCGGCCTCAATATCGGACCGGATGACCGGCTCGAGAGCTCCGTTCATCACGGCATCGAGGTTGTACGCCTTGTACCCCGTGCGGTGGTCGGCGATGCGATTCTCGGGAAAATTGTAGGTGCGAATGCGCTCGGACCGGTCCATTGTGCGGATCTGGCTCTTGCGCACGACGGA
>JANYIZ010000137.1 GCA_025408445.1 Frigoribacterium sp. | reverse complement strand
GGCTCCGATCGCGATGGTGAGCTCAACACCGATCGCGGTCGAAAGCAAACCGGATGCGATCGCGCCGATCGGCATGACTCCCCAGACGACAAACCGAATTGAGGCATTCATTCGCCCCAGCAGCCGGGGCGGGCAAATGCGCTGGCGGAAGGTCACCTGGGCGATGTTGTAGACGAGTACAGAAAACGAGTACAGGAACTCTGAACCGACAAAGATCGGTACGGCTGCATTCGGAAATACGGGCATGAGTGCCAGACCGACGATCGCAACGCCCGCAAGGACGCCAGACACTGGAATCGCCGTTCCTTCACCGATCAGCGTGGCAATCCGTGCTGAGAACATGGCACCGAGCAGGCCACCGATTGCTCCAAGTGACAGGCCGAAGCCATAGATGGCCGGGCTAATGTCGAGTTGGCGCAGAACCAGGACCGGAATCATCGTCATGGCGATCATGCCGAACAGATTCGTAGAGGATGTCGTGAGGACGATCCGGCGCAGCAACGGCTCCTGCACGACGAACATCAGGCCCTCCTTTATCTCGGTGACGAGAGGGCGACGATCAGCGATCGGCTTCGGAACCTCGTGGTCCCGGATGGTCGACAGCGCGACGAACGAGAGTAGGAAGGTCACCGCATCGAGCCCGATGAGCACGGCCGGGCGCACAATCGCAAGCAGGGCTCCTGCGAGCGCCGGGCCGGTCACGCGTGCCAGTTGCCCGGTTGTCTCGAGCTTTGAGTTACCCTCACCGAGCTGTTTCAGATCGACCAGAACCGGAAGATAACTCTGGTACGCGACGTCAAAGAAGACGCTCGCGACGCCGACAATCGCACCGACCACCATCAGCTGCCAGATGGTGAGGACACCCGCGAAGAACATGATCGGAACGCTCGCCAATACGATCGCCCTTGTAAGGTCGGCGATAAGCATCACCCTCCGTTTCAACCAGCGATCAACCCAGGCCCCGGCGGGCAACCCAATGAGGAGAAATGCTGCAGTCTCGACGGCAGTGAGCAGTCCCACCTGAAACTCGGTTGCTTGCAGAACAGACACGGCAAGCACCGGAATGGCGAGCCTACCGAGCTGGGAACCGACGGAGCTCGCGGTCTGCCCGGTCCATAAGCGCAGAAATGGTCCGTTGCGCCACAGGCTTGTTGTCGTCGCGTTTGGCATCATCGGATCAGTATGCACGACTGATTGGCATCAGCCAATCAGTCAACGGCCGCTAGGGTGAGACGGTGTTCGATAGTGCTGGTGACCAGGCGAGAGCGCGGGCGCTTTCGTCGCCGCTGCGGATGCGGATCCTGCGTTTTTGCCTCCACGAGCCGCACAGTAATCGGGAGATCGCTGAGGAATTCGACCTCAACCCCGGCACGAGCTTGCACCACGTTCGCACCCTGCTCCACAGCGGTTTGCTCATGGCAGTTGACGGTCGACCGGGCCGTCGTGGCACCACTGAGATTCCCTACCGGGCAACAGGTCTGTCCTGGTCGTCCACGATGCCTAATCAGGGGGCGATCCTCGTGCAGGCCTTTCTCGACGACATCAGCGGCGTGAATGCCGATGATCTCGGAGTCTGGCGGCTCGGCCTTAAATTCAACGCAGAGACAGAACGCGAGCTGATAGCGCGCATCAGCGATCTGCTTGTCGAGTTTAAGGACCGGGGACCGGATGCCGACGGCCGGCCGCTCTCGATCATGGTTGCCCTGCACCCAGAACTCCGGAAGACGAAAGGCGAGCCCTGAGTCAGAGTCTCCATAGGCCGAGAAGTGAACCATTCAACAGGAGAAGAGCCTCCTCTGGATCTTCGTCGGCTGATCTTTCTTGGCACACCGACCGTCGTGGTCTACCAGACGGATGTACCCCGGTACCTCAGAAAGCGGGGCCTTCCGCTCCTCGAGGCCCGGGCATGGAGGCGAGTTGTCTCGGGCCAAGGCGACATTCACCGGATTCAATCCGATTCGCCCAACAACCGCAGCGCCTCGCCGCTCGAGGGAACGTCCGACGGATCGAGACGCGTCAGCAGTTCATGCCAGCTCGCGTCGCTGGCAATAGACGCGCGCAGCAGCTCGACCCCGCGCTCCGGCACGCCCGCGCTAATCAGCCCGAGTCCGGCCCAGAACCGGAGTTCATCGTTGTCGGGCGCGATCTCGTTCGCTGCGACGTAACGGATGGCCGCGGTGCTGAAGTCCCCGCGGGCGACCAGGTCGTCGCCGTCATCCGCTAACCGGTAGGCGCCGCCGAGGGTGACAAGGCGTCGGAGCTCAACCAGCGGGGTGGGGTGGTCCTCGACTCGAAGGTCGACGACGGTGTCGGCGGGCGTGCCGTTGGCCGGAACGACCAGAATGGCGGCGGACTGCTGTCCGCGAAGGTCACCACCGGCACCCTGGGCCGCATCAAGCGCAGCGAGCAGGCGTGCTGACAGCGAGCCGCCTGTCTGCTCGAACGCCCGCGCCATGGTTGCCCAGACGGTGTCATTGCGCATCATGTTCGCCTGGCAGCTGTAGCCGTCTCCGCTGTACTGCCCGGCCTCTCCCATGCAGGCGCTGCCCGTGAAGGCGACCGCGCCGCCGTGCGCATCCACGATTGCAAACTGACGATGCTCGATCGCCGGATCGTCCTGGCGCAGGGCCAGGGATGCCTCGGCGGCGGTCATCCCGTCGCGCAGCATCTCCAGGCCACGATGTTTGAAACTCAGGTTCGGACTCGCCTGGGTCGCGATGGCACCCACTCCCGCAAGACCCGTCACGACAACCGAACCGACCGAGAACCAGTGGGACTGCACGGCAACGCCGAGCTCACCGGTTGCCGAGTCTCTTGCGACAATTGAATACGTCATAACCCCAGTATGCCGGGCCGCCGAGAGCGTGGCTCTGTGCGCGCCGTCCCGCGAGTGACGCGTGTCCTAGGCTGGTAAACACGTCTTGCGACTGAGCATCGCGACCCAGTACCGCGACCAAATATCGCGAACCAGGGCCTGCTGTAACCGAGTGGCCTCCGACAGACCAGGGATATCCATGTACAGAACCACCTACGCGTCCGCACTGCAGCGAACGGATGCCGGCAACGAAGTCACTCTGTCCGGATGGGTTGCCCGAATTCGCAATCACGGTGGCGTGGTGTTCATCGATCTACGGGACTCCTCCGGCATCGCCCAGGTGACCTTCCGAGACGCCCAGGTGGCGACCGCTGAAAGCCTGCGCGTGGAGTCCTGCGTAACGATCGCGGGTATCGTCCGGGAGCGCCCCGAAGGTAACCTGAACGCCGCGATCGCCTCTGGCGAGGTCGAGGTCGAGGCGACCAGCCTCACTGTGCTCGCCGCGAGCGAGGTGCTGCCGTTCCAGCTCGACGACGAACCCGGCGAGGAGACTCGCCTGGCTTACCGCTATCTCGACCTGCGTCGCGAGTCGGCCGCGTATCCGCTCAAGCTGCGGTCGAAGGTCTCTGCCGCCGTGCGCGATGTGCTCGTCGACCGGGACTTCGTCGAGGTGGAGACCCCCACCCTGACCCACTCAACGCCGGAGGGTGCCCGCGACTTTCTCGTGCCGGCTCGCCTCAAGCCTGGCTCGTTCTACGCCCTTCCACAGAGTCCGCAGCTCTTCAAGCAGCTGTTGATGGTCGGCGGCTTCGAGCGCTATTTTCAGATCGCCCGCTGCTACCGCGACGAGGACTTCCGCGCCGACCGCCAGCCCGAATTCACCCAGCTCGACGTCGAGATGAGTTTTGTCGAACAGGACGACGTGATCGCGCTCGCCGAAGAGGTGCTCTCCGCGATGTGGGGCACCATCGGCGTGACGCTGACCACTCCGATAGCGCGGATGACCTACGCCGAGGCGATGCGCCGCTACGGATCAGACAAGCCGGACCTTCGATTCGCACTCGAGCTCGTCGAGTGCACCGACTATTTCGCCAACACCGAGTTCGGCGTTTTCCGGGCGCCTTACGTCGGTGCGGTAGTCATGCCCGGCGGTGCCGACCAGCCCCGTCGCACTCTCGACGCCTGGCAGGAATGGGCGAAGCAGCGCGGCGCGAAGGGCCTCGCGTACGTGCTCGTCGGCGAGGACGGCGAACTTCGTGGCCCGGTCGGTAAGAACCTCTCGGATGTGGAACGCGAAGGTCTCGCCGCCCACACCGGAGCGAAGCCGGGCGACTGTATCTTCTTCGCCGCCGGAGCCGTCAAGGCGTCCCGTGGACTGCTCGGAGCGCTCCGAGGTGAAATCGCCGCCCGCCTCGACCTGATCGACAGTGCGGCCTGGGCCTTCACCTGGGTCGTCGACGCCCCGCTCTTCGAACCGGCCGGGGATGCCGTCGCCAGCGGCGACGTCGCAGTCGGCGCTGGCGCCTGGACGGCGGTGCATCACGCCTTCACCTCGCCCAAAGACGAGTACCTCGACAGCTTCGACACGGATCCAGAGTCCGCACTGTCCTGGGCCTACGACATCGTCTGCAACGGCAACGAGATCGGCGGCGGCAGCATCCGCATCAACACCCGAGAGCTGCAGGAGCGGGTCTTCACGGTCATGGGGATCTCGCCGGAGGAGGCGCAGGAGAAGTTCGGATTCCTGTTGCAGGCCTTCGCCTTCGGCGCCCCTCCGCACGGCGGATTCGCGATGGGCTTCGATCGCGTCGTTGCGCTTCTGGCGGGAACGGAGTCGATCCGAGACGTGATCGCCTTCCCCAAGTCGGGCGGCGGAAACGACCCGCTCACCGGCGCACCGGCCGAACTCGAGTCCAGCCAGCAGACCGAGTTGTATCGCACCCTCGGCGTCCGCGCCGTGCCGAGGGTCTGAGTTCCCGTGGGCAATGTTGGTACCAACTGGGCGGGCAACTACGAGTTCCGAGCTGCCGAGGTGAGAACGCCTGAGAGCGTTCAGCAGCTGCAGGAGCTCGTAAGCACGAGTCCGCGCATCCGCGCCCTCGGCACGCGCCACTCGTTTAACGACCTTGCCGACAGCGCTGGCACTCTCGTGTCACTGGTGGACCGTGAGCCCGAGCCGCGTCTCGATACCGAACGGGGGACCATCACCGTCGCCGCCGGTACCCGCTACGGCGTACTCGCCAGTTGGCTGAACGCGCGGGGATTCGCCCTGCACAATATGGGTTCGCTTCCTCACATCTCCGTGGCCGGCGCGGTCGCGACCGGCACCCACGGCTCGGGTAATGCCCTCGGCTCGCTCGCGACTGCGGTCTCCTGGCTGCAGATGGTGACGGGGGAGGGGCACCTGCTCGAGGTCGACCGCAGCCATCCGCAGTTTGAGGGGATGGTTGTTTCGCTCGGGGCGCTCGGCATTGTCACCCGAGTGACGCTCGACATCCAACCGACTTTTAATGTGCGCCAGGACGTCTACACCGACCTGGCCTGGGATGTCGCGCTCGCCAACTTCGAGACGATCACCTCGAGCGCGTACAGCGTGAGCCTGTTCACCGATTGGCAGGGCGACGCCCTCCAGCTCGCGTGGTTCAAGACCCGACTGCCGGCCGGTGAATCCGGGTCGATGCCGTCGACACTGTTCGGGGCGGTGGCGGCGACCACCGAGACTTCGCTTGCCGAGGGGGGAAGTAACACGACGATTCAGGGCGGTATTCCCGGTGCGTGGTCGGAGCGCCTCCCGCACTTCCGGCTCGATTCGACGCCGAGCAATGGGGATGAGCTGCAGACCGAGTACTTCGTGGATCGCCGCACAGCGCCCGACGCGCTGGCCGCCGTCCGTGCGCTTGGCGATTCCATCGCGCCGCACCTGCTCATCACCGAGTTGCGTACCGTGGCCGCGGATGACCTGTGGCTCAGTCCCGCCACCGCACGCCAGAGCCTCGCCATCCATTTCACCTGGAAGAACGAGCCGGAGGCAGTGGCCCGGCTCGCGCCGCGGATCCAGGCGGCGCTCGCACCGTTCGACGCGCGGCCGCACTGGGGCAAGTGCAACACGATGACCGCGACGGATATCGCGCCGCTTTACCCGAAGCTGCCCGAATTCGTCGTCCTGGCCGAGCGGATGGACCCACAGCATCGTTTCCGTAACGCCTACCTCGAGCGTGTTCTCGGTCTGGCCGACTGAGAACCGCTATTCGATGGCCGGGCGGAGGCGCCCGGCTAGGACCGGGCTTCGGCCGGGGCGGGATCGACGAAACGCAGCCAGCCCCAGACCGCGACACTGAGCGCTGCGAAGGCGCCAGCGACGAGCACCGCGCCGATGATCGGGAACGATGCCTCGCCCCCACCCAGGACGACCACGGCCCCGAAGAGGGCAACGACCGTGATGGTGGCGAGCCAGGCCGGCCGCGACCATTCGAACACCGTGCGCCCGGGAAGGCTGGCGATGGGAAGAACCAGAACGATCACCGATCCAAAGCCAGCGAGCGCGATAGTGGCAAACGTTTCGTCTATGAACATGGCCAGGAATCCCGAGGCAGAAGCGAACAGGCCATGGAATAGCCAGGCGACAGTGGCGAGCAGGGTGACCGTGCCGATCTCCACGAGGCTGACGATTGCCCGCGCTCGCACGCCGACGGTGCTCGTGAAACCGATTCCGATCAACACCCCCGCGATGACCGGGGGATGAATGCCGGTGGCCCGGGACAGCAGCGCCGCGAATAGCGCGGCGAGCAACAGTAGGGGTAGGAATCGGAGGCGTCCGCTTACCGCCTGCCAGCGGGAGGCAACCCTGGTCGAAATCGCTACTCCGACGACGTTAAGCACTGCGAGGCCGAGGACCACAGCCGCAGTGAGTCGTAGGTAGCGCACCTGGTCGTCGACTCCACCGGCCATCAGGATGAGCCCGGCCGCTGCGGCCAGCGGAACGGCTCCGGCGAGCCACGGGTTTACCGGTGCGGCGACAGCCGCGGCCGGGGACTTGCCGTGCGGGCGTGAGTGGTTGCGACCGGTGAACTGCAGGGATGGCACCCGGATTCGCCCGCGAAGTGCGCCGCTCAGAAGGCGAAGCGGTAGGGCCACCAGCACGATGAAGACGAGTGCGAGGAGCAGAGCCAGAATCAGGGAGCCTGGAGTCACGCTGCTCGCGAGCGTGGGGATCAGGGCACCGAAGGCTGTGGGGGTGCCCCAGTTGTCGGAAGGTCCGCTGGGGGGAGGCGCAGCCGGAGTAGAGCCGTTAGGGGTGGGTGTGAGCGGGGGCGCACTCGGTGGGGGGACGCTGGGGGTCTGGCTCGGTCCTCCCGGGCTCCCCGGTGAAATCGGCGCCGTCGGCGGTGCGGGGGGAATCGATCCGGCCTTCGCTCCGAAGAAGACGGTGATTGGCATGCTCGGTGCGCCATAGTTACCGGCCGAGTCCCGTTGAATCACCAGCAGGGAATGCGCGCCAGGTGGCATCCCGCGCACGCGGCAGCTCCATAGCCCGCCGACGATCGCCGTGTGGCAGGCCGGCGCGTTGTCGACGTACAGGTCGGCGATGCCGTCCCGGCCAGCCGCCGCAATCTCCCCGGTACCCGAGAAGGTGACGTCGCTAGTGGTGACCCTGGTTCTTTCTGCCGGGGAGGTGATCGCGCCGCTCGGAGGGGCATCCCGATCCACCACGAGGGAAAGGGAGCCCGACAGCGACGAGGAGGCGCCGCCGCCCAGATCGGCGCGCGACTGCGTCGCCCGCATTACATACGATCCGGAGGGTACGGCGAGCGAGCATGACCAGTAGCCCGCGTCGGTGGCTACCGCGGAGCATCCGATCGCTCCGCCGTCGAGCACCGTGGATATGGTGCTGCCCGCGAAGCCGTAGCCGGAGACCAGTCCGGTCGTGAGGGAGTCCGGCGCGCCGACGATGCTGGGAGCACCGAGCACATCGACCGTGGCCGACAGGGGAGCGGATGTCACACCGTCGAGAGTTTCGACCGCGCTGAGCACGATCGCCCGGCCGCTGGCCATCGCGGCGATACAGCTGAAATCCGTGGCACTCGATGCCTCGATCGAGCAGAGCGGTATTCCGCCAGCCGCCGGTCTGACGACGACGCTGCCGCCGGCAGCCTTCGTGCCAGTAAGGCGCACCGCGTTGGTGGGGGAGAACGGAGGAGCGCTGAAGCTGAAGTCCGAGGTCGGTCTGATCGGATTGGTCGGGGCTGGGGACGGCGTCGGTTTCCCGCTTGCAGTCGGATCGGCGACGGCACTGGTGCTGGTGCTGGTGCTGGTGCTAGTGCTAGTGCTCGCAGACGACGGCGTTCCGGAATTGTCCTCCGGGATCGCTGCGGCGCCCATCAGCGTCATCGTCTGGATCGCGAATCCGGCGATGCCGACCGCGGCACCGAGCCGCCGATACATGCTTCGTCGACAGCTCACGCTCGCTCCGCGATCGCGAAACGGACGTCGAGGGACGTTCGAAGGGGAGGGCTGCACCGTGACTCCATTCAGCACGTCATCGCCGCCGGTGTCAATTATCTGTGCGTGGTAATGGAAGTGAGGATTCATTCATCGTCTGGATATTTTCCCGGTCGTGATTGACGTGGACCAGCATCCCCGCCATGATTCAAGTCACGCGACTGGGTCACCTGACCCACTTCGGCGGTGTAGTCATTCGACCGCAGATCACCGCGCGGCAGGAGAGGATCCGCGATGGGCCGGGTGAGTTCCGCCGAACGACGTTCGGCACTGGTGCAGGCTGCCCTGCGGGTGATCCATCGCGACGGCGTCAACGGAGCGACTACGCGGGCGATCGTCGCCGAGGCTGGAATGTCCCTCGCGAGTTTCCACTACGCCTTCCGCTCCCGTGATGAGATGATCCGCGAGCTCATCGCCTTCGTGGTGCAGGACGAGCAGCGAGTCTCGCTCGAAGCGCTCGACCCTGATGCCGACACCCGCTCGGCCGTTAGCGCAGGAATGCACGCCTACTTCGACCTGCTGCGGGCGCATCCCTCGCGTGAACGAGCACTCCAGGAGCTCGTGCAGTATTCCTTGCGCACTCCGGACTGGAGCACCTGCCCCGCGCCCAGTACGCAAGCTATTTCCACACCGCGCGAGTGCTGCTCGAGCGAGGTGCCGAAGTCACCGGGGTGGAGTGGAGCCTGCCGATCGAGCAACTCGCCCGCATCCTCATCGCGATCACCGATGGGCTGACTATCGCCTGGCTCGCCGATCGTGACGATGAGGCCGCCGGCCGGTTGATTGATTTGGCCGTCGATACGATCGCAGCGCTCGCGGTGAGCCGACCCCTCGTACCCCGGGAAGTGAACTGACCGATGACGTCTCTCGACCGTGACCTCACCGTCACCAGCGAACCGCCGCAGCCCTTCGCCGAGCCGAAGCGCCACGTCTCCGGGGGCTGGATCGCCCTGTTCGCCGTCGCCTGGCTCGGAATATGGATGGCGCAGCTCACGCCGATTCAGCTGTTGCTGCCCGCGCAGGTCGAGGCTCAGCTCACTGCGACTTCGTGGGTCGACAAGGTCGTCGCCTTCGGTGTCGTCTCCGGGATCGCGGGGATGTTCGCTCTCATCGCCTTCCCTCTGACCGGAGCTCTCTCCGACCGCACGACCTCCCGCTTGGGTCGCCGCCGACCCTGGATTCTCGGGGGTGCTCTTCTCTTCTCGACCGCCCTCGTCCTGCTCGGCCTGCAGCAGTCCCTGATCGGTATCGGTATCTTCTGGTCGCTCGCCCTCATCGGATTCTGCGTGCTCACAGCGGCGCTCACCGCAGTGATCTCCGACCAGGTGCCGGTGGACCAGCGGGGGTTCGTATCAGGCTGGATCTCCGCACCCCAGGCGATCGGCACCATCCTGGGGGTCCTAC
Organism: Frigoribacterium sp.; assembly: GCA_025408445.1. Classification (GTDB taxonomy): domain Bacteria; phylum Actinomycetota; class Actinomycetes; order Actinomycetales; family Microbacteriaceae; genus Lacisediminihabitans. Next base: position 8,343 of record JANYIZ010000137.1, on the reverse strand, counting down.
TCGTCGTGGTGCTGGTGCTCAGCCAAGTGGTGGGCTACACCCTCGTGGCCGTGCTTCTCCTCGTGCTGGTGCTGCCGTTCGTCCTGCGCATTCCGGATGCCGTTCTGCCGCGCTCCGCCCGGTCGCCACTGACCCTCGGCGGTCTCATCGCCAGCTTCTGGATCAGCCCGCGCCAGCATCCCGATTTCGGCTGGACGCTCACGAGTCGTGTGCTGGTGAACTTCGGAAACGCGTTCGGTACCTCTCTGCTGCTCTACTTCCTGCAGGACGGCCTCAAGGTTTCTCACGCTGAAGACGTGTTGCTCGTACTCATCCTGATCTACATGATCTTCGTGGTGCTCGCCTCGCTGGTGCTCGGTCGTCTCTCTGACCGTCTCGGCCGCCGCAAGGCCTTCGTCTTCGCGGCGGCAACCCTCCAGGGCATCGCGGCGCTCATGCTCGCCTTCGTTCCGGTGCTCGGTGTCGCGATGGTGGCGGCCGGCATCCTCGGACTCGGCTACGGCTGCTTTCTCTCGGTAGACCAGGCGCTGGCGACCCAGGTGCTCCCCGACGCCCACACCCGCGGCAAGGATCTCGGCATCATGAACATTGCCACCGCCGTTCCGCAGGCAATCGCGCCGCTCATCGGTGCCGTCGTCGTCGCCGCGCTCGCTGGATTCCAGGGGCTGTTCGTGCTCTCGGCGATTACGGCCCTGCTCGGTGCTCTGGCCGTTCTGCCCATTCGTTCGGTGCGCTGATGCCCCTCTCCCTCACCCCGCCCGTGGCCGAGCAGTGGCTAAAGCCTGCCGAATACTGGCCGTCTCTCCACGCCGCGACGGCCGAGCTCGATCCGCCCTTCGGCGTGATCTCGGTTCCCGCGCTCGCCCACAATGCCTTCGATATGCTGCGGCGTTCGAGCGGCATCACCATCCGGGTCGCGTCGAAGTCGGTGCGGGTTCGGGGGGTGATTGATGCGGTGCTCGCTCTTCCCGGATACTCGGGGGTACTCGCGTACACGCTCCCCGAGGCGCTGTGGCTCGCGGAGGGCGATGCCGAGCACGAGGGCATCACCGATGTCGTGGTCGGCTATCCGAGTGTCGATCGGGCCTCCATCCGTCGTCTTGCTCACGACCCGCTGCTCGCCTCTCGGATCACCGTGATGATCGACAGCGTCGAACAGCTTGACTACATCGATGCCGTGGTCTCGCCCGAGACCCGTGAATGCATCCGTGTCTGTCTCGAGCTGGACGCCTCGTGGAATCCGAAGGTTCTCGGGCATCTCGGCACGTATCGGTCACCGGTCTTCACCGTGAACGACGCCCGCACCCTCGCCGAACGGATCGTGACGCGTCCCGGGTTCGCCCTGGTGGGGATGATGGCGTACGAAAGCCAGATCGCCGGACTCGGGAACGAACCCTCGAGCGTCCTTCGCGGGGAAGCCGTGCGCTGGATCCAGAAGGCCTCGGCCGGCGAGCTCGCTGCTCGCCGCGCCGAAGCGGTCGCCGCCGTACGCTCGGTCGCCGATCTCGAGTTCGTCAACGGAGGAGGTACCGGTTCGCTCGAGTCCACCAGCCGAGAGGCTGCCATCACCGAGATCGCGGCCGGCAGCGGCCTGTTCGGTCCACACCTCTTCGACCACTACCGTCACTTCCATCCCGCGCCGGCCGCATCGTTCGTGCTGCCCGTGGTGCGCAAGCCTTCCGTGCGGATGGCGACTCTGCTCGGGGGCGGTTGGGTGGCCTCTGGCCCACCGGGCGCCGATCGGCTCCCGCTGGTGGCCTGGCCGGAAGGCACGAAGATGGTCGGCGCCGAGATGGCCGGCGAGGTGCAGACCCCGCTGACTGGGGAGGCCGCGGCTCTTCTCGCCGTCGGGGACCGGGTGTGGCTGAGACACACGAAGGCGGGAGAGCTCAGCGAGCACCTCGACGCGTTCGCAATGGTGGACGGTGACCGCATCGTCGATACATTGCCAACGTATCGGGGTGAGGGGAAGGCCTTCCTGTGAGCGGGAGCAAATCGGGTGGCACTAGAGTGACCGTGGGGAGCGAACAGTGTCGGTAGAAACAGCGATCGCGGGTCTCACCCCTGGCGCGACCTGGCGCAACTGGGGCCGGACGGAGTCCGTGCGTCCGTTGATGACGGCCAGCCCGTCGACCATCGACGAGGTCGCCGCGATCGTGCGCTTCGCCCGTGAGCGCGAGTTCACCGTCAAGACGGTCGGTGCCGGCCACAGCTTCTCCGCCATCGCGCGCGCCCAGGATGTGCAGCTCGACCTGTCGCGCCTCGAAGGCCTGCTCAGCGTGGATCTGCCGAGAAACCGGGTGACCCTCGGTGCCGGAACGAACCTGCACCAGCTCCCCGCCCTGCTTGAGCCCTCTGGGCTTGCGCTTCCCAACATGGGCGATATCGACCGCCAGACCATCGCCGGGGCCACTTCCACCGGCACTCACGGCACCGGGGCACGCTTTCCCGGCCTGGCCGCCCAGATCGTGGCGGTGACGATGGTGACGGCGGATGGGTCGGTGCTGCGCATCAGCGAGACCGAGCATCCCGAGCTCCTGCCCGCCGCACGTCTCGGACTCGGCGCCCTCGGCATCCTCGTCGACCTCACCCTGCAGTGCGTGCCCTCGTTCCTTCTGCATGCCGTCGAGCGCCCTGGCGGGTTCTCCGAGGTGCTCGACGGTCTCGAGCAGCGCGCCGCCGCGGTCGATCACTTCGAGTTCTACTGGTGGCCGCACACCGACGGCGTGATGACCAAGTCCAACACGCGGCTTCCCGCTGATGCCGAGCGGCATCCCGTCGGTGCGGTCGCGGCCTTCGTTGAAGACCGCATCGTGTCGAACGCCATGCTCGCCCTGCTCTGCAACGTGGGGCGACTCGCGCCGGTAATCACCCCGGCGATCAACCGGCTGGCCACCCGGGTCTACGGCAACCGCAGCTATACCGACCACTCGTACGAGGTGTTCGTCAGCCCGCGAACCACCCGGTTCCGGGAGATGGAATACGCGATCCCGCGAGCGGCGATACCGGATGCCCTCCGCGACATCCGCTCGCTCATCGACTCGCGCGGGTGGACGATTTCGTTCCCGGTCGAGGTGCGGTTCGCGGCCGCCGATGACAACTGGCTGTCGACGGCGTCGGAACGGGACAGCGGCTACATCGCCGTTCACCGGTACTTTCGAGACGACCCCGAGGAGTACTTCCGTGGCGTCGAGCAGATCATGCGGGGCTACCAGGGGCGGCCGCACTGGGGAAAAATCCATTACCAAGGGGCGGAGTCGCTTGCGGAGGTCTACCCGCACCACGCCCATTTTGTGGCCACACGCGACCGCCTTGACCCCGACCGCACGTTTACGAACCGCTACCTGGATCGTGTACTCGGGGCCTAGCCCCTCTTTGACGTTAGCTCACATGCACGGCGGGACGACGCTTCGAGTCCTTCTCCGATTCTCGAAGCACCTCGCGAGTCACCGGTGCGACGTCGCCAACGCCGGTCACCAAAAACTTGAACATGTTCGAGATCGGGTTGCCAGAACTCCACTCGAAATAGATCGTCGGCACCATTCCGGTCTCGTCCCGGATCTGCAGCAGCACGGCGGCAATCGTGTTGGGGATGTTGCCGCTCTTCACCTCGAGCACACGGTAGCCATGCTTGTCGATGCCCTGCACGAGCAGGTCTTCTTCGAAGTCTGAGGAGTCGGCCGGATGCACCTCGAGAAAGATGATCTTCGACTTCTGGGGAATGTGACTGAAGCGGCGCTCGTCGGAATTCTTATTCTTGTATTCCAGCTTGCTGCCGTCATCCGGTTCATTGGCGATGATACGGATGTGGCCGTTCTCGGCATCTGCGGTCACGAATTCGAGGGCCGTGGCATCCAGCTCTACCGAAGTCGCCCGCAGCTGCAGCGAGCGCTGCACCCGGGAGACGACAGAGATTACCAGGATGCCGATGATGAACAGCGCGGCAATGCGGATGCCGTCCGGTCGCTCGATCACGTTGGCAATCGTCGTGTACAGGAACACCAGCGACACGATGGCGAACCCGACGGTGCGCTTGCGCTGCTTCTTGTGCAGCGCCGAGAGCGTCACGGCGACGGATGCCGAGGTGATCAGCACCAGTACGCCGGTCGCGTAGGCGCCACCTTGGGCATCCACGTTGGCCTGGAAGACGATCGTGATGAGGAAGGCGATCGCGGTGAACACGAGCACGAGGGGACGAACGGCGCGAGCCCAGGTCGGCGCCATGCCGTACCGCGGAAGATACCGAGGCACGAGGTTCAGGAGCCCAGCCATCGCGGAGGCTCCGGCGAACCAGAGGATGCAGATCGTGGAGATGTCATAGACGGTGCCGAAAATCGGGCCGAGGTACTCGTGGGCGAGGTAGGCGAGGGCACGACCGTTGGCGGGACCTCCGGCTTGGAAGGCTTTCTGCGGGATGAGGATCGTCGTCACGAGGCTCGAGGTGATCAGAAATGCGCTCATGATGATGGCGGCGCTGGTGAGCAGGCGATGCTCTCCGCGGATGCGGCCGACCGGATTGGACTCGATGTCATCCGCGTCCCCGGTGATCTGCGGCATGACTGCCACACCGGTCTCGAAGCCGGAGAGTCCGAGGGCGAGCTTCGGGAACACGATGAGGGCGATCCCCACGATCACGAGCGGATTGCCGTGCTGGGTATTCACCGCGCTCCACCAGTTGGTGGCTTCGATCGGATGCACGAAGATCTGGCCCATCGACACGAGGATTACGACCACGTTGAGCGCGAGGTAGACCGCCACGAGCAGCACGGCGATGCCGATCGCCTCCCTGAAGCCGCGCAGGAACACGATCGCGAGCAGAGTGACGAGCACGAGCGTGATGACCACCTCGTTGCCATGAAACCAACTCGGGGCAAAGGGGTTTTCGATGGCATGAGCGGAGGCATCCGCAGCGGAGAGGGTGATCGTGATCATGAAGTCAGTGGCCGCGAAACCGAGCAGCACAAGCACGAACAGCTTGCCGGCCCACCACGGCAGCAGCCGCTCGAGCATCGCGATTGAGCCGGAGCCGCGGAAGCTCTCCCGAGCCACCCGACGGTAGACCGGCAGCGCCCCGAAGAGGGTGAGAGCCACGAGCACGATGGTTGCGAAGGGTGAGAGCAGCCCGGCCGCAACCGCGGCGATCGCGGGCTGGTATCCGAGAGTGGAAAAGTAGTCGACGCCGGTGAGGCACATCACCCGCCACCAGGAGTGGGTCCTCTCCGCCACCTTCGCGTGCGGGCCCGGGTGAGCTCCAGAGCGATCGGTCAGCCCCTGCAGCATCCAGTCGCGAAACGATCCGGATGTCCGCAGCGGACCAGAATTTCTTGCCATGAGTACCAATCCTCTTGGAGGTTGACCCTCATTGCCAGAATAACTTCCCGAGGCGCACGGTATTGCCAGATCCGGCGCATGGATCGATCAGATAGTGAGCAGCGCGTTCACCCGGCGGTCGGGCAGCGTGTCGGCGCCATGCAACTCACCGAGCTCGAGCACGACGCTGATACCCGCGACAGTCCAGCCCGCCCTTTCGACGAGTCGGCAACTGGCACCGAGCGTGCCACCCGTGGCGAGAACGTCGTCGAGCAGCAGCACTCGAGTGCCGGGTGCGAGTTCGTCGGGACGCACTTCGAGGGTTCCCTTGCCATATTCGAGCTCGTAGTCCTCGGTGATTACCGGTCGCGGCAGCTTGCCCGATTTGCGGATCATCAGGCAGCCAAGCCCGGTGGCGTAGGCGGCCCCGGCGGCGAGCACGAAACCCCGTGCCTCCACGCCGGCCAGGGCGTCAAACTGTCCCTCGAAGGGAGCGAGGAGGGCATCGATTACGCAGGTGTAGGCCGGTCCGTCCGCGAACACCGGGCTGAGGTCGCGGAAAAGGATACCGGGGGAGGGAAAGTCGACGACGACTCTGCTGAGTCGTTCGATAGTTTCGCGGGCGGCGTTCGACATCCGCACTCCTTTCATACTGGGAGGTCTGTTGCTGACAGCCAAGCCTGCCACGGGTGGGAGTGAGGCTTGGCTCGGAGTGTGCTCCGAACCCCGTGGGGGAGTACCGGCCGCGGATATAGTTGGGGGGGTCATGCGGTTCGCCGCTTCGCAGCATCCAGCTCTCGAGAGACCGGTTATGGAAACCCTTATCGTCGTCGGCATCATCGTCGTGATCGTCGTCATCATCGGCATTTACCTGTGGTCGACCTACAACGGGCTCGTTCGCCTGAATGTGCGTGTCGACGAGGCGTGGAGTGACATCACCGTACAGCTCAAGCGCCGTGCCGACCTGCTGCCCAACCTCATCGAAACGGTCAAGGGCTATGCGGCCCACGAGTCCGGTGTATTCGAGGCCGTGACCAAAGCGCGAGCCGAATCAATCAGCGCGTCAACTCCGGCGGATGCCGCGGTCGCCGAGAACCACGTACAGAGCGCACTCAAGAGCATTTTCGCCGTCGCAGAGGCCTATCCGCAGCTTCAGGCCAGCCAGAACTACCTGCAGTTGCAGGGCGAGCTTGTCGACACGGAAGACAAGATCCAGGCCTCGCGTCGCTTCTACAACGGGGGCGTGCGTGAGCTCAATACGAAAGTCAAGACCTTCCCGAATACCCTCTTCGTGCGTGGGCTTGGCTTCACCGAGCGTGACTTCTTCGAGGTGGCGGACTCCGCGGCCATCGCAGAACCGCCCCGCGTGCAGTTCTAGCTAGAGCTTCATGTATCGCGCAATAGCGAGGAACAAACGAAACACGGTCTTCATCATCCTGCTGTTTCTCTCGATCATCAGCGGACTCGGTGTGCTGGCGGGGTACGTCTACGGCTGGTCTATCTCGTGGGTGGTTATCTCTATCGCGGTGGCCTACGCAGCAATCCAGTATTTCGCCGCCTCCCGACTGGCGATCTCGATTTCCGGCGGCCAGGAGATCCAGAAGGCCGACAACCCCCGCCTGTATCGCATCGTGGAGAACCTGTCGATCACTGACGGACTGCCGATGCCGAAGGTCTACATCATCAACGACCCGGCCCCGAACGCTTTCGCCACCGGCCGCGACCCCGCACACGCCTACGTCGCCGCCACCACCGGGCTTCTCGACATCATGGACGACTCGGAGCTTGAAGGCGTGATGGCTCACGAGATGGGCCACGTGCAAAACTACGACACCCGAGTGTCGATGATCGTGTTCGGCCTAGTCGTGGCGATCGGTTTCATCGCCGATCTCTTCCTGCGATTCGCCTTCTTCGGCGGGGGCCGCGGTAACGACCGCAATGGTGGGGGAGGCGGCGGAAACCCGATCGTCATCGTCTTCGGTATCGCCGCGATGATCATCGCGCCACTCGTCGCCGCGGGCGTGCAAGCCGCCATTTCGCGCCAACGCGAGTACCTCGCCGATGCCACGAGCGCAATGACGACGCGCAATCCGGATGCCCTGGCGAGTGCTCTCGAGAAGCTCAGCCTGTACGGGCGCCCGATGCAGAAGCAGAACTCGTCGATGGCGCACCTGTGGATCTCCGACCCGACCAAGCCTGGCTTCATGAGCAAGTTGTTCAGTACGCATCCGCCGATCGGAGATCGAGTAGCCCGTCTTCACAAAATTGGTGGCGAATTCTAGGAGGCACCCGGTCCAGCGCCACGGGTATTTTCGTGATGGCTTCGGTTTCGCAGCGGAGGGTTCGGGAGCCCGGGAAACGTCGAGTTCTCAGAACAATTCGGCATGGCCGGGAAGTTCGGCCACACTGCCCAGAATATGGTCGTGCGGAAGAGCCTCGAGCTCCGCACGAGAGAGCCCACCGGTGAGCACTCCGACCGCGATGACCCCGGCGTTGCGTGCTGCGGCGAGGTCGACCAGGGTGTCGCCGGCGGCGAGCACACGCCGAACGTCGACGGCACCGGTGCGCTCCATTGCCCGATGGATCAGGTAGGGCGCCGGTCGGCCGATCGAGACATCCGAGGTGGTGACCACAGCATCGAGTAGCTCGCCAACCCGCCAGCCGAGACGGTCGAGCAGGGGCAGAGCGATGGCGTCGTCGAATCCCGTCGTCAGAGCAACCCGGACGCCCCGCGACTTAAGCTGTTCCAGGGCCTTCTCGACGCCGGGCAAAGCCGTCGGAGGAGTTGCGTCGTAGGAGTGGGCCAAAATGACTCGAAATCGCTGGAATGCGGATGCGGTCGAGTCCGGGGTCGGAATCACCCCACCGAGCCGCATCAACGCGCCGATCGCGGCGATTTTGTCGGTACCCATCCAGGTCTGGAGGTCGAGCGGAGCAATGCTCGCGCCGGTCTCCCGCACCGATTCTGCGAGGGCGGTGTAGACCAGCCCATGATCGTCGATGGTCGTTCCCGCCATATCGAGGGCGACGAGG
>JANYIZ010000136.1 GCA_025408445.1 Frigoribacterium sp. | reverse complement strand
TCTGCCAGCCGGCGAAGTCGGTGAAGCTCGCTCCCGCATCCATGTGCACGCGATGGAGCGGCGAGTATCGTTCTTCGGTCTTCTCAGTCACGGAGTTCTCCTGGCGCGCACGGGCTGCGGATGGAACTCCCCCTCTGTCATGAGCCTGAGAGTTTCACGCCGCAGCGCTTTCACCTTCGGCGGGACGGCGAACGCGAGCGTTCGGTCATCCACTTTCCAGAGTGGCCAGTTCGATGCGGTACGGAGACCTGAGAGATTGGCGGGGAGGCTTGCTCCTTCGGTGCCCGACGTGAATCGGGCTCTCCCGCATCGTGTGTGCGGCCCAGTTTTCGATTATTGAATCAGTCTACCAAGGGAACCGTGGCGCGCGGGTAGCGCCCAGCACCAGACTTGACCACCTGAGACGCCACTCGTCTCAGTCACTGAGTCCGAGCGGTCACTGAGTCCGAGCGCATAGATGATCGACGCGGTGACCGTGGGGATCAAGACCGCGCAGCCGAGCACAATCGCCGCGGACGCAACCCCGGTGTTGAGGCGACCGCCCCCAGTTTCGTGCAGGACAGGGCCGCAGGACGACTACGCCTCGCGCGACTTGGGGGAGCTCTCGAGCGTCTTCGCGGGGTCGCGCTCCACGATGTCACCGAGCGCCTCGTCGATACGGCCGAGCAGTTCAGCAGGGATGGTGACGCCTGATGCGGCGACGTTCTCCTTGACCTGCTCGGGACGGGACGCGCCGATGATTGCCGAGGCAACGTTCTCGTTCTGAAGTACCCACGCCACGGCGAGCTGCGCGAGCGAGAGCGACAGTTCGTCGGCGATCGGCTTCAGCTTCTGCACCCGGGTGAGCACGTCATCCGTCATAAATCGCGAGATCATATTCGCGCCACCCTTCTCGTCGGTGGCCCGGCTTCCTGCGGGAAGGGCAGCCCCTGGTGCGTACTTTCCGGTGAGCACGCCCTGCGCGATCGGCGACCAGACGATCTGCGAGATACCGAGTTCCTTGGATGTCGGCACGACCTCCGCCTCGATCACCCTCCAGAGTTCCGAGTATTGGGGCTGGTTGGAGATGAGCTGGACACCCATCTCCTTGGCGAGTGCCGCTCCGTCCCGCAGCTGGTCTGCTGTCCACTCACTCACTCCGATGTACAGCGCCTTGCCCTGTCGCACGATGTCGGCGAAGGCTTGGAAGGTCTCTTCAAGCGGCGTCTCGTAGTCGAACCGGTGCGCTTGGTACAGGTCGACATAGTCCGTCTGCAGCCGCTGGAGCGAGCCGTCGATCGACTCGAGGATGTGCTTGCGCGACAGCCCGACGTCGTTGTGACCCTTCGGCCCGGTCGGACCGAAGACCTTAGTGAAAATCTCTACAGACTGCCGACGCTGGCCCTTCAGTGCCTCGCCGAGCACAGTCTCGGCAGCGGTGTTGGCGTAGACGTCTGCGGTGTCGAAGGTGGTGATCCCGGCATCGAGAGCGGCGGTAACGCAGGCCTTGGCGGTGTCATTCTCCACCTGTGAGCCATGGGTGAGCCAGTTACCGTAGGTGATCTCCGAGATCTTGAGGCCTGAGTTTCCGAGGTATCTAAATTCCATGAAACCAAGCCTACGCTTGCAATTCGCGAGGCTCGGTCATTCCTCCGGCCAGGGTGCGCCGAAAGACTCACCGGCCGAATCCATCATCTCGACGAGAGCGCTGAGCAGGGATTCCGTCGTCTCCGAGCGCAGCAGCGCGATCTGGTCCAGCGGTCCCACGGGAGCGATCGCGGCCAGTTGCCAAGCCGCAGCGACGGGATCGTCGGAGATCTCGACATCCGCAGACCACTGCTGGTCGCCTGACTCCGCCGCCACCCGCAGGATGCGACGCACGGCTTCCTCGGCTTTCTCGCGAAGCGGAAGGAGGTCGTCCTTCCACTCGAGTTCGGGGAGATCGCGCACGCGGGCGACGGGATGGGGATCCTCTTCCAGCCACTCGAGTATCTCGATGCGTCGCTCGCCCTGGGCGACCAGGACCACGAAGTCCTCGTTGGCATCCAACTGCTGGATCTGCGCGACGGTGCCGATGGTGAAGCGCTTCTCGCCTCCGCCCACTTCCTGACCGCGTTCGATCAGCACGACCCCGAACTCGGAGGGCTCATCCGGGAGGATGCGCGAGAGCATCACCATGTACCGCTCTTCGAACACGCGCAGTGGCAGTGGCATGTGCGGGAAGAGGACGGAACCCAGAGGGAACATTGGAAAGTCGGTCACCCTTACAGGCAACCACGAAGGGATGCTCGCGGCTAGGGAGTAAGCCCTGTGAGTTCACCGACGAATACCGATTTGTACCCGTTTCGCGCTAAACGGGGCACACCTGGCGCTGTCCCGCGTTCGGGGGGTTTTGATCCTCTAAGCTCGGGGATAATGGACACCCCGACCCATTACGAATTGCTGTGTGTGACCCCCGAAGCCACGGCCGATGAGATTCGTAACGCCTATCGCCGACTCATCCGGCTTTATCATCCCGACGTCTCTGGGGCGGCCGGTGAAGCGATGACGCTTCGCCTCAACGACGCCAAGCGGGATCTGCTCGACCCGGAGTTGCGGGCGCGATACGACCGTGCTCTCCTCAACGTCGGGCTCGGAGTGCGCACCGGTGCGCCTCGCTCCCCCGCCGCTTCGAATCCCCCGGGACCCCGCATCCGTGACGACTGGCGCCCCACGCCTCGTGCCGAGGATTCGACGGCGTCCGCTGCCACAAACCGGTTGCGCTATCGGGCCTGGATGAGTGTCTCGACCATGTCGATTGCCGCGATCGTAACCATCACCGCGGTGGTCTTCGCCTGGAGCTACTCTGGCCCTCTCGGGCTCACCACTCCCCGCGTGGTTCCGCCGCTGGTGATCGCGGTGGGCTGGCTGGTCGGTGGGTTCAGTCGACCGTCGAAGTTCTTCGTGGCGTTACTGGCCTTCGGCAGCGTGCTCTGGCCCCTCGTCGCGTTCGGCGTCTCACCGTTCTCGATGCTGTCCGATTCGATTCCGCCGGTGATCCTTGCCGCGCTGACGATGCTCGGGATCGCCGTGCTCGCGCTGAGGATATCCGCTCCGCTGGCCACACGACTCTCGCGCTACCGGACAGCTTCGGTCTAGCTGGTCTCTTCCTTGATCTCTGCCCAGGGGGTAGCGACCAAGGCCAGGAGTCCGGCGCAGATCAGAAGTTGACCACGAAACTCGTGATGCCGACAGCGGCCCCCGACACCGGATCACCGGTGTCGTTGACCACGTGATCGAGGGTTCCCGCACCGAGCTGCACCGTGAGCAGGTCGTGCAACTGCACGCCCGGCGTCACCGGCACCTCGAACCCGCGGGTCGCATGAATGGTGGGGTCGACGTTGGTGAAGATATAGCTTCCCCCGCCCCAGAGGGTGTGGGTC
>JANYIZ010000135.1 GCA_025408445.1 Frigoribacterium sp. | reverse complement strand
CGTACTGGTCGACGATGTTCGGGTCGATATTCTGGGTCGAGCCCCACACCTCTTCAAGGATGCGGGACCGGCTCACCACCTCTCCCACCGATGCCGCGAGTAGCCTCAGCAACGCAAATTCTTTCGGACTCATCGATAGCGGATGCCCGGCAACCGTCACGGCGACGGCAAGCGAGTCGATTCGCAGCGCGCCGACGGTCGCCACGAGCTTGTCGGTATTAGCGTCGCGGCGCAGTAGCGCCCTCACCCGCGCACTCAGTTCCACGAATGCGAACGGCTTGGTGAGGTAGTCGTCCGCCCCGGCGTCGAGGCCGAAGACTCGATCCTCCACGGCATTCCGTGCCGTGAGCAACAGCAGCGGCATGGAGCTTCCGGACTGGCGGATGCGCCGACAGATCTCGAATCCCGACATCTGCGGCAGCATCACATCAATGGCGGCGAGGGCGAATTCCTCGGTGGAGACCGCGATCAGGGCATCCACACCATTGTCGACAACGCGGGTCTCGTAGCCCTCCGCGGTGAGGCCGCGCTGGATGAGCTCACCCATCTGAGGGTCGTCCTCCACGATTAGTACCTTCACCGCGACCGACTCCCTCGATTTGCCGCACAGCGCAATGCTGCAATGGTCGCACTCTTTGTCGGGAACTGCCCGCCAGCATCCCGACGGCCAATCCGTGTGGATGAGCGCGGTAACTCTGCGGGCACGTGGCGTAGCGATAGAAATTACTGCGCCGCTCCCTCCGGCATTCGCCTGAGAGCTTGATTCTTGGTAGACGGACCGGTAGACCGTAAGCATGTCCGAACACGAAGAGACCCCCGTCGACCTGCCGCTCGTTCCGCTTCCCGGCAGCAATCGCTACTCTGCCGAGGTGATCGCCCCCGCAGCGGTGCCGCAGGATTCGGGCGCGGAGATCGAGGTGACGGTGATCCTGCGTCGTCAGCCCGGCGCTGACACATTCGATCCTTCGGTGCGCTTGAGCCGAGAGGACTTCGCGGCCCGGATGGGAGCGGATGCCGCCGACGTCGCCTCGGTAACGGCTGCCCTCAGCGGGCTCGGGCTGCGGGTGCTCTCGACCGACCTTCCCTCGCGACGGATGCGTGTCGCCGGCACCACAGCCGTGCTCAGCCGAGTGTTCGGCACCCACCTCGAAGCGGTGACCAGCCGCGCCACCGACGGCACAGAGGTGCACCACCGCAACCGCACCGGGATGCTGATGGTGCCGGCCTCCCTCGACGGCATCATCACTGCCGTGCTCGGCCTCGACGACCGCCCCCAGGCGCGTGCCCAGTTTCGCGTCGCCGAAGCCCGGGCTGTTGCGATGAGTTACACGCCGCTCGACCTCGCCGAGGTCTATCACTTCCCCGCCCAATTCGACGGTTCGGGCCAGACGATCGCACTCATCGAACTGGGCGGTGGATTCGCCCCGGCCGAGCTCGACACGTATTTCGCCGGTCTCGGCATCACGGGGCCTCATGTCACCGCGGTCGGCATTGACGGCGGGAAGAACGTGCCTGGCGCAGACGCCGCCGGGGCAGATGGTGAGGTCCTGCTCGACATCGAGGTGGCAGGGGCGCTCAGCCCCGGCGCCAACATCGTGGTCTACTTCGCCCCCAACACCGACGCCGGCTTCGTCGATGCGGTGAGCGAGGCGACTCACGCCTCGGTGACACCGACCGCGATCAGCATCAGCTGGGGCCAGAACGAGGATGCCTGGACGGCCCAGGCCAGGCATGCCCTCGACCAGGCCTTCGTGGATGCTGCGACCCTTGGGGTCACCGTCACGGTCGCCGCCGGTGATAACGGCAGTTCCGATGGTGCGAGCGATGGTCGTAACCACGCTGACTTCCCCGCATCCAGTCCCCATGTTCTTGCCTGCGGCGGCACGAGCCTGCACGCGGTTTCTGGCACGGTGCAGTCGGAGGTCGTGTGGAACAACGGCAAGGGTGCCGGCGCGACGGGAGGGGGTGTGAGTGATGTCTTCGCGATCCCGAACTGGCAGGCGTCGGCCGGAGTACCCGCGTCGTCTCGCGGCACAGCCGGACGAGGCGTTCCGGATGTCGCCGCCGTCGCTGATCCGACGACGGGGTACGAGGTACTCGTAGATGGCGAGAAGAAGATCTACGGCGGCACCAGCGCGGTCGCGCCGCTCTGGGCGGCCCTCGTCGCTCGTCTTGCCCAAGCGGCCGGACAACCCTTCGGTCTGCTGCATCCACGCCTTTACGGATCGGTGTCAGCGGCCCCGAAGCAGGAGGGTTTTCGGGACATCACTTCTGGGAATAACGGGAGTTTTGCCGCGAAACCCGGTTGGGATGCATGTACCGGACTCGGCGTTCCCGACGGGACGGCTCTGCTCGCCCTGCTCACGATGCCAGCCCACTGACGCTCGTTATGGCGAGCTTCGCACCGGCCGTGCCTCACGACCAGCGGTCGACATGCTCGGCATCCCAGGGATCACCCGCGGGGAATTTCGGTTGCCGATGTCGGAGGCGGCCGGTACGGTCACGGCATGGCTTTTATTGAAGCAGCGGGGCTCACCAAGACCTACACCCCCAAGGGGGCCAGTCCCGTGCACGCGCTCGACGGGCTCGATCTTGAAGTGCCGCAGAGCACGGTCACAGCGTTACTCGGGCCGAATGGGGCGGGCAAGACCACCACCGTGAAAGTGCTCACGACGCTCACCCAACCCACGGCGGGCAGCGCTCGGATCGACGGGATCGACGTGCTCGCCCACCCGGAACGAATCCGCCCGATCATCGGGGTATCTGGACAGTACGCCGCCGTCGACGAGAATCTCACCGGCTTCGAAAACCTCGACATGGTTGGACGTCTCTACCATCTGGGTGCCGCACAGTCGCGCGTGCGGGCGCAGGAGCTCATCACGCTTTTCGACCTGGAGGAAGCCAAGAACCGACCGGTGAAGGGCTTCTCCGGCGGGATGAGACGCCGCATCGACCTGGCCGGCGCACTGGTGACACGACCGAAGGTGCTCTTTCTCGACGAACCGACCACGGGTCTCGATCCGCGCAGTCGGCTGGGAATGTGGGACATCATCACCGGCCTGGTCTCGCAGGGAACGACTGTTCTGCTGACCACCCAGTACCTCGAAGAGGCCGACCAACTCGCCGATAGTATCTCGGTGATCGACGATGGAAGAGTGATTGCCGAGGGCACATCGGATGAGCTGAAAGCGTCGATCGGCGGGCAGCGGGTTGAGATCACGCTCGTTGACCCTGGCGACAGTGCGACAACGGTGGAAGTATTGCGCCGCTTCGGCAATTCCGAGCCGACGACGGCAGCGGAGGGTCGCGAGCTCACGGTCAATGCGTCGGATGCACCGGCGGCTTTGCAGGGAATCCTCGCGGAGCTGGGCAGTCGCAGCATCCGTTTGTTCGATGCGGGCATGCGGCGCCCAACACTCGACGACGTCTTCCTGCGTCTCACCGGCCATTCCGCCACTGCCGAGACATCGGATGCGGTACCAACGAAGAAAATGAAGCGTGCCGCGAAAAAGGAGAAGAGCCGCTCATGACAACGACGAACACCGGTTCGGGCTCAGCGCTTTCGCACTGGTTCTCTGACGGCTGGATCACTACCAGGCGCAACCTGATTAAGATCAAGCGCGTGCCCGATATCCTCGTGTTCACGACGCTGCAGCCCATCATGTTCGTGCTGCTCTTCACCTACGTCTACGCGGGCGTGATCAACATCCCCGGCAGCAGTTACAAAGAATTCATCATGGCGGGCATCTTCGCCCAGACCATCGTGTTCGGATCCACCTATTCGGGCTCGGCCATGGCCCAGGACCTGAAGGATGGCATCATCGACCGGTTCAGAACACTGCCGATGAGCCCGTCGGCAGTGCTGATCGGACGCACCAACGGCGACCTGTTTATCAATGCACTATCGCTCGTCGTCATGATGGTTACCGGCTTCATCGTCGGCTGGCGAATCCGTTCGAGCCTCCTCGAAGCGTTGGGAGCCATTGCGCTCCTTTTGCTCTTCGCCTACGCGTTTTCCTGGGTGATGGCCTTCATCGGAATGAGTGTGCGCAGCCCGGAGGTCATTAACAACGTCTCGTTCCTCATCCTGTTTCCACTCACCTTCATCTCCAACGCCTTTGTCCCGAGTAACACCCTGCCGACGCCGTTGCGCGTCTTCGCCGAGTTCAATCCGGTATCTGCGCTCGTCTCGGCGGTGCGTAACCTCTTCGGAAACACCCCACCGAACTCTCCGATCGCCGACAACTGGGCACAGCAGAACCCTGAGATCACCGTGCTGATCGGCATTGTGCTGCTACTCGTGGTGTTCGTGCCTCTTGCGATCCGCAAGTTCGCCAGCGTCAGCAGCCGCTAACGCGCGGTCAGCGCCGATTGCACCGAAACGGGGAGGCAACTCCCACATTCGCTGGCTAGCGTGGGGCAATGACAGTCATCGCCATCACCGGTTCCACTGGCCATGTCGGGCGACGTGTGGCCGACCAGCTCGCCGATCTGAGCCCGACACTCGTTGTGCGCGATGCCGCGAAAGCCCCGCGTATCGAGGGATCCCCGGTGGTGGTGACTGATTACACCGAAGCCTCCAATTCGGTGCATGCACTCGAGGGAGTAGACGTGCTGTTCATGGTCTCCGCCGCCGAGTCGAAGTTTCGCCGCGTGCAGCACCGCACCTTCATTGAAGCGGCTGCTGCCGCGGGCGTCAGCCATATCGTCTATACCTCGTTCTTTTGCGCTGATCCCGACGCTGTCTTCACCCTCGGGCGCGATCATGCCGATGCCGAAGCCACGATCCGTGCGAGCGGAATGCATTTCACACTGTTGCGGGACAATTTCTACTCCGATCTGCTTCCCTATTTTGCTGATGATTCCGGGGTAATCCGCGGTCCTGCCGGAGACGGTCGCGTCGCCGCGGTTGCGCGAGCGGATGTCGCCGACGTCGCCGCCGTTATCCTGCGGGACCCTGCGCCCCACGCCGGTGTCACCTATGAACTCACCGGACCGGAAGCGCTCACCCTCGACGTTGTCGCCGCGCGTGCCGGCGCCGTAATCGGGCGCACTCTCAGCTACGCGCCGGAAACCGTGGACGAGGCTTACGCGTCCCGAGCCCATTACGGCGCGGAGCAGTGGCAACTCGACGCCTGGGTGAGCACCTACACGGCCATCGCCGATGGTCAGACTGACCGCGTCACCGATCACGTCGAGCGGGTCTCCGGGCATCGCGCCCGCAGCATCGAAGAGGCGTTATCGCCACACAGATGACGTTCCTGCTCGTCGCATTTTTTTCCAGGCGCTGTGTCCAAAGCTAATTGAAATCCCTCGGGGATGAGTGGCTACGCGGTCATGAGGTGATCGAATCGGAGCAGAATCAGCCCCTCGCGCAGAGCCCACGGGCAGATCTGTACTGATTCGATGTGGAGGCCCTCCATGGCCGCCTGTGCCACCAACGCGGCGGCCAGAAGTTGACGCGATCGCAGAACAGATACTCCCGGAAGCTCGGCACGGTCCGCAGAAGCCATGGCCGACAGCCGGCTGGTCCACAGGGCCAATTCGTTTACCCGCAATTCACGCCGCACGAAGGGGCCCTCCGCGCGGGGAGCGGAACCGGCGACGCGGGCGAGTGAGCGGAAAGATTTCGAGGTTGCCACGACGAGTGTCGGTGCGGTCAATCGCCCGATGTCCGTGATCGGACCCTCGAGTACCGCGCGGATGTGCTTACGAACCGCCTTGATGCTCTTAGCAGACGGCGGATCCGCATCCAGAAAGTCCCGCGTGAGTCTTCCCGCGCCGAGCGGAAGGGACACCGCGAGTTCGGGCAGCTCGTCAGCTCCCATCGCCATTTCGAACGATCCGCCGCCGATATCGAGACTGAGGATTCTGCCTGCTCCCCAGCCATACCATCGGCGCACCGCGAGATAGGTTGCGGCTGCTTCGTCGGTGCCACTCAGCTCGATGAGCCGGATACCGGTTTCAGCGTGCACCCGCCCCAGCACTTCCGATCCGTTGCTGGCTTCGCGGATGGCGGAGGTGGCGAAGGCCATCAGGTCCTCCGCTCCGTGCACCTCCGCGAGCTGTGCGGCGGCGGTCACAAATTCGATCAGAACTCGCTGGCCAGCAGCCGAAATCGCGCCGCGATCATCGAGGTAGGCGATGAGTTGCAGGGGGCGTTTGTGTGAGGTGAACGGGATGGGTCGGGCACCGGGGTGCGCGTCAACCAGCAACATGTGAACAGTATTCGACCCGATGTCAAGCACGCCAAGCCGCATGGAACAAATCTACCGGTTGGGAGCAGCGGCGTTCCGGGCAAAATCACCGGGCCAAATCAGCGACCCGCCACGTAGCCCTGGGCACCACGCGGATTCGCCGCGGCGGTGAGCAGCCCGGTACTGGCATCCCGGCCCACGGAGGAGAGCCGCCCGAGGCTCCAGTCACCCGCCACGGTGATGCGATGACCCCGCCTGCGCAGCTCGGCGATGACATCCGCCCCCACCCGTCCCTCGACCACCGCGCCGCCGGGCTCCCAGGTACGCGGCCAGAAGGACTCCGGAAACGAGGTCGTGTGGAACGCCGGCGCGTCGATCCCCTCCTGGGGGGAATAGCCGCCGACCAGGGTGCGCAGCAGGTACAGCAACTGCCACTGGTCCTGCTGGTCTCCGCCGGGTGTGCCGAGGGCGGCGATCGGATGCCCGTCGCGCAACAGCAGCGTGGGGGTGAGGGTGGTTCGTGGACGCCGCCCAGGCACGAGGGCCGACGGCGAACTCGGGTCGAGCCACATCATCTGCAGTCGACTGCCCAGGCAGAACCCGAGCTCGGGGATCGTGGGGGAGGACTGCAACCATCCACCCGAAGGTGTTACCGAGATCATGTTGCCCCACGCGTCGACCACATCGATGTGGCAGGTGTCGCCCGCGGTGACTCCGGCGGGGGAGACCGTCGGCTCGCCACTTCCAACAAATTCGTCGTTCGCCCCGGTGAAGTCGGACGAGACCCGTAGCGGCGGGTGATAGGCCAGCACCCCTGGTACCGAACCAGGCCGGAATTCGCTCGAGGCCCGGTCCGTGATGAGGGCGCGACGCTCCTCCGCGTAGCCCGCAGAAAGAAGATATTCGAGCGGAACCTCGACGTCTCCGTAGTAGGCCTCCCGGTCGGCGAGGCTCAGCTTTTGCGCCTCGAGGATGGTGTGGGCACCGAGCGCGGTCGACGGATCGAGCCGCTCGTCGTCGAATCCGTCGAGTATCGCCAGGGACTGCAACAGGGCAGGACCCTGGCCCCAGGCCGCGGATTTCGCGACGGTGACGCCCCGGAAGTCGAGGGTGACCGCTGGCTCGTAGCTTGCCCGGAAAGCGGCGAAATCCTGCTCGTCGATCACGCCGGCATGGTCGGTGCCCGAGGAATGACGATGCTTGTCGCGCACGAACCGGGCCGCCGCCTCGGCCACGAATCCGGTGCTCCATTCGGCGCGGGCCGCATCGATCCTGCCCTCACGGGAGTCGGCGTGCCGACCAGCATCCGCGAGGCGGTCGAGGGTGTCGGCATAGGCGGGGTTCACCACGAGCTCGCCGGCTTGGGGAACTCGGCCCTGCGGCATCCAGAGCGCTGCCGAGGACGGCCAGTGAGTCTCGAATAGCTCAGAGACCGCGGCGATCGTCGAGCTCACCCGGCCGAGCAGCGGATGCCCGTGCCTGGCGTAGACGCGGGCGAAGGCAAACACCTCCCCGAGCTCCCAGCTGCCGTGGTCTCGCAGCAGCAGCAGCCAGGCGTCGACGGCGCCGGGAATTGCGGCGGCGAGCGCCCCAGCGCCGGGCACCAGGTCGAGACCCTCAGCGCGGAAGTGCTCGATCGTAGCGTTGTGAGGCGCGGGTCCCTGCCCCATGAGCACGAGCGGCCGTGAGGGGTCGGCGGCGGTCGCAAAGATACCAACGAGGTCGCCTCCCGGGCCGTTCAGATGCGGCTCGACCACATGCAACACGAAAGCTCCGGCGGTGGCGGCATCGAAGGCATTGCCGCCGCGCTCGAGCACCGCCTGGGCGGCCGCCGTCGCGATCCAGTGGGTGGAGGCGACCATGCCGAAAGTACCGCGGAGGGTCGGGCGTGTGGTGTCGAGATCGGGCGGAGTGAATGATGTCGAAGAAGTCACAGTCTGCAGATTCTAGGCGCGGGCCGTGAAGATCGCCGGATGCCGCGATAACCGGCCATCATGGGGACATGACACCTCCCGACCGCATCACGTCACCCGCCTCCCGCTTCTCGATCACGCGGTATTGGACGCCTCTCGCCGTCACGTACCTGGTGCTCGCCCTCATCGGGCTTATCGGCACCTGGACCTTCAACGCCCTCGCGATCGTGCAACTGCGCAACTTCGCCGGCGACTGGGTGAACAGCGGTCCGGCCGTCTCGTCTCTCACGGTGGACCTGCTGGTGGCCGCCGTGGCTGGCAGCATCCTGATCATCTTGGAATCACGCCGACTCGGTCTCAGACGCGGCTGGATCTATGTAGTGCTCGCCGGGCTCACTGCCTACGCCTTCGTGTTCCCGCTGTTCCTTGCCATGCGGCAACGGGCGCTCACCAAGCGGGAGGCTGAGGGCGGCACCCGGGCCGCCGACGCAACAGTATGAGGGGATGTCATTCCTCTGTAGCTGGGCGCCCTCACGGCGGGGCGCCAGAGGTGTAGTTCCGACGCCCCGCTTCGATGCTGGCGGGTGTGGATTCTCAATCCTGGTGAGACTGTCCCGAGAAGGTGAGACCACGTGATCGTTGAAGATCCTTGTCTTAGTTGGGAAAGTCGAAGGAGACACTTGGACGGCACGCGGCCACGCATCGCTTGACGCCCTAACCGGGGACTGTTCGAGCGGAAGTCAAATCCCTAAGCTTCTCGATGCACGTGAAACGCGCCCCGATCAAAGGATTCCCATGATTGCGCCCGGCGCCGCTCGCACAGTGTCGATAACAGTAGAGCGAGTGCCTGGTTCTATTCAACAGGATCAGTCGTTCACGGCCGGCACCACGATCGACTCGAGGATCACGGTGCTGCTCCTAACGCCGGCCACGGTCACTGTCAACGGAACGTCGTCACGGGGTACATCAATCCAAGCGGGCGCGTACGCCACGTCGGGAACGGTGAGTTGTGGCTGACAGGACAGTATCCGCAAAGAATCAAGCGGGTTTCAGCATCGCGGCGCTGCACCTGATTTGGACCGTGCCGCTCGCGCTGCTGATCGGATTCCCGCTCTGGATTTCGGCTCGGCTTATCTGGTGCGGATTCGGTGGATGCTCTGGACCAACAGCAAATTATCGGGAATTCGATTTTACCTGGGGAGTCGTCACACCGCTGGTGTGCGCGGCTCTGATCCTGGTCGCTGTTGCGGTACCTCCCTGGGTACGGCCCTGGTGGATTCGCTGGGCTATCGCTCTCGTTCTGGCGCTTACTGATGCGTATCTGTTCGGGTTGGGAAACGCACCGTCCCCGATTCCATGGCTGCCAACGATAATCCGCGGTGGGTTCGATTTTTAGCGAATGCGCACGGCGCGAGGTACGAGCCGATGGGGTTGCAGGAGCTGACGTCAAATGCGCCAGATCTGGGGCCGGTCTAGCTGGCAGCCGAACGTGCTGATGCCTCTCAGTTGGGAACCTCTGTCGGAACAGCTCGAGGGGTTCGGCGTACCGTGTTGGTTCGTTCCGAGTCTCTTGCAGCAGCTCCACACGCTACAGTGACCCATCCGTGGTCTCGTACAGCATTTCACCTACGAGGCATCGCGAAACGGCCACGCATCAGACCACGTCTTCGGCCCGCCGGAGGCTTCGGTTCTTGTGTGTCTTCGAACCGAATCATCCCAGAGCAACGGAGGGAGGTCGGCCGCAACCGGGGCATCACGCTATTTTTCGAGTCCATCCCGTCGCCCCACACCGTCCATCCCAGAGTTCGCCGTGATTCGCGGCAAAGTCCGCGGCGGGTCCGGAAGAGGGAAAACGCTGGTTGTGTCGGACATTCGAGAGGTGCCGGCGGAAGAACCATATCGTGCACTCATCCCACGCGAATCACTCCCGCGGCGTACTGGGTCTCTGCGCGATGATTCGCGGAGCTAGCACCAGGAGGGCGAAAGTCCCGATGACCGCTCGCACCCCGGCAAAGATCAGCACCGACCATCCAACGTCACGTCCCGTGAGCAACAGAGCGATACCTATCACTACCAGCGCGACGTCCGCGGCGTACGGCACGCGCAACCAAAACAGCAGACGGCGGTTTGCTTGCATCGCCCCATCGTGCGCCGACCCGCTGAGAGGCCACCGACACGATGCCGCCGGGCTGACTACATCATCAGGGCAGCCGCTGCGGAGCGTGCCGTTCCTGGTTAACGGGCTGCTGAGGGCAGCTGGTATTTGAACCCGACGTGCGAAGCGACAAAGCCGAGACGTTCGTAGAACCGGTGCGCATCGGTTCTCACGGCGTCAGAGGTGAGTTGGACGAGGCCCACGTCAAGGGCTGCGGCCGCAACATCCGTGACCCAGCGAATCATCGCGGACCCGATACCGGCCGAACGGGCATCGCTCTGAACTCGCACAGCCTCGACGAGCAGACGCGCGATACCTCGCCGAGCCATCCCCGGGATGCGCGTCAGTTGCATAGTTCCGAGCACACGCTGCTCTTCATCTATTGCCAGGAGAAGCTCATTGGCCGGGTCGGATATTATCTGCTGGAGTGCCCATAAATACGCCGGACGATCGGTCTCCGAGGCTACGTCGCCTCGAGCTGCGCTGACCGCGTCGTCGGACAGGAGCATCATAAGCGAATCCAGATCCTCCGCCGAGGCGCGCCGCAGCGTGACCGACCCAACCCGGGAATCGAGCACTACGGGCAGCGAAAGGTTCTCGAGCATCCCACCAGCCTCCCACGCTCCATTACCGGGCCCCGCCGCCCGCACGCGGAACGACAAACGGTGCGCTCCAAACTGAACTTACGGTGCAGGCAGTCGGTCGCCACGAGAGGACCTAATTTAGCGATAGAGGCGCGCAAAACGGTCGTAATAACTGCCGTGATCTCTCACAGCGAAGCCGGCAGAGAGGTACGTCGCTATCGGTGCGGGGTAGTCATCATTGGGTGCGGTGTTGAGGAAAACCTCGATCCCTCATGCCCGCAGCTGGGCGTGCCACCGAGGCAAGGAAATCTGACCATGTGGGGATACGGCTACAACATGATGGGCTGGGGTTTGCTGGCCGGGGTCATCGTTGTGGCCCTGGTGATTGTCGCGGTCTTCGGGGTTCTCCGTCTGCTGCCAACGCGCTTAAATCATTCCTCGATTTCTCTTCCGCCAGTTGCGGGAGCCGTGCAGACTCCGCGTCAGATTCTCGATGAGAGATATGCGAAGGGTGACCTCACGACCGAGGAATACCTCGAACGCGTCAAGCATCTGGGTTCTGCCTGATCGCCCAGGCTAGGCGGCCAACCCGATTCAGTGCTTCGCATATACCCCTATGGGGTATATGGTCATCGCATGAGTCGAATTAGCCAGGGTGCAATCAATGGATCTCACGCACATGACCACGACACAGTGCCGGGGCATCCCCAGACGGGTTCCGCCGGCATGAACCACGCGGGGCACGGCAATCATGTCGCCCAGTTCCGGCGGCTTTTTTGGATCATGCTGGTCGTTGCCCTGCCGGTGGTTTTCTTCAGTGACACCTTTACGATGATCCTGGGTTACCAGCTGCCCAGATTCCCGTTGGTGGTGTGGATTTCGCCGGTTTTTGGAACGGTGATGTACGTCTGGGGCGGGCGGCATTCCTCACCGGCGCAGTCTCGGAGTTGAAGTCTCGAAAGCCGGGGATGATGCTTCTCATCGCCTTGGCCATAACCGTCGCGTTCCTCGCCTCGGGGGGTGCGAGCCTCGGGCTGCTCGATCACCAGCTCAACTTCTGGTGGGAGTTGGCGTTGCTCATCGTGATCATGCTGCTGGGGCATTGGATCGAGATGCGCTCGCTCGCGCAAACCTCGACCGCCCTCGAATCACTTGCCGCCCTGCTTCCAGACGAAGCAGAACGGGTCGATGGTGACACCACCACCACGGTCGCCCCTTCCGACCTCGTAGTGGACGACCTGGTGGTCGTGCGCCCTGGCGGCCGCGTTCCGGCCGATGGCGAAATTACCGAGGGCATCGCGGATGTCGATGAATCGATGATCACCGGCGAGTCTCGCCCGGTGAGCCGTGGCATCGGCTCTCACGTTGTGGCTGGCACCGTTGCAACCGATAATGCGCTGCGTGTACGCGTGACCGCGGTCGGTGACAACACTGCACTGGCGGGAATCCAACGTCTGGTCAGTGAAGCCCAGAACTCTTCATCTCGCGCCCAGCGTTTGGCCGATACCGCAGCGCGGTGGCTGTTCTGGTTTGCACTGGGGGCCGCCGTGATTACGGCAATCGTTTGGACATCACTGGGGGCGCCGGATGAGGCGATCATCCGCACGATCACCGTGCTGGTCATTGCGTGCCCGCATGCGTTGGGCCTGGCTATTCCTTTGGTCGTATCCATTGCAACGGAACGTGCAGCGAAAGGCGGCGTGTTGATCAAGGATCGACTCGCCCTCGAGGCTTTGCGCACCGTGAATTCCGTGCTCTTCGACAAGACTGGCACCCTGACCAAGGGTGAACCCATCGTCTCAAAAGTAGCCGTCGTCGACGGAGTCTCCGAAGGGGAATTGCTTTCCTGGGCGGCCGCGGTCGAAGGCGACAGCGAACATCCACTCGCCAAAGCAATCATCACGGCAGCCAAAACACGCAATCTCCCCGGTCTTCGGGCCACAGACTTCCAGGCCTCTACCGCGGTCGGCGTCACGGGAACTGGCGGCGGCAACCGGATCAGCGTCGGTGGGCCGAGCATGCTCGCCTCCCACAACTCCTCGGCAACGACGAAAACCACAGCGTGGGAGAACGACGGGGAAATCATCCTGCACGTGCTCCGCAACGGCACGGTGGTGGGGGCGATCGGGCTCGCCGATGAGATCAGGCCCGAATCCCAACCGGCAGTCGACGCCCTCCACACCCTCGGCATCCAGGTCGTCATGATCACCGGGGATGCCGAGGCGGTCGCCCGGTCGGTCGCAGCCCAACTCGGCATCTACCGGGTCTTCGCGGGAGTCCACCCGGAAGATAAGGCCGCGAAGGTTATCGAGCTTCAGACGGAGGGACGCAAGGTCGCGATGGTCGGCGATGGCGTGAACGACGCGCCAGCCCTCGCCCAAGCGGATGTCGGAATCGCGATCGGTGCAGGCACCGACGTCGCCATCGCGTCCGCGGGTGTCATCCTCGCCAGCGACGACCCCCGGTCGGTGCTGTCTGTCATTGAGCTGTCCCGTAAGAGCTATCGCAAGATGAAGCAGAACCTGTGGTGGGCGGCCGGGTACAACCTAATTGCCGTGCCGCTCGCAGCCGGCGTTCTCGCGCCGATCGGATTCATCCTCCCCATGGCGGTCGGAGCTCTGCTGATGTCGGCCTCAACGGTGGTGGTGGCTCTCAATGCACAGTTGCTGCGACGCCTGGATCTCCGCCCCGAAGTCAGTGCCGGTGCCCTGTTGTCCGGGCCATCTCTTACTGCTCTGGGGAATGATAGCTAGCAGGAGAGAGCACTCGCGGGGAGCGCGGGCTAGTCAGGCGCGTCCGGTGTTATCTGAACTTCTTGACAAGGGTCATGGCATTCAACGCATGGGAAATGAAACGTGTAGGTCACGAGTCAGTGAGTTCCCCTGCCGTGAGCAGTTCGACCGGATCAATGTCAGTCGATATCACTGCCATGGGGTGCTTCCTTTTCTATCCCAGGAATTTTTGAGCACGGGAATACGCCTCTCATCTGGCCCGAGAATCTTTACCGGGGCCGGCGCGCGAGTCCGGCCGCGCTAGCCTGACGCCATGGGCTTCTCGCTGCTCGCGCTCGTGGTGCTCGTCGGCCTGCTCGGTCCGCTGCTGGCCGGCCGGGAATCTTGGCACCTTCCGGCAGTGGTGGGGGAGCTGCTTGGGGGGTTGCTCGTCGGCGCCTCCGGCCTTCGACTGCTCGACGCGACCGAACCGACCTTCACCGTGCTTGCGCAAGTCGGCTTCGCCCTGGTGATGTTCGTTGTCGGATCGAATGTGCCGGTGCGGGATGTCACGGTGCGGCGCGCGCTCCGTCGCGGACTCGTCGGCGCGCTCCTCGTCGGGGTGCTGGCCGCTGTCGCGGGCGTCGGTCTCGCCGCCCTGTTCGGCACCGGTCACGCCGCGCTCTACGGGGTGCTGATCGCCTCGTCATCCGCCGCCCTCATTCTGCCGATCATTGCTTCACTTGGTCTTCATGGCATCGCCCAACTCACCGCGCAGGTGGCGATCGCGGACGCGGTCTGCATCGTCGCCCTGCCACTCGCGATCAACCCGGCCCGAGCGGCGTCCACCGCTCTCGGGGCCGTTGCGGTGGTCGCCGGCGCCGGTCTGGTCTTCTTCGTGCTGCGCCGCCTGGACCGCGACGGACTCCGCAAAAGACTCCATCGACTCTCCGAGCGCCGCAAGTTCGCGCTAGAGCTGCGCATCAACGTTCTCCTGCTGTTCGGTCTCGCCGCCCTTGCCCAGTTCGCGCAGGTGTCCGTGCTGCTCGCCGGATTTGCTCTCGGGCTCGTCGTCGCGGCGATCGGTGAGCCGCGACGCCTCGCCCGCCAACTCTTCGGCATCACCGAGGGATTTTTCGGGCCGCTGTTCTTCGTCTGGCTCGGCGCATCGATCAGCCTCTCCGAGCTCGGCAGCCATCCCGCAATGATCCTGCTCGGCGTCTGCCTTGGGGCCGCGGCGATCCTCAGTCACCTGGTC
Organism: Frigoribacterium sp.; assembly: GCA_025408445.1. Lineage (GTDB taxonomy): Bacteria > Actinomycetota > Actinomycetes > Actinomycetales > Microbacteriaceae > Lacisediminihabitans. Next base: position 22,509 of record JANYIZ010000135.1, on the reverse strand, counting down.
GCCAGGCTCGTCTCGCAACCGCTGCTCCTCGGTGTCGTGGCCGCCGGTCAACTCGGGGTGCCGGTCGCTGCGGCCGCGCTGGGCACCCAGTTGCATCTGCTCCGCCCGGGAGAGGATGCCGCGCTCCTGCTCGGCGCGCTCCTCACCATCGCAGCCACCACCGTCGCCGCGAGCCTTCGGGCACGGCGCGAGCGCGGGGTCAGCGATCGCCCCGTGATGACTTCGTAGACTGCTGGGTGCGGCCCGACCTCGAGCACCGGGCGCCGCGGCGGAGGTGAGAAGACACGGTGAAGGTACGGGCGACCTTCGGCGCCCTGCGGCTGCTCATGGCAGCCGCCTGCCTGATGGCGCTCGTCTCGCGATTCCTCTGGGGGCTCGGTTCGGCGACATTCACCCCTGGCAACTTCTTCGCCTATCTCACGATCCAGAGCAGCATCCTGTTCCTGGTCGTCACACTAATCGCGGCAGTCGTTGCTCTGCGTGGGCAGGATGACGCCGTCTGGTTGGATCTGGCCCGGGTCACCGTGTTGAGCCTGACCGTCTCGTGCGGGATCATCTTCGCCCTGATCATCGAGCAGTCGGGTGAGCGCGGATTCCGCATCGATGTGCCGTGGTCCGATGTCGTGCTGCATTTCGTGCTTCCCGCGGTCGCCGTACTCGACTGGATCATCGGGCCCGGCCGGGGTACGTCGCCCTGGCGAAGCATCGCGTTTGTACTCGTCTTCATGACCGGCTGGGGACTGGTCACGCTCGCGCGAGGGCCCATCGTCGGCTGGTACCCCTACTTCTTCCTCGACCCGGCACAGCTGGCGAATGCGGGCCAGTTCTTCTTCTTCGCGTCGATCGCGGTTGTTCTCTTCGGGGGTATCTCAGGCGCTCTCGTGGCAGTGAGCCGCACCACGCCGCTTGCTGAGCGCTGGGCCGAGCGTTCGGTGCTCAGGCCTGTGCGAACGGGGCGAGGGCCGTCCGCACGGCTTCGACCAGCTCGTCGTCGCTGAGTTTCCCCACTCGCCTTGCCGCTTTGCCGCCCACAATACCGACGAGCACCGGCTCTCCCGTCACTGCCTGCAGGTTCACCCAGTCGGTGATGTCGCTGTCGCTGCCGACGATGCTCCAGACAGCGGCATCCGTCGACCAGAATGGCTTATCGAAGCGTAGCCAGACAGTCTCGACCGATCCCATGCCGAGTGCGCTGATCGCGGTGCGATGGGAGAAGGGCAGCAGCGGGTCGAATGCCACCGCATTCTTTTTGAGTACGCCGAGCGGCACCGTCACCACGACCCGGTCGACGGTGAGAGATTCGCCTGTACCGAGTTTGAGACTCACGGCTGAAGCGCTGTAAGACACGCCGAGCACGGCGGTCGACAGAGATACCCGCACCCCGTCAAGACTGTCGCGGATGAGGCCGGAAAATCCGCCAGTGACCATTCGATCGCGCGCCGGCAGGTCAGCGAGCCCATACCAGGTGGAGAGTTCCGAGGCACTGGCCCCGGTGACTCCAGCGAGTGAGGCGAGCGACGCATTCAGGAGGCCGGTATCGGAGAGTCCCTCGACCGCCGCCCCGGCCGCCCCGGCTGTGGCACCCGAGCCGTCGAGGGCTGCACTCAGGCTCGGATCGACCAACCGCGCCTCGGCCCAGGTCCGAGCTGTGGCCAGCGCCTGGGCGCCCACAGTGTTGTCGGCCGCGTGGCCGTCGATCCCCGCGGCGAGCAGACCGGCGAGTGGGTTCGTCGCGATCCCGAGGGACGCGAGGCGCGCGAGCAACGGCTCGTCCGTCACCTTTCCGAGCCTCCACGCGCCGAGCTCAACGCCAAGGGGCCACGACTTGGGGGTACGGGTGTCGATGCGCCCACCCACGCGATCCCTGGCCTCGAGAACGACCACGTCGAATCCGCGCCGAAAGAGCGCCCGGGCAGCTTCCGCCCCCGCAGCACCGGCTCCGATCACCGCGATCTTTTCCCCGGTCCTCACAACGTCGAGCACCTCGGCCGCGGCGCGGGCACCCGATTGCTGGGCACCAAGAACGGTGCCAGCCAGATCTGCAGAGGTGGCTTCCCCGGCGAAGAAGACCCTCCCGCCGACCGGCTTGGCGAGATCATCCCGATGCTGGGGGGTGGCGCCCGGCGCCAGGAAACTCTGGGCCCCGCGAGCGAAGGGGTCGGACGACCACCCGCTTCGCTCGATTCCCGACGGCCGTGGGACCGTCTGCGAGGGGGTGGGGGATGGCGTCGAGGACTTCGTGGGACGGGGTGGTTCATCCGTGCACGCCGTTAACACCAGCAGGGAAAGACCTGACCCTGCCCCGAGTAGGAAACTACGGCGACTGAACGACATCTCACCGCCACTGTACTCGGAACGGCCACCGTACTCGGAACGGCCACCGTACTCGGAACCCCGCGGGCCGAGCGACCCGTTCCTCAGGGAGCGACGACCTCGCGCCTGGCTGTGAGACGGGCGAGGCCGATCGCGGCCGACGCGACGATAATGATGAAGGCCGCGATTCCGACGACGTAGACGAGAAGACTCGGGATGCCGCCGGGGCCGGCCGGCTCGAGGAATGGATAGGGATACCAGAGCGTGATCGCGCCCCGGATCATCGTGAAAGCAAGCCAGGCGAGGGGAAAGGAGATCACCAGCCACAGTCGCTTCCACGGCACCTGGGCGCGGCCTGGAGCGAGCAGCCAGTCGAGCAGAATGAAAACCGGCACCCACACGTGCATAACCTCGTTACACCAGCGAGGTGGCTCATAGCCGCCGTCACCCGGAATGTTGCGCAGCAGCACGTTGTACACCAGCCCGGTGATAACGGCGTACGACAGGATGGCGACCCGCACGCTCGTGAACAGTTCGGTGTCGCGGTCCCACCGCCAGGCAATCGCGCCTCCGACGAGCAGCACAACGACGTTCATCATGCTCGACTCGATGGTGAAATAGCTGAAGTACTCGCCCGGGGTGAAGGAGTCGTGGAGCAGGTCGGCGGTGATCTGGGTGACGAGCGCCGCAAGCACCAGAAGGCCGACGAGAACGCGCATCACCGCAAAAGCACGTCGCGACGTTGGCGCATTCACGCGCACCGGACTGTCAATCACCAGGGTCTTCGTCACGGCTTCACAATAATGGCTGGTTGTGACGTGCTCGAACGGGAAGCTGTGGCCACGCGGCAGTTTCTCAGGAATCACCGGATCGGCTCCCCGGGCGATGCTGTTTTTGGTGCCATTCTCGCCGGTCGTCACGCTTTAGGCTGGCGGGATGTCACTTCCCGAGGTCTGCGTCTGCTATCTGCTTCGGGCGGCGCCCGGCGGAGATGAAGTGCTGCTCGGGCGCAAGAAGTTCGGGCTCGGGGAAGGCAACCTCGTCGGTCCGGGCGGCAAAATTGAACGTGCTGAGACTCCGGAGCTAGCCATCCGGCGCGAAGTCGAAGAGGAGACCTCGCTCGTGCTCGGAGGTATCGAGCTCGTCGGGGAACTCACCTACCCGTTTCCGTTCAAACCAGCCTGGAGCCAGAAGTCGTGGGTCTTTGTCTGCCGGGAGTGGGAAGGTGAGGCCACGGAGTCCGACGAACTCGCGCCCGAGTGGTATCCGGTGGCCGATATTCCGACCGCGCGGATGTGGGATGACGCCCGCTACTGGGTGCGGGATGCCCTCGCCGGCCGCTTCGTGAGAGCAACCTTCGAATTCGGGGCGGACCTGCGCACCGTTTCCGCATCCGACCATCCGGCATTCGCGATCACCGCTCCGCACCACCCCTGATCGGCGCGTCCGTTCGCGAGCCCGGTGGCGATCACAAAATCGGGGGAGTGCTTGGCAACCAAGCGGTCGAGCTCGTCCGGTGCCGCGTCGAAGGCGACCGGGCGAACGGCGGTAATGACCTTCGCGGGGGAGCTCCAACGCGACGCGACGAGAGCGACGGCATCCGCAGAGCTGTTGGATGCTGCACCGTCGAAGGGCTCAAAGTGTCCCGTGCCAGCTAACTTGTCGTTATGCCACCTAACTTGTCGTCGCGTAGCGCGTCGTTCCCGAGATGTCGGCCCCTCGTATCCCTTGACACCTAACTTGTCCGCGTTGACACAGACATGTTCGTTGGGACAAAGGACATGTCCGCGCAGCTGCACTGCGATGGGGCTGTTTCGAGTGTCTTGAAATTTTGAACAACAACTCCGGGATTACCCGGAAAGTTCAGACACAGACACAGAGACAACAGAATCAGCAGCCACGAATACATCCGAACGATCGTGCAAGATGGGAACCATCAACAATTTGCAAACCTACGGCACGTTCCGATTTCTTACGGATGAAGACACCGGGATGGCGAAACGACACCTTCGAGCGTGTCCATAAGACGCCCGGGAGATTCTATTGATCGAAGCAACACCTTCTTTCAAGGTGGTTTCGCATGTATCTCAGGTCCATGTCCGCAGCTGGTGTCCGGTTCTTAGCGGCGGCGGGGGCCTCCAAGACTGCTAACGCGGCCATGGAGGCTTCGGAGAGGTAGCGGCGGTCGGCGGCTTCCCATTCGTCGTGTTGCTCGACGAGGACTGCGCCGGCGAGGCGGAGCAGGGCTGCGGGGTTGGGGAACACGCCGACGACGTCGGTGCGGCGTTTGATCTCCTTGTTCACTCGTTCCATCGGGTTGGTGCTCCAAATCTGGCGCCAGTGTTTGGTCGGGAAGCCGGTCAACGCGTGGATGTCGGCCCGAGCGTCGTGCAGCATCTGCGCGACCTTCGGATGCCACTTGGCCAGCATCCGGGCGACCTCCTAGAACTGGGCTTTGACATGTTCCGCGTCGGGTTCGGCGAAGATCGTGTGGATGATGGAGGCGCCCATCTCCTGGGAAGCGCGGGGGATGATAGAGAGCACGTTGCGCAAGAAATGCACTCGGCGTCTCTGCCAGGCGGCGCCTTGGAAGACCACCCCGATGGTTTTCTTCAGCCCGGTGTGGGCGTCGGAGATGACGAGCTTCACCCCACCGACGCCGCGGGCCTTCAGCGAGCGGAGGAACCCGGTCCAGAAGGCCTCGTTCTCGCTGTCGCCGACGTCGAAGCCGAGGACCTCGCGGCGCCCGTCGGCGGCAACACCGAACGCGATGACGACTGCCTGGGACACCACCCGGTGGTCCACCCGTGCTTTGCAGTAGGTCGCGTCGAGGAACACATACGGGTAGCCCATCGCCGACAGGTCCCGATCCCTGAACGCGCCGACCTCGTGATCTAAATCCGCGCAGATCCGGGACACGTCTGATTTGGAGATCCCGGTATCGGCGCCGAGTGCTTTCAGCAGATCGTCGACTTTCCGGGTCGAGACCCCGTGCAGGTAGGCCTCCATCACGATCGCGTAGAGGGCCTGGTCGACCCGGCGGCGGCGCTCCAATAATGCCGGGAAGAATGACCCGGCTCACAGCTTCGGGATCCGCAGGTTCAGGTCTCCCGCGGTGGTCGTCAAGGTCCGCGGGCGGGCCCTATTGCGCTGAGAGGTTCGGTCATTCGAGCGTTCGAACGGAGCGGCGCCGATGAACGCAGTCGCTTCCGCCTCGATCAGCTCCTCGTACAGAGATTCGGTTGCGGAACGGATCCGGACGGAGACGTCGGTGAGCTTCAGTAGAGCGAGAAGTTCGAGCAGGGGCAGACTGGACTAGAGCCATCGTGAGTTGTGTCCCTAAGTGAGTTCTTTGATCGGTTCTCACTGACCGTCGCACGATGGCTCACCACGTCGACAACGCGACGCTCAGCTACCGAGAATTACACCAATCCACGGGACGTGACCCGGGGTGCTACCTATTAGGTGCGAGACAACGAAGATCCTCGCGCCCAAACTGACCGGTCACGCGGGCGTGATGAATCGGTTGCAGTCGAAGGATTTGTTGTCGAGCGAGCGACACCATCGTCGTCGCGACCCTCGACCGCCCGGGAAAATAAACCTAGAACCTGCTCGCGTTGGGCAGGTCCTGTGGAGGGTAATTTCGCTTATCCGAATTCACCGCCGGATAGGCTAGGGCTGACTACCGTTTACGGAGAAGCGAAATCCACTCCACGGGATGTGACCCATCCGTGAGTCGTATCGGGCAGCTCTTCATCATCAAGAACGCGCAAGCAGCATCAGAGGGTCGGGCTCGGCCTATTGGCCTGATGAAACAACTGGAGTCCGATGTCCGCTTCACCAACGCGCAGCCCGTCCCTCACTTTTGCAATTGCTCTCGTGGCTATCGCTGCTGGCTCGCTCATCACGGTAGTGGTGTTGTTCTCGACAGGCGTTGCGCGATCAACGTCAACCGGCGCCTTGGCCCAATCAAACGCGGTCAGCACATCTTCTGGTGCCGCCTCCGTTGGCGCTGGTGCCGCCGATAAAAGCGCGGTAACACCGAGCCCAGCATCTACTCGGTCTGCCATCCCCGCCGCCGCCGCCGCACCAATGCAGGTGCTGACGATCGGAGACTCGATCATGAAGGGCTACGGGGTTAGTCCGGCGGATGCCTGGCCAGAGCTCATCTCAGCCGCCAACGGCTGGGACCTCACGACTCTCGCCTGTGATGGTGCCGGATTTGTCGACCTCGGCAACCCGGCGGAGTGCGGGGATACCCTCGTCGACATAGTCCGTTCGGCCGCCACCCTCCACCCTGATCTCATAATCATTGAGGGCAGCAGCAACGACTTGGAACACCCGAACTCCGAGCTGCTCGCGGCAACGACCAGCGCCCTCACGATATTGCGTTCCGAGTTCCCGAACGCCGAGATCATCGGCCTCAGCGCCATCTGGCCAACGACGGACCCGCCGGCCCAACTCGCGGATATCAATTCCCAAGTGCACCAGGCTGTCACCGCGGTCGGGGGCCACTACCTCGACATCGGACAACCACTCGTCGCACATCCAAAGCTCATGCAAGACGATGGTGTTCACCCGACAGCTGCCGGACAGGTGGTGCTAGCTACCGCGATTCAAACCGCCATCACGGCCGAACAGCAAGCGATCATCGAACAAAAGACGAACACCGAACACCAGATTTATCACCGCGCCACATAAGGGATTGTTCCGCTTCGCGGAGTAATTGCGCTCGATCACGCCAGGGGCGTTAGCTAGGAAAACTGGCCGCGATCGAGTATCGCGTTCACCTGATCCACAGCCGTAAACGGAATTGTGCGGGCGTAGTGCGAGGTCTTGGCTGATCGAGCACCGCGTAGAGAATTGCTGCACCGAGACGGAGCCGACTTTCCCGGAAGGTACCCGACTCAAAGCGCTTGCGCAGGAAGTACAGGAGCTCAAGACCGAGGCTCAATCACTTGAAAAGCGGTGGCCTAAATATCGCGCGGGAGCAAAGGCAGAGAGCCGGAACGAGTTCACCGCCTCCAAAAAAACTGGGCCCACTAGCCAAATTCTTATGACTGAAATTCTACCGCTGGCCGGACGTGTCGCGGCGAACCTGTCCCGCCCAAGGTCCCGCCCACGAGGGTCGCCCGGGTCGAAAACTGGTCCCTAGCGTGGTCTCGTGTTGACGGGAAATACCGCCCGCTGATCGTCCGGCTTGCGAAGGCCCGATGATGCTCCGCGGCGCCGGGCCGGTGATCTTCTCAGTCCCTGCTGGTCCTGCGCCAATCGCGCGCGCGCCCCAGGATCTGTTGGACGACCGAGCTCTTGGCGTCTGCGTAGTAGTTCATGTCGCTCCACCGCTGTTGCGCCAGCTTTTTCTTTGTTGACCCGTAGAGATCACGGTCGGCCTCGTTGATCCGCAGCCAGTCGCGCAGATCGCGGTAGTCCTTAATCTCCTGAGACTCGGGCTCGAAGACATGAATATGAACGTCTTTCTCGGTCGTTCGGAGCATCCGATGCCGTGGTTCTCTGACTCGGAGGGCAAAGCCCTCTTGCTCAAGCGGCGTGACGTACGCGCTTTCGTCTGTCACATCGTGGACGACGAGCAGCATGTCAACGATCGGTTTTGCGGCGAGCCCCGGAACCGCAGTTGAGCCGATGTGTTCGACCGAGAGCGCCCCGTTGCCCAGTGCATTCTTGACCTGGAGAGCCAGTTCTTCGAATCGATCCGGCCATCCGTTGTCATAATCTACGATCACGATCGGACGCGTTTCTCGCCCGCCAATCAAAACCGCGTCCAGCTCCGCGTCCATCTCAGCGCTCATGTCGCTATTCTCGCAGCAGGGCTGACCCCGTTGAAGGGTTCTGCCTGCGGGCGGCCGCATCGGTCGAAAAGTGGTCTCGAGCAGGCTCTTGAGAGGGCACCAATTCGTGTGCGGTGATCGTCCGTCAAAAGACTCGGTGTGATGTCGCTCTGGAGGTTCCGGTCGGGGCAGTATTCATGTACATCTCAAAATTTGGGATGTACACTGGGGCCATGTCCATCGTTAGCGTCGCGGACGCACGCAACCACCTTTCCGACGTCATCGCACGCTCAAAGAGCGAAGCGGTGTTCATCGAGCGCCGCGGTCAACGTGCCGCGGTGATTGTCAGTCCCGAGCGCTACGAGCGGATGCTCGAAGCGCTCGAAGACTCCGAAGATGTCGTCGCGTTTGACGAAGCGATGGCAGAGGAGGGCCCCAATATTCCCTGGGCCCAAGTGAAGGCCGATCTGGGCTGGACATGACCTACCAGGTCGAACTGCGTCCTGCCGCGGTTCGTGCGTTGAAGCAAATTGACCATCAGGATCGTGACCGCATTCGCGGCGCGATTGCACTCCTCGGTGAGGATCCACGGCCACCAAGTGCCAAAGCACTTCAGGGGCGCTCCGGACTCCGAGTTCGCATCGGGGATTACCGCATCATCTACACGGTCGATGACGACATCCTCGTTGTCGCAGTGATCACGCTCGGTCATCGCAGCAACGTCTACGACCGCTGAGCACCCTCAGGCGGATCCACTTTCCGCGGCGCTGACGTCCTACAGAGGGTTCCCTTCTGACAAAGCTTGATCATCGGAATAATTGCTGCTGGTCCCTCAGTTCGGCTGTCCCGTTGCTGAGTTGCGTGGCTCGGCAACGGGTGCCGGCGAGTGTGTGTTTCAGCGGTCGACTGATTGTCGTTTGACGGTTCGATAGACGGTGGAGCGGGCGACGTTGAACAGCTCGGCGAGTTCGGCGGTGGAATGCGTCTCTGCCCGGTGAACTTCCATCAGGTGGTGTTGTTGGGCTGTCGACAGTTTCGGTTGCTTGCCCCGGAGGTGACCTTTCGCTTTGGCCACTTGCATTCCCTCCCGGGTTCGTGCGCGGATGAGGTCGGATTCGAACTCTGCCACCATCGCGAGAACGTTGAACAGCAGTCGCCCAACCGGGTCGGTCGGATCGTGCACGGATCCGCCGATGCTGAGTGTGACGCTTTTGACGGCTTGGATTCGAGCGGTGAGCTCGTCGATGATGTCTTTCGCATCTCGTAGGGAGCGAGCCAGTCGGTCGAGTTTGGCAACCACCAGGGTGTCGCCGTTCCGGCAGGCGGCCAAGGCTTCTCGCAAGCCGGGTCGTGCTCGGTTAGTGCCGGTGAGTCCGTGGTCGGTGTAGATCAGGTTCGATCGAACGCCGAGGGCTTCCAAGGCGTTTCGTTGGGCGGTCAGATCTTGCTCGTTCGTGGACACGCGTGCATATCCGATCAGGAATTCATTCATAACCGAAACGGTGCTCGTCGCCCGATGGAGACCGCAAGAATACGCCCGTAAGCGGCCCCCACCCGGGCACCTAAGTAAGGTCGGCCTCGAGCCGCGATCAAACATTCGCGAGTACCTGAACGGCGGCCGGTTGATCGTCCCGATGACCACGATGCATCGGCAGCTCTGGTCGGCAAGCGCACGCGCGGTATCGAAGCAATTTTTTGTGCCAGTGCAGGTATTGCGCTCAACTCCCAGCCGCACGATTGCCAGGTGCCCGTATCTGGGTAATGATCGTCCTACGAAGGGCAGCCGAGGCGAGGAGCGCGTATGCCGGACCCACAGAAAAGCGCGCGCCGATCCTGGTCATCCGCTGCAGCGTTGCGCCGTCACTTTTGGCAGCCGCCTCGAGCCCACGGCGATGGCATCGAGGGGCGGGATGTCAGCTTTCTCGAGCTCTTCTACGACCTCGTCTACGTCGTCGTCGTCTCCCAGGCCGCACACCATCTTGCGGGGGACGTGACGTGGGCGGGGGCGGGTCGGTTCGCCATCGTGTTCGGGCTGATCTGGTTCGCCTGGATCAATGGGGCCGTCTACCACGACCTGCATGGTCGGTCCGATGCGCGGACCCGGTTCTATGTCTTCGTCCAAATGGGCGTGCTGGTGATACTCGCAGTATTCACTGGCGAAGCCACTTCGGGTGACGGGCCGGCTTTCGCCACCGTCTATAGCGCGTACCTGTTCCTCCTCGGCTGGCTCTGGTACTCAGTGCGTCGTCAGGACGACCCGGCTTTTCGCTCGGCAACGACGCCGTACCTCATCGGCATCCTGGGCTCGGCCACGGCTGTTGGCGCTAGCGCCCTTCTGCCAGACGGGCCACGCCTGGCGGTCTGGGCAATCCTCATTGTCTTCTGGCTAGCTGGCATGTCGGTTCTCCAGCTGCGAGACAGGGCACCCGGGGCCCCCAGGGCTAACGCGAGCGAATCGATGATCGAGCGCTTCGACCTGTTCACCATCATCGTTCTGGGGGAGGTAGTCGTCGGTGTCGTCAACGGCATCGCGGATGCCGACCGCACGCCGGTCGCTGTCGTCACCGGCGTGTTGGGGCTGGGGATCGGATTCGCATACTGGTGGACCTATTTCGACTTCGTGGGAGGTCGCCGGGTAGCTGCAGATCGTGGAGCCTTGTCGCGGTGGCTGGTCGGGCACTTCCTGGTGACACTGACGATCGCCGCGACCGGTGGGGTTATGGTCAGCATGATCGAAAAAGCTTCGGGAGGCCATGCTTCGCCACCCCAGGCCATGGTTCTGTCGCTGTCAGTGGCGGTGGGAGCCCTTGCCCTTGTCCTGGTCGCGACCTCGCTCGCCGACTGGCGTGAGCTTGCGCGAATCTATCGTCCGGCGTCGGCGGCCCTGGGGGTGGCGGCCGGGGTCGCGCTTCTTATCGGATGGCTTGCCCCGCCGCCGTGGCTGCATATCGTGCTGTTGACACTTGTTCTGGGTGTCGTCTGGCTATACAGCATCCTCACCTGGTTCTCCATCACCCACCGGGAGGGTTGACCGACGGCAGATCTGCTTCGCAACACCGGCCCGTGCAAGTTCCCCTGTGACTACCTGATCCGGGTCGAAATCCAGCTGCACTCACACTTTCTCCAGGACCTGAAATGCCGCCGAGTATCCGTCCGGCTTTCGGCCATCAGAAAATTAGCGAAGCGCTAGGTGTAGACGCCTTTCGGCTACCAGCCTGCGGCGACCTTGATAAGCGCCGCGATCCAGGTTCCGCTTAGGGGTAGGTGTCAGTAGGAACCGTCACCGTAAGCCCGTGAGAATAATTCTGCGAGAGCGTGACGATGCTGAACGTGATCGACTCTTCGACGGGGAACGGGATGGTGCGGCGGTTGAGATGGCGGCGTTCACCCGCGCGGATCCATCCGATCGGAACGCGTTCGATGCCCACTACGAGCGCATCCAAAAGGATCCCTCAGTGTTCCTCGGTGCGATCGATGACAGAAATTCTCTGGTGTGAACCGTTGGACGCTTCACCATCGAGGGAGACCGTGAGGTCACCTCCTGGATCGATCCAGCTCGATAGGGCGAAGAACTTGCATCCGCAGCGCTACGGATATTTCTGACCGTGGAGACCATACGACCGATTTTTGGCCATCTGACCAAACATAATTTGGGCTCGGCCAGGGTGTTGGCCCGCGCGGGATTCGTGAAGGTTAGCTCCGAGACATCGCATGCTGATTTCCTGTTCCGCGATGTCGTCGAGCACATCTACCGACTTGCTCGCTAGCTCCACCTGCTGGACCCACAAGCCGTTCGGCTTGCGCGCGGTGGTTTCACTCGGGTAACTTCTCTGGTCTTCGCGGGATGGAGATGTGCCTCCGCGTGCGGTCGACTAGCTTCTTCGGTCTGGAGACAGTGGAGTTCAACGGTGCCAGTTTCTGGGCCGAGTCTCTCGGCTCCAAGAACGATCCGGCCCTGATTCTGATTCATTCCGGTATCGCGACTGCCCGTATGTGGGATCCGATCGTCGCCGCTCTTTCTGGTGATCATCACGTGATCCGGTACGACTGCCGAGAATTCGGCCGAACTACGACCGAGAACGTCGTATTTTCCGATGTCGACGACCTCCTCGCCGTGATGGCCGGAACAGGGGTGGAACGAGCAACGCTGATCGGGGCCTCCCGAGGGGGTGGCATTGCCGTCGATGCCGGGGTCAGCTCACGAAACGGAAAAAATAACACGCTAAGCCGATTCTGTGCGCTGGGTTGGCGTAACTGGAGCTCCGTTTACCGGTTCAGTGGTCGATTGCGGGGATCCGCCAGCAGAGGGTCGGGAGCGCTGAAGCGTGAGCGCGCGGAGTCGACCAGGGTGAATTTTCAATAATCTTTCAGACAGTCGAGAATTGCAGGATCTCACGCCCCGGCACCCGTCGGGGCGCCTCGGCCAGCCCGCCGACATCGCAAGCGTCGTCGCTTTTCTAGTCTCTGGTGAGGGTCGTTGGATCTCGGGGCAGCTGCTCAACGCAGACGGCGGATTCTCTGCGCGCTTCTGAATCCGGATCGATGACCGTTTGCCGTTCCGCTTGTGGCACACATCGAGCTCTCCGTCGCGATGGCCGCTTTCGCGCTAGTACTGCATCTCTCATCGTTCCGTGGCGATTGGTTTAACAGCGCCTCTGTTGGGTCAATCGCTACCGCCCTCAGTACCTGACGACGGGTTCAAGTAGTCGTCGACCACGGCCTTACCGTTGTAGATGATGACATCGTCGAACTTGTACACGCCTGGGACGTGGGCTATCTCGACAGCTCGTTCGCGCAGGGTCACAAGCTGGCCTGGGCGCATGGGCATCGGCGCCTCGCCTGGATGGCTGAGCGAACCGAGTGGATGATCGTGGCCCGGCGTAGACGACATCTCAATGTGGCATCCCAAAAGGTAGGAGACGGGAACCTCGGCCATCACGGTGATGGCCCTGTCCAGCGTGGCGATGAAGGCGAACATATCCACGACATAGAGGCGACCGGGGTAGACGGTGTCGCCCGTGAAGAGGACACCGGTCCACGGATCGTAAAAAAGCGTGGCGGCCTCTTCATGCCCGGGACCGGCGATCACGCGCAGGACCCGCCCGCCCAGGTCGAAAGAAACGATCTCGTTTGGCCAACTCGTGAATCCGAAGAAGCTTTTCACGCCTTCAAGAGACGCCGGCACCACCCTGGTGTTGGCACGGTGGGAGAACTGCACATCTCCGGCGGTGTGGTCCCCGTGACCGTGCGAGTGGGCGACGGTGAGCGAATACGACGGGGCGGGATGCGCGACGAGCCAGTCCGTGATGATTCCGTCGACCAAGTGGCGCAGTGGCCATGTCTCCTCGTCAGAGGTCGCGCCAGAATCGATCAGGAGTGCGCCCGTGTTGCCGAGCAGGAGGAAGACGAATGGTCCCTCGTAGTGTGTCTTCAGAGACTGGCGAAGAATAAAGGTGTGTTCGTCGAGTGCGTGAACCTGGACCAGTGGCTCGTTCAAGCCGGAGCCGTCCATCCATTCGACCGAGAGGTCGAGATCAACCGGCGCGCCGGAGTGGAAGTCCACGGGTTGGGAGGGCATACAAACCACCTCTTCGTTGTGATGTTTTTACTTCAGGTCAGTTTGACGTGCGGGTCGATGGTGGCACGCACGGCCTGAACGACGGGGGTGAGGGTTCCGCCTACGGGCACCTGAGCTCGACGGTCACAGCGTCAAGTTCCTCGCTGGAGCACCTCGCCGGAGGACCTCGACAATAGGAGCTGAGTAGGCCGGCGTTCGGCCCATCAACATCAGGGTCGCGTTTGCCGAGATCTCCGATTTAGACAAAATGAATGGCACAGATCCCTTATCAGTGCGTTGTCCTGCAACACCACGTTGCCCCGAAAACGCGGTGATCTTGGCGGATAACTCACCTGTCAATCGGACAGATTGAATGGCACGGGACACAAAGCCAGTCAAGGGCACCGTGCCGTTCACTAGCACCGTCGAATTCCCCTGTTCACAGCAGCACACGCTTGTAGCTGCGGCCATCATCGATGGTCACCGTGGTGGCCTGGAGGGTTCCGCGGCTGATGCGCAGGTAGACCGCCTGCGCCGTAACCCCGAGCATGCGTGCGGCGTCGGCCACAGAGTGTCCGGGTAGGCCGGTAGGAACGCTGCTCGGGCGAGCGGAGCGCTTGCGTCCCGCGGCGAGTCGCGCGGCGATCTGCTCGTCAGTGCCCTGCCAGCGCCACTTCGCGGCCGCGAGACCCAGGCCCGCGGCATCCGCGATCCGCTCCCAGCTCTCTCCAGCGTCCAGGGCAGCCCGCACATTGCGCAAAACCGCGGGATCCCGGTCGACGGCGATCGCGAGCAGCCGCAGCGCGTGGAGGCGATCGAGGGGGTCTGCGGCGCGGGACAGTAGTCCGAGAGCGTGCTCGGACTCACTGGACAGGTCGGACTCACTGGACAGGGATGTCATCGACCAGTGGAAGCCGCATCCACCAGCCGCGCCTTGACCGTCGCCAGGGACGGGTTCGTCGCGGTGGAGCCATCGGGAAAGACGAGGGTCGGCACGGTTTGGTTGCCCCCGTTGACCTCGGCGACAAGCTCCGCAGTGCCCTCGACCTCTTCGATGTTGATCTCGGTATATGGCACTCCCGCCCGGTCGAGTTGGCTCTTGAGGTTCTTGCAGTACCCACACCAGGTCGTGGAGAACATGAGTACGGCACCAGCAGGAGGAATGAATTTGGCACGGGTCAGCATGGCTCGAGCCTACGACGATCGAGTGTGAACTCTGTGACTGCCGGATCCGTCGAGAGAACGCTGTCGAGGGGCAGACACCGCACCCGGCGAGGCGTAGGTTGACAGTGATCGGGCCGATACTCAACACCGCCGGACCCTCCGACGCGAGTCAGCCCAGGCTGGACGAAGACGATGTCAACTACCGCGATGCAGATGATGGAAATGCATTCCGACGCCATGCAGGGCATGGACCTTGCCGTTATGCAGGAGTGCATTGAAGCGTGCGCGGCCTGCGAACAGGCCTGCACGATGTGTGCCGGTGCCATGGCGATAACACCGGAAATGGCAATGTGTGCCGCCATGTGCCAGAACGCCGCCGATCTGGCCAACACAATGATGCGGACGATGCTTCGTCCGAACGGCATGAACGGGCCAGCGATGATGGCGATGCATCAGGCGATGGTGGTCATGTGTATGAGCTGTGCCGATGAGTGCGAAGCGATGGCCGGCATGAGCGCCGACTGCGCGATGTGCGCCGAGGTCTGCCGTCAGTGCGCGATGGCCTGTCAGAAGATGATCGATTCGATGCTGGTCGGCTAAGAACGGGGCGGGGGAGTTATGAGGAGCGGGGCAGGCGCAGAACGCTGAACCGCGTCGCGCCGATGGCGAGCGTGTCGTACAACTCGTGCAGCGCGACCGGTACGCCCATGGATACCGCCGTGGTGAGGTCCGCATGATTCCACACCCAGACGGTGTCTTGCGAGTCGAGTAGGTCGATCCCGATCCAGCTGCCGCCATTCCCTCGTGAGGATGGCGCGTGGACGACGATTCCGTCGCGCCACTTGCTCGGGGTCGCAGCCGTCGCCCGCTCACGAATGGCGGACACCACATGGCCGGCCTCCGGGGACATGCAGCATTCCGCCGCGGAACGTCGACACAGCATGGCATCGGTCACCGGTGGTGTGAGATTAGACATGTTGGCCTCCCGTCCGTGCATCGTTGTTTATCCGAGGTTAGGTTCGCGATGATCGAATGTCATGCTGTCTCGTAATGCAGAGAAACAAACCGAACGGGGCAAATCTGTCGGCGGAGATCGTCGCCGTGGTGCACCATGCCCCCTAAACCTGCGTAACCTTAACTAAGGAGTTCGCCAACCACGGACTCCGATGCAAAGGAGAGGTTCTGCTGTGGCCGAATGTATTCACGGACTCGAAGCGGGCCTGTGCGACCAGTGCTTCCCCAAGGCCGTCCCCGTACTGGAAATCGTGACCGCGGCTGGCCAGCGCAATGCGCGGGCAAAGGCGGCCGTCACACGTCGTGCCGCTTCCGCTGCCTCGAAGACCGTCGAGAACGTCGGTGACCAGCGCATCTACCACCTGACCCACGTGCGCAATCTCGCGGATATCCTCGCCGCCGACGCGATCCTCGCCGATGGTAGCGAATCCTGGGTGACCCGTCCCACAGTGGACATCTCCGCTCCCGAGACTCGCGAGTCGCGCCGTTCGACGACTGTTTCCGGACTCGGCAGCCCGAACGTTGCCGACTTCGTGCCATTTTTCCTTGTGCCGAACTCAACGATGTGGGAGGACCTGCGTTCGGACTCCCCGGACCCACGCTTGTCCGCTGATGGGCACGGAATAACCGCCGCCGACTTCGTGCTCCTCGTGAGTACCGTGAAAAACGCGACCGAGCACACTGATGACGGCGCGATCGTGGTGGCGGACGGCGATGCCGCCCACGTGCTCACCCGGTTTGCTGCCTCGACCGAATCGAGCGAGCGGATGCTGCGCCGCCTCCGTGCTGATGACAACACGGAAACCATCGTCGAAGCCGAACTTCTCGTGAAAGACAGCTTCCCGTTCGAGTCGGTGACGCTGGTCGGGGTTGCCAACGACCGCGTGCGGGATGAGGTGCGCGCGATTCTCAAGTCGTCGGCGCACAGCCCGAAGGTCTCGGTGTACCCGCCCTGGTTCCAAAAGCCCGAGGCCTAGGCGACGTCGACCGACCGACCGGCGGATGCACCGGTGCTGACAGCCGGCGTCGACCTCGCGGCAGAACCACGGGGTACCGCTCTTGCAGTGATCGACTGGTCTGGGTCTGAAGCTCGCGTCGTGCAACTTACGGTGGGCGCAAGCGACGCCCAGATCGTTGCGGTAGCCCCGACCGTTGCCTCCCTCGGTATCGACTGTGCCTTCGGTTGGCCGGACGACTTCGTCGCGTTCGTCGCGGGACACTCGACCGGTGAGCAACTGGATCGTTCGCCCGCCGAGCGCGCAGGATCGGGAATGGACTGGCGTCGACGCCTCGCCTACCGGGAGACCGATCGCGAGATTCGTGTCCTCACCGGGCGGTGGCCACTCAGCGTCTCGACCGATCGGCTTGGGCTCACCGCCATGCACTGCGCGGCGCTGCTCGAATCCCTCGCGGACGGAATTGGGCGTGTGGATCGGGCCGGCGGCGGTGTTGCCGCGGAGGTCTATCCTTCGGCCACTCTTCGTAACTGGGGATTCTCAACGGTCGGGTACAAAACGGATGCAACGATCCGGTCGACGCTGCTCGCGGCGATCCTCGAACGCGCGCCCTGGCTCAAACCCGGCCCGATGGCCGAACTGATGACGGCGTCCGATGACGCCTTCGATGCGGTTATCGCGGCTCTCGCGGCACGGGCGCATGCTCTCGGACAGTGGCATCGGCCACCGCCCGAATCCCTTGATCGCGCCAGCCGGGAGGGCTGGATCGCGCTGCCGAGCGTAGACCTGGTCGAACTGCGGCCGTTCTCCTGAACGCGTTCGATCTCGTTCCCCCCGATCTCCTACACCTCCTTCAGAACCAGATGCTCAGCCAGGGTGTCACCGGCGAGCGGAGCGAGGCCTCGAGCGCCACCGCGGAGCCCGGCCGGAGTTCCGTAATGCGTCCGGCGCGGGCGAGCGTGATCGGGGATACACCGCCAAGGTACAGCGAGCCGAGGTCGTCAACCGTAAGGGAGAGGGCGGCCGCGGCATCCGGTGCCTCACCGTCGAGAGTGTCGACGCTCGCGCGTCCGTCGGCCGCGATGGTGAGCAGGAACAGGCCGTCGGCGAACCCGAGATCATCGCTCACATCGAGCACGAAGGTGCCCGGAGCGCTGTATCGGCGGGCGGAGAGAGCGACAGGAACGTTGAGGATACGCGTCCACAGGTGCTCGCGCACTCCGACGCGCTGCACGGCACGCGGGTCCGACAGCTGCCAGAGCACGGGTTCGTCGATGGTGCGCAGCGGTGCCGAGATCGAGGAGACGAGATCCATCTCGAGCATGAATCGCCAGAGCGCCGAGTAGGCCTCGTCCGTCGCCGAGACCAGAAAGCGGAGATCGAGACGGTGCTTCGTGAAGTCATCGCCGACTTCGACGACCCGGAAGGTCGCAAAGCCCTGCAATTCGCCGTCCTCGTCGTCGTAACGCACGACGCGGAGAGTCTGTGCGGACTCGGGGTCACCATCGAACCCGAGGAGGCGCTCCCAGAGAAAGTCGGCGAACTCGACCTGGCCCGGAGTCAGCAGGCGCACCCGCTCTACTAGGTCGTACCCCTCCGTAAGCAGCGAATGCGGTTCGACAAAGCTCAGGGAGCCGGATGCCTCGGTGCCGATCCAGCGCGTCCGCTTGGTGTCGATCGTCCAGTCCGCACTCATCACCGACGCCCCGAATCCATAGCGGCCATAGATCGTTGCCTCGGTGACAGTGAGGATCGCGACGGGCACGTCGAGTGAGACGGCGGTGCGGAGTTCGGCCTCGAGCAGAGCACGTGCAATGCCCCGTCGCCGATGAGTAGGGGAGACGGTTACCGCGCTCACCGCCCAGGCCGGGATGCTCGTCTCACCCGGCACAGTGAGGTTCGTCACCCAGGTGCTCACGGTCGCGACCGGGGACGCGGCATCCGGAGCATCCGGGTCCCAGACGCCGGTCGTTCGGCGATGAGCAACGTGAGACAGTTGCGCGTCGAGCTTCGCCTGCGGCAGGCGCCCACCGTGGAAACCTCGACTCTCGGCCTGCAGCCAGCTGGTCAGGGCCTCGCTGTCCGCGGTATCGACCAGGGCGAAGTCGAGTCCCTGTGCTGCGAGTCGTTCGGCGGAGAGGGCATCGATCGGGGCTTTAGCGTATTCGTAGCTCACTGTCCGAGGGTACCGGGCGCTGCAGACTGGCGGGGTGAAGATGCCGGGGTGACGATGCCGAGGTGACGATGCCGGGGTGACGATCGAAAGCCGCGTGCTTGAATGAGGAGATGACCGCCTCGCCTGCCTCGCCCCTGGAAACGGCCGCCGCCGGATCGTCCCGTTCCCACCTGGCCGACCTTGCCGTGTTCGTGCGCGCGTCTCCGTCGTCGTTCCACGCCGTCGCGGAGGCAGCTCGTCGGTTGACAGCTGCCGGGTTCGTCGAGCTCGTGGAAAACGAGGAGTGGCCGCTGGCGCCGGGGAAATATTTCGCTGTACGGGATGGTGCGATCGTCGCCTGGATCACACCGGAGGGCGCAGCCACAACCACACCGTTCCGCATCGTCGGTGCCCACACCGACTCTCCCGGATTTAAACTCAAGCCGAAACCGACGACCGGCCTGCACGGCTGGCTCCAGGCCGGAGTCGAGGTGTACGGGGCCCCGCTGTTCACTTCCTGGCTGGACCGCGAGCTCGAATTCGCCGGACGACTCGTCTTCGATGACGGCACATCGGCGCTTGTGCGCACGGGAGCGTTCCTGCGCTTTCCGCAACTCGCCGTTCACCTGGATCGAGGGGTCAACAGCGACGGCCTCACCCTCAATCCTCAGCAGCACCTGAATCCGGTGATCGGTGTCGGTGATGTCGCGGACACGGATGTGATCGCCCACCTCGCCGCACTTGCCGGCCGCGCAGGCTCGGATGTCGTTGGCTATGACATCGTCACAGCGGATACCGCGGAACCCCGGGTGTTCGGCCTCGACGGCGCGCTGTTCGCGTCGGGACGCCTTGACAACCTGTCGTCGGTTCACGCTGGCCTGCTCGCGCTGATCGAGGTCGCCTCTGCCGCAGTCCCCTCTGCCGCAGTCCCCACTACCGCAGTCCCCTCGATTGCGGTCTTTGCCGCATTCGACCACGAGGAGGTGGGTAGCGAGACCCGGTCGGGGGCGGCCGGACCGTTCCTGGAGAGCGTGCTCGCCCGCATCGGCAGTGCTTCCAACGCCTCCACGTCGGACCGCGCTCGTGCCTTTGCTGATTCGTGGTGCCTCTCCGCGGATGCCGGACATGCGGTGCACCCGAACTATCCGGAGCGCCATGACCCTGTCAATCGGCCCGTCGTGAATCGCGGTCCGCTGCTCAAGATCAATGCGAATCAGCGCTATGCAACGGATGCCCTCGGTGCCGCGGAATGGGCACGAAGCTGCCGTCAGGCCGGCGTTGATTACCAGGAATTCGTCTCGAACAACGCCATCGCCTGTGGATCGACCATCGGCCCCATCACCGCAACCCGTCTCGGCATCCGCACCTTCGATGTGGGTATCGCGCTCCTCTCGATGCATTCCGCCCGCGAACTGTGCGGTGCCGATGATCCGGCCGCGCTGTTCTCGGCAATGTGCGCGTTCCTCGCGCCGGCTTGACCGCGAGGGCCTCGCCCGCTCATCATTCGATGGTGATGAGAGTTCCGAGGGGAAGTGCGTCCACCGCCGCAAGCGCCTCCAGAGGAACCCGGATGCATCCGTGAGATCTCGCACCGGATGCCGACGCCTGGAAGTGGATCCCGATCAGTCCGCCGTCGTTGCCTCCGAACGGCTCGTCGGCTGCCGTCGAATGTAGCGACGTCAACTGGATCGGATGCTCGGCCTGCCCCTGCACCGCATCCCGGTAACGCGCCTGTAAGTAACCGGTGACGCCGACCGGTGTGGGAGTTCCCGTCGCACCGACACCCACCGGCCAAGTGCGGCTGCCGACGCCGATGATGCGCAGCGTCTGGGCCGAGACGGAAACGATAATGCGGGACACCAGCATTGTTGGCGTGGAGAGGGAGTCGGCGCGGAGCCAGGCGGAGGTCTGCGCAGGGGCCAGCGCACCTAAGGAATTGGTGCCGGCGGAATTAGCCCCGGTGGAAGGCAGCCGCTGGCGAGCCGGGGTGAGTACCCGTAGCCAGTCGCCGGAGGATTCGACCGGCACCACGATGGAGGGCTCGCCGAGAAAGTCCCGCGCCGCGAGCCGGGCGGTCGGGGTGGCCCGGTCCGCCGCGTACACCACGGTGTCTTTCTTGAGCCGATACGCGGTGTCGGCGTCCGCCGCGCCCGCGGCCGGAAGAAGGGCGGCGATCACGGCGTCATAGCGGGCTTCGGGGAGCGCCGCCAGTTGGGCGGCGGATAGCTTGGAGAGCCCGGGAAGCACTCCGAGTTGCCTCGACTGCGCCCGGATCACCGGCTCGGGGCGAGCGGCCAGCACGTGAAGCAGTGACAGGCCCGCTGCAGCCGCGAGGAGAATCGCCAGCACAGCCGCGACTCTTCGCTGCGTCATCCGCTCACCACCGGGAGGTGGGGCGGGGTTTCCGGTGAGGTGATCACGGTGGTCTCGGCGCTGTCTCCACAGATCCCCTTCGCCACAACGACATCGTTTCTGGTCAGCGTCGCGACCCAGAACACCGTACCGACGGAGCGATCGGTGACGGCAAACAGCTCAGAGGCGACGACACCGTCCGTCGTGATCGTGACCGGCTCGGACGACTCGAACGCAAGAGTGGACGCAGCACACTGCGGAGTGCTCGAACCGATCGGCTGGAGGTACCCGAACCAGCGCAGGTGCACACCGCTCGACGGCACATCCAGAAGCGAGGCCGTGTCGATCACGGTTCCGCCGACTTCGGCCGCTGACTGGGCAGTGGTACTCAGCGAAGGGGTGAGCCGATCGCGAAGGTCGGACGCCGACGCCGCCAGCACAATCGATGACGAGTCTGCGGCGGCGACAAGGGTCTGCGCGCCGGACGTGGAGTACACGTGAACGGAGGCGGGCGGGGCGGCAGGAACCACGAGATCCGAGCTGGACGCGAGAATTCGATAGGCGGTCGAACCACTCGGTGGCACAGCAACGACGGCCAGCCTGGCGCCGGCGGATACTGGCGATCGAGTGTGCCCGCCGGTATCGGCGAACACGGCATTGGTCAGGGCGACAGTGCCGGTAACGCCAGGCGTCGCGTCCAGAGCGAGGATTCCGCCATAGTCATCGCCCGTGTCGATGCTGATCGACAGGACCGCCGTTGGTGGTGTCGCCGTGACAGCCGCAGCCTCGGCACGGAACCGGTCGGCGAGTGCCTGGATCGCCATCCGCTGGTCTGCCGGAGCGCGCACGAGCACGTACCCGTCACCTCCCTCGGCCTGGTAGGCCGCGTTGCCGGCAATAGTCCACACCGCCATGGCGACTGCCGCCGCGGTATTCGCATCCGAGGTCTTGCCATAGCGGTCCAGCAGGGTGTTCAGCCTGAGCATCTCTGCGGCGCCAAGTCCGTTCACCGAACCGACGACTCCCGAATCGCCGGTGTCCCGAGCGACCGCGCTGGGGAGCCCGGGGTCGATGCAATACGCGACGCGGCCTCCCGGCGTGAGATAGCCACCGAGGTGATTGAGCGGTTTTCCGGGCTGCTGGTACCCCGGTCCAATACTGGCGGCCGCCGCGCTGAGAGGCACCAACAGCAGCGCTCCGAGCACGGCC
>JANYIZ010000134.1 GCA_025408445.1 Frigoribacterium sp. | reverse complement strand
CATCTCAACCAGGACCTGGGATTCAGCGGATAAACGTGTCCTGTTTATCCGGCACGCCGTGATGTCTCTTAGTATCAGCGGCCACACGAATGGTCACGAACCAGGGAGAAGCATCATGGCGAAGTGGACAACAGAAGATATGCCGGCAATGACAGGAAAAACAGTGGTGGTAACCGGAGCATCCAGCGGCATCGGCCTCATCACCGCTCGCGAATTCGCCACTGCGGGAGCCCACGTGATCATCGCCGTCCGTAACATCCAGAAAGGACAGAACGCCGCCCGCACCATGACCGGCGACGTCGAAGTGCGCCTGCTCGACGTGTCGGATCTCACCAGCGTCCGCGACTTCGCCACCGAATGGACTGGACACCTCGATATTCTCGTAAATAACGCTGGAATCATGGACATCCCTCTGACCCGCACCAAAGATCACCTGGACCTGCAGACCGCCACCAACTCCTTCGGCCCTTTCCTGCTCACCAACCTCCTGCTGCCGCACATCACTGACCGCGTCGTCTGGGTCACGAGCCAACTACACCGGATGGGGCGGCTGAACATTGATGACATCAATTGGGACACACGTCCTTATAAGCCGATGGATGCCTACAACGACTCGAAGCTTCAGGTCATTTTGTTCTCGTTGGAGCTGCAGCGCCGATTGACCGCTGCCGGCTCCACCGTTCGTGCCGTCCTGGCACATCCCGGCATCGCAACGACCGCTCTCGCCGCGCACTCCTCCTCGAACGCGATCAACAGATTCTCGTTCTTCCTCAACGACCCGGAACACGGTGCCCTGCCAACCCTGTTCGCCGCCACCCAGAACGTGTCCGGAAACGCTTACGTTGGTCCCAACGGACCCGGCAGCATCAAAGGAAACCCGAAGGTGCGCAAACCCAGCAGGGCGGGACTCGACGGCGCCTCTGCCAAGAAACTCTGGGATACGGTCAGCGGGAAGGTCGGGGTCTCCGCATGAGGCCTCGCGTGGGAGCCGCCGATCACGAAGACATCATCGTCTCGGATGGCATCGAAGAACACACTGTCAACCTCGGCGAGATTCGGATGAACTACGCCACCCCTGACCCCAGCCTCCCCGCGCTGCTGCTGGTCCCGGCGCGACACAATCGTGGTGGGCGCAGGAAAAGGGCATGCGCCTGCTCGCTGATCGGTATCAGGTATTCGCCGTCGACCTCTCGGGACATGGACGATCGGCCCGCACCCCCAGGCCGATACACGCTCGACGTCTTCGGCTGAGGGTGATGTCCCAATGTGTGGTGTGACGAGTTCTCCGCGTGATTCTCGGATTTCCAGTTGGTGAGGGCGCCGAGTTCGGTTGCGAATTCCCCTTTGGATCGGGGTGAAGGTGAGGGGTTAACGGCTGAGGATGTCGAGGCCGAGATGACGGCACCCCTCGACCGACGACGCCACTTCGCGAAGGGTGGTACGAGATCATGTTCAGGCAACCGGATGCCCGGTCCGAACGTTTTAGAAAATATTCGGTGAAAAATATTCGTCGAACATATCAGTGGCTAGGACCTCTGCCGTGGGCTCCGTTTGCAACGTTAGCGATGCTCAATCGCGCCTGGATTACCCGGGAGTGAATCGGTGTGTGCTGGTGGATTCAAACGTGTGCCGTTTTCCGTGCCACTGAGGCGAAGCATCTCGCCGAAGATTCCGCTTCGCACCGCGGCTGTTGCGGTGGTCTCCGCAGCAGCTGGCCCCCTCGTGCTGATGGTGGTCCTTTTTCTGTGGGCTACCTTCCTGGGCGGACGGTTGGCCGCAACTGCAGGCGGCTCGCTGGTGGGGCCACTATCGTCGCAACGCTCATTGTCGTGATCAGTGTCGTGATCAGTTTTGGACTGCTGATATTCGGCATCATCGGCGTCGGTACCCTGCACCGACTGGCTCACCTTCCCGAGAGTGAGCGGGCCAGAGCGCCGAAGGTGGCGGCCGCTCTGCTCAGCGCGATGCGGGCTCTGCCTAGCCTGGTGTCAACTTTCCTGCTGACCATCGTTGCGCTTTTAGCGGTTACGATTTTGGCTCTCCCGGTAACGATGGTGTTAGTGATCGTCGCAGCGGCGTGGTTGGCATTGCCGCTTCGGGCGAGTGCGCCGGGCCGACCGTGCCGCCGCACTTTGCCCTTGCCTGCCGCCGGCGGACGGGTGGCTATGTTGCTGGTCATCGCCCTCATCGTCGACCGTGTTGATTGTCCCTGTGCTCAATCTCGGTCTTGATACCTCCACCGTGGCATCACCGACAGCCACTCTCACAGCCGATGTGACCGTGCCAGCCGGCGACCTGAGGGGCACAGGGCAGTTCTTCGACGGGACGGTCCCTGGACACAGACCGTAGCGTGTGGGCGGAGTTGCACACGTTAGCTGGCAGGAGAAAGCCCGAAGCGCGCTCAGCTCGATTGGTCAGCGAACGCTCACCGCTGTGATTACCGTCTCGTCAGGCGTCTCTCTCGACGAACTATGGGTCGCAAAAGTTGCAGCGATCGGGCTGAAGCTCGGTGCCGCGGAGCTCCGCGCGGCGCGAGCTGGCGGGGCATTAGCGGACGGGGCAGTAGTTGACACCATCGACGGCCACTACCCCGACGCTGGGGGCCGGAGCGGGGCTCCCACCCAACGCGACCGCTCTACAGCTCTTCGACACCGCGAAAGCGGACCTCCAAACTAGAATCGCCGCGACAACGGGATACGCCAGTACTGCTCCGGTCGGAGCAGTACTGGGAGACATGGGCACGTTTATTAACGCTGTCGGTAATCAACGTCGTCGGTGGATTTAGTCGAAACCTCGGCTTGTCTAGCGGTGATGCGAAAACAGCCTGGAGCAGCTGCTCATCCTCAATGATTGCGTGCATGGCAAAGGGAGTAGAACAGTACCAACCAGGTCAACGGCGCGCCGCCTTCCAATTTGAGGTAACCCTCGAGCCGGAGTACACCCTGAGGTGGTCGCTTGTGAGCAATGGCTCCCGGAGGCGGTCTGCTAAACTTCTTCCCGCGAAGGGGAGTATTCCCACGGGCGGTCGGCCGCCCTGATTCCACGCTCGTCAACACGGTCGCCGCTGCTGCTGGCCCGGGTGTGGTGGTGCCAGTTCAATCGGTGCGGAAGAGACTTTCGGGATCCTGGCACAGCCACACCGTCCCCCTCCCGAAAGGCCCCAATGGACCTGCAACTCCCCGTCTGGTTTGAGATCACCAGCATCATCGTGCTGATCCTCATCGTGGTCGCCGACCTGGTGCTCGCCTACAAGCGTCCGCACATTCCGTCGACACGAGAATCCAGCCTCTGGGTCGGCTTCTACGTGCTTCTGGCGGTCATCTTCGCCGTGCTGATGTTTTTCTTCGCAGGTGCTGAGCCTGCCGGCCAGTTCATCGCCGGCTGGCTCACGGAATACAGCCTCTCAATCGACAACCTCTTCGTCTTTGTCATCATCATGGCGAGGTTCTCGGTACCGAGAAAGTACCAGCAGGAAGTGCTCATGGTTGGCATCATCATTGCGCTGGTTCTGCGCGCGATCTTCATCCTTCTCGGCGCACAACTGATCGAGAACTTCAGCTGGATTTTTTATATCTTTGGCGCTTTCCTGCTGTACACGGCGTTCGGCCAGGCCTTCCAGAACACCGAAGAGATGGACGAGGAGGAGAGCGGGGTCATCCGCCTGCTGCGCAAGCGCATCCGCATCTCCGAGGACTTTCACGGAGCGAAGTTGCGAACGCTCATCGATGGCAAAAGGGTATTCACGCCGATCATCGTCGTGTTCATCGCCATCGGTACCACTGACCTGGTGTTCGCACTGGACTCTATCCCGGCGATTTTCGGTATCACGACGAGCCCGTTCATCGTGTTCACCGCTAACGTCTTCGCGCTGATGGGACTTCGCCAGCTGTACTTCCTGCTTGGCGACCTGATCGACAAACTGGTGTACCTCAAGTACGGAATCGCCTTCATCCTCGCATTCATCGGATTCAAGCTGATCGCCCACGCCCTTCACACCAACGAACTGCCGTTTATTAATGGCGGAAAGCACATCGAGTGGGCGCCGGAGATCGGCACCTTCTTCTCACTCGGCGTGATCGTGGTGTCGATGGCGGTTGCGGTAGTGGCAAGTCTGATTAAAATCCGTTACGACCGAAGGCGCCGGGATGCCGACTCGTTGGGATAGGCCATAGCGCTCCTGTTGCATGGGCAGGCCTGCCCATTGAATCGCCGGGCCGATCACGGCCATGATGCGTGGGGAGATTCCCATAGAGTGGGGACGCGCTGAGCGGGAGGGGTGCGCCGTGGATCAAATGACGGAGCTGCAGCTGCCGAGCGGCACTGCCCGCTTTCGATTTGGCGGCTATTCGGACCGTGGTGCGGTGCGGCGACTCAACGAGGACAGCTTCCTGGCCTCGCTACCCCTGTTCGCTGTGGCAGACGGGATGGGCGGCCATGCGTTCGGCGATCGCGCCAGCCAGGCTGCAATCGGCGCCCTCGCACAGGCTTTCGATGGCACGACTCACGCCACCGCTCAGCAGGTGCTCGAGACAATTCACGGGGCCAACGAAGCCGTACTCGCGGTGACCGGCGGCTCCGACGAGGTATCAGGGACCACCTTGTGCGGAGTCGCGTTCGTCGAGATCAGTCCGACCGACAGCCATCACTGGATGGCCTTCAATGTGGGCGATTCCCGCATTTACAGCTGGGATGGCCGTCACCTCGTGCAGCTGAGCGTCGATCACTCCGCCGTTCAGGAGCTGGTGGACCTCGGCGAGATCACACGATTGCAGGCCGCCACACACCCGGACCGCAACATTGTGACTCGCGCCCTTGGGGCGGACACAACCGTCGAACCTGATATCTGGCTCCTACCCGCGCGTGGCCACCAGACCTTCCTTCTCTGCTCCGACGGTCTCAACAAGGAGCTGAGCGACGACGAAATCGCTCGGATCATTGTCTTCCACGGGTCGGAACAGATGCGCGAGTCGGACGGTCTCCCGATCTCTCTCTCGGAACGCCTGGTGTGTGCTGCGGTCGCGGCTGGGGGGTCGGACAATGTCACAGTCGTCGTTGTCGAATCCGACCTTGTAGGGTCGAGTTCGAAGTCTTCGGAAGAAACGGTGAATCGGGATGCGATGCCCGCGTTGCTCGAAGTGACGAAGCCGAGGGGGTAGGTCATCGCCGTGACAGTGCACTTCAGACCTGCGGTCAGCGGCGGATGGCTCGCGCTCACGTCGGCCGAGACCCTGCTGGTGATCGGCGCTCCGGCCGCCCAGGCGACGGTGGATGCGCTCTGGGAAGCAGTCGCGGGCACCGGCGGATTCCAGCGGGCGTTGGACGTGCTCACGAACAAAGGCCTCGCCGCGACCCCGCCGTTCGCCCTGTTCGACGGTTCGGCGGACTCCCTGCGCATTATCGTTCGCGGACCGGTGATGGTGACCGTAAGGGATGCCGGGGGCACTCATCGGCTCGACGGTTCCGGAGTGACTACCTGGCTCGAGCAGACCCTCGTGAAGGTGTCGTCGGCGGTCGTCGACGTCGCCGGTGCCGCAGCCGCGGACGGGGTTGTGCAGCTGCCGCTCGGCACAGGTGCGGCCTGGGTGTCATCGCTGGAACTGCGGTTCGGAGCACCGGCTGCGCCGGTGTCGAAGCCGTCGCGGCCGGTTATCGCCGCACAGGAATCCGTTCCCGCACCGATTGTCGAGATAGATCCCGAAGCTACCGTCACCGAGCCCCCCACCGAGCGGATCGACACTCCGAAGGAGAAGTCCGGCACCTCGGACGACGGCTACGATTACCTGTTCGGCGCCACGATGTTCCGGGATGTCGCGGGCGCGGCCGTGCAGGAGGCGCCGGCCGAAGGAGAGGCAGTGGCGCCCGAGCGTGCCGGAGACCACGACGGTCACACCGTGCTCACTTCCGACATCGCGAAACTGCGGGAAGGGCGTACGGCCCAGCGCGGCGGAAGCGCAGCGCCCCCACCTACAGCCCCCGCCCCTCAGGTATTCCTCGCCCTGTCGAACGGTTCGCGCGAAGCGCTCACCCAGCCGATCCTCGTCGGTCGCTCGCCGAGCGTCAGCCGGGTCCCCGGCGGGCAGATGCCTCGACTGCTCACGGTCGGCACCCCCGACCAGGACATCTCCCGTACCCATGTGCGATTCGTGCTCGAGGGCGGCACGGTGGTGGTGACCGACCTGCACTCCCGCAACGGCACGCTGGTGGTGCTTCCGGGCAAGGAGCCGCAAAAGCTGCGGGCAGGGGAACCCACCTCGGTGATCGCCGGTACCGTTGTCGATCTCGGTGGAGGAGTCACGCTCACCGTCGAAGAAGCGGTGGGAGAACCCTGATGCGTCGCATTTCATCCACGCCCCCCGAGTTACCCGGCTACATCTTTATCAAGGTCCTCGGGTCGGGCGGATTCTCCGACGTGTTCCTCTATGAGCAGAAGCTGCCCAAACGTCGCGTCGCGGTGAAGGTGCTGCTCACCGAAGAGTTGAGCGGGGCAAACCGTGCCGCGTTCGTCGCCGAGGCGAACCTCATGGCCCAGCTGTCGACGCACCCATATATCGTCACGATCTATCAGGCGGATGTCGCGGGCGACGACCGCCCCTACTTCGTCATGGAGTACTGCTCGGGCCCGAGCCTCGCCGAACGATACAAGCGGGAGATCTTTCCGGTGGTCGACGCGCTGCGTACCGGGGTGCGCCTGTCGAGTGCAGTGGCGACGGCGCATGCGGCGGGCATCCTGCATCGCGACATTAAGCCGGCGAACGTACTCACTAACGACTACGGTTGGCCGGCGCTCACCGACTTCGGTATCTCCTCTGCGGTCGAAGACGATGTGCTTGCGATCCACACCGGCACTCTCGCCAGTGCCCTCGCCCAGGACACCGGCACCGGCGGCACCGGCCAGTCGGTGGGCATGTCGGTGCCATGGTCGCCGCCGGAGATGTTCGAAGACGACCCGGAGCCCGATGTGCGATCGGATGTATTCTCCCTCGCGGCGACCGTCTACACGATCCTCGCGGGCCAGACCCCCTTCGAGCTGCGCGGGCACTCTAACGGCACCCTCGACCTGATCGGGCGCATCGAGCGCGGTGCGATTACGCCGATGTCGCGGGACGACATCCCTCGCTCCCTTCTCGCTGTCCTGCACAAGGGGATGGCGTCGAACCGCAACGACCGGTTTTCCAGCGCGGTGGACTTCGCGCGGGCGCTGCAGCGCGTCGAGCTCGAGCTCGGCTATTCCCCGACGACGATCGACGTGCCGAACCTGCACATCGAGGCGCCCTCGCGGCCAGGCCAGGACGATGACGCAGACGAGACCCGCGCTCGCAGTGTCGCGACCATCCAGGCCCAACCGGTTCTGCCGCCGCCCGTCTCCGTGCCGGGGCCGAGCCCGGCAGCGTCGATCGATGAGACCCAGGTGCGCGGGGCGCCCAGGACGATCGCCCAGCCCGAGCAGGCGGGCGAGACGATCGTGCGGCGGCGAGTCACGACTCCGGTCGCGACCGGAACACCGGCACCGGAAGAGATTCGCGAGTACGAGACGACCCGGACGGTGTCCCGCACCAACAAGATCTTGATCGGTGTCTCCGGTGGCGCCGTGCTCGTCATCGCCGCCGTAATCGTTGCTGGCCTCGCCCTCGGAGGGAACCCGACCGAGTCGCTGAGCCCGAGCGCGAAGGCCTCCGGTGGTGATTCCGCGATCGTCGAGACCGTGCCGGTGCCGACACTGGCCGGTGTCCCGGTGGTGACGGGCACCGAGCTGATCTTCACCGTGACGAATCCGAAGCCGAAAGCCGGTGACAGCTTCCGTTGGAGGGTCAGTAACCGCGGGAACAACGAAGCTCTGCACCAGAGTGCAGACGGCGTGGTGACCGTGCCAGGCTACACAGCCGACACGACGGTCTGCGTAGAGGTCACGGTGGCCCGCGCGGGCAAGCTGTCCAATCCGCTGGAGGCGTGTTACCCCCGATGAAGCCTCTCAAGATCGAATTCTGCGGCGAGTGGTACGAGGTCGCGCATCCCCACGACTTTCATATCGGGCGCGAGTCCGACCTGGTGATCGACGACAACCCCTACCTGCACCGTCGCTTTCTGCGCATCTATGAAGACTTCGGCATGTGGTGGCTCTCGAACGTGGGCAACCTGCTCTCGGCAACCGTGACGGATGCCACCGGCCAGGTACAGGCCTGGCTCGCGCCTGGCGCGCGCCTGCCCATCGTGTTCCCGCAGATGCAGGTGCTCTTCAGCGCCGGGTCGACCACCTACGAGTTCACCATCTTCTCGGCCGAAGATTATTTCAGCACCGCCTCTGCGATGGCTGGCTCCGGCGGCTCGACCACGATCGAGCCCGTACCCCTCACCAGCACCCAGCGGCTGCTGGTTGTGAGCCTCGCCGAGGGAGTGCTTCGACAGTCCTCGCCGGGTCGAGGTGAGATCCCCACTTCCGCCGAGGCTGCTGCCCGCCTGCACTGGTCGATGACCACCTTCAATCGCAAACTCGATAACGTGTGCGACAAGCTGGACAAGATCGGCGTGCGTGGGTTGCGAGGAGTCAAGGGCAATCTCGCCACGAACCGTCGCCTGCGACTCGTCGAATATGCCGTCGCCACTCGGTTGGTGAGCCAGGACGACCTCTACCTTCTCGCAAAGAACGACGCGGATGCGGCGGAGAAAGCTCACGCCGACGCAGCCGGATAGCCCGCTGGGCGCGGGAAGGCACGCCAGCCCATGGGCAGTGGTCCCCATGCGAGGGGGTACACGACGGATTTTCGTCGTGTTAGGTTAATCTGAACTGCCGGTTTCCGGAGGAATCCGCAGGTCATCGTCGTTGAAGAATCGTCCGTGGGGGGTCACGTGTGAGCGCGCTCGGACGGTGGGTAAAGAGTCGTAAGACCCTCGCATCCGCCCTCGTCATCGCGGTCGTCGCCGGTGTGCCGCTCACCATCGCCGCGTTGCATCCCGGATTCCCGGTTTCCGACGTCGAACTCACCTCCCGTGACGTCTGGGTGACCAATGGGCAGCAGTTGCTCGGCGGGCGACTCAACCGCCAGATCGATGAGCTCAACGGGTCGGTCGTTGCCTCGAGTGCGAAGTTCGAGGTGCTGCAAGACGGCGACTCGCTCTACATGCACAATCCGGATGCCGGTCGCATCGAGTCCGTCAACCCCGCCTCTACGCAGGTGAGCTCGGCGATCGACGTGCCGAAGAAGTCCGAGGTCGGCTACGGCGGCACGACCCTCATCATCGTCTCGCCGAAGGGTGACCTGTGGGCGGTGCCCTCGGTCGGCGACCTGCAGTTCAACTACGTGTCGACGGCCCCGCTCGTGAAGCTCGGTACGGGTGGACACGCCACGATCACCCAGACAGGCGCCATCATCGCGGTCTCGCCGACGAAGAAGAAGATCTATCGGATGGCCACCCTCGCGTCCCCGCCGGTGGTCTCGAACTTCCCCTCTATCGGCGCCTTCCAGATCTCTGCGGTGGGGGAGGCGGCCGTGATCTTCGACCAGTCCACCAACGAGCTCCTCACCGAGGACGGCTCCGTGCACAAACTTCCACAGACTGGCCTGCGACTGCAGCAGGTCGGTGCGAAGTCCGACTACGCCGTCATCGCCACCGCGGATTCGCTGATGAAGGTCCCCCTCGGTTCCGGTTCGGTGCAGACGATCTCCGCCGACGTCGCCACGCCGGCACAGAACGCCGACGGTGTCTCCGCTCCCGTCTTCCTATCCGGCTGCGCGCACGGCGCGTGGGCGACATCCCAAAAATACCTGCTCGCCTGTGACGGCCAGAAACCGGTTCGCCACGATATCGAGAAGCCGACCAGAGGCAGCGAACTCGAGTTTCGAGTGAACCGCACGGTCATCGCTCTCAACGACCTGAGCAACGGCAACGTCTGGCTGGTAAACGAGAACATGCGACTCGTCGACAATTGGGACGATGTGACCCCGCCGGCTGAAAAGCAAAGTGAGCAGACCGGCGACAAGAAGTCAGCCACGCAGTCCTTCGAAGACACGCTCGCCCAACGCACCGCGGTGAATCGCCCGCCGACTGCGATCGACGACAACTTCGGCATCCGTCCCGGGCGCACGACGATATTGCCGGTGCTCGACAACGACTCCGATCCGGATGGCGACGTGCTGGTGATCTCCGCCTTTGACGGCATCGCGGACTCCACCGGTCACCTCGATCTCATCGACGGCGGCCGTGCACTACAGTTCACGCCGGCGGTCGGATTCGTCGGATCGGTCTCCTTCGGATATACCGTCGACGACGGTCGTGGCGGCACGGCCAGTGCGCGAGTCACCGCCCATGTCGTGCCAGAGAGCAGTAACCAGGCGCCGGTGGAGATTCGCGCCGGTGGGGTGAGCGTCGAGGCAGACCAGACGGTGACCTACAACGTTCTCACCAATTGGCGCGACCCCGACGGCGACGACCTCTATCTCGTCGGCGCTTCGCCCAAGTCGGGTGACCTCGTACGGTTCAGCCCGGACGGCTTCGTCACCTTCACTCACCAGACCTCCGAGATTGGTAAGAAGGAAGTTGTCTTCCTGGTGAGCGACGGCCACGGAGCGCAGGTGCAGGGCACGCTCACGGTCGACGTCAAGCCGGCGGGCACGCTCAATCCGGTGGGAACGCCCGACTTCGCGACGGTGTTCACCAATGAGACGGTGGTGGTGAAACCTCTCGACAATGACATCTCGCCCTCTGGCGCCCAGCTGCAGCTCGTCGCCATGGAGGCTCCCACCGGTAAGGGCGTTGCATCCTTCAATTCCGACTCCAAAGAAATCACCTTCAGCTCGTCAGAGGCTGGTGTCTCCTACCTCAAGTACACGCTGCAGGCCGGTTCCGCCACGAGCGTTGGGCTCGTGCGCGTCGACGTGCGCGACAAACCGCAGGATGACTCCCTCCCCCCGGTCGCGGTGAAGGACACTGCGTACCTGCGGGGGGATGAGCCGACGACAGTGTCGGTACTGACCAACGACGTGAGTCCGAGCGGTCGCGTGCTCGCCGTGCAGTCCATCTCCGTGCCGCCGGAGCTCACGGCGAAGGGTCTCGTCGTTGAGTTGCTGGAAAGTACGCAGATCCGGGTCACCTCGCCCGCCGCTCTCACCGAACAGGTGAGCTTCAATTACACGATCTCGGATGGCGCACACACGGCCACTGCGGGCGTGACGGTCGTGCCAGTGCCGCCCCTCACGAAGCACCAGCCCCCCATCGCCGCGAACGATACCGCGAAGGTGCGCGTGGGGGATGTCACAACCCTCGACGTGCTGGCCAACGACATCCATCCCGACGGCTCTCCGATGACGCTCGACACCACGCTCGTGACGCTACCGACCGCCGGGCTCGCCTTCGTGAGCAAGAACAAGCTGCGATTCCAGGCGCCCACCACCGCGGGTGAATACAGGGTCGACTACCGGGTGCTCGATCCGTTCGGCGAAACCGCCACTGCCACCGCCACCTTCACGGTGATCGGTCTCAATCCCAAGAGCAACCAGGACCCGATCCCCAAGTCGCTCACCGCTCGGGTGCTTGCCGGTGACTCGATCCGGGTGGAGATCCCGCTCGATGGAATCGACCCCGACGGCGACTCGGCCCAGCTTCTGAGCTTCCCGGTGGGGCCGAGCCTCGGCGCGATCGACAGCCAGGGTACCGACTTCTTCGTCTACCACTCGTCCGCGGCGGCATCCGGCACCGATTCCTTCACCTACAAGGTGTTCGACGCCTTCGGGGCGACCGGTGATGGTGAGATCAAGATCGCGGTGATTCCCCCACCCAAGTCACTGTCGAACCCGATCGCATCGCCCGACAGTATCTCCGTGCGCCCGGGCCGCGTGGCACAGGTCGACTTGACGGCCAACGACTCCGACCCGCAGGGTGCGCCGATCAAGGTCTCGAAGAAGCTCATCGACGTGCCCCACGGTATCGACGCCTCGGTAGTGAAGGGCCGGTTCCTGGTGCTCACCGCGCCCGACAGCGAGCAGTCTTTCTCCATGCGCTACGAGCTCACCAACAACCGTGGTGGCAAGTCCGTGAGCTACGTACTGGTGAAAGTGACCAAGGATGCTCCGATCCTGCCGCCGACGGCCGAGGATATCTCGATCCTGCCGAAGACCATCGCGGGCAAGCAGTCCACCACCGTCGACGTGTTCGACGGTCACGCCTTCAACCCGTCAGGACGGACCGAGGACCTGGCGGTCACGGTCGAAGGCCCCAACGCCGGTTCGGCGAAGCTCCTCGAGAAGAACGGTCGCATCGAGGTGACGCCGGGTAAGACCCGGCAGGCCATCGCCTATCGGGTGACCAACGAGAAAGACAAGCTGAGTGCGCTGGCGTTCATCCTTGTTCCCGCTGCAGTGTCCAAGGACTTCGACCAGCCACCGACGATCGATCCCTCTCTTCCGGTGCAATACGTGAGCATGAACGAGACGCGCACCTGGAAACTGAAGGATATCCTCACGGTGCCATCCGGTCGAGAGGCGCACATCACCGACAGGGCCACGGTGAGCGCGCTGCAGAGCAACGGCGCCTCCTCTTATGTGGATGCCGACACCATCACCTTCACGCCGTCCAAGGACTATCGAGGCCCCGCATCGGTCAAGTTCACCGTGTTCGACGGCGCGTCAAAGGATGACCCCAAGGGCATCAAGGCCAATCTCACGCTCAACATCGTGGTGGGCGATCCGCAGTTCAGAGACACTCCGCCCGAGTTCACGAGCCCGAACGCTCAGCTGGAGGTGGGCGAGACGACCACCCTCGACCTACGGGCGTCGACCGGGCATCCGAATCCCCAGATTTTGCAGGAGGTGACCTACTCGGATCTCACCGGGGCCTCTGCTGGTCTTCAGGCCAGTCTCAGCGGATCGCAGCTCACCCTCACCAGCCCGCGCAACGCAAAAAAGGGAAGCACCTACAAGCTTGGCGTGACGCTCAGGTGGGACAAGTTCACCGTGCCTGGCACGATCAATGTGACGGTCGTCGGTTCGAGCCGACCCCTCGCGGTGGCTGTATCGGACACCTATGAAACGCAACGCGGCGATGGTGCCGTGGTGGCGCATCCGCTGGTGAACGACTCGAATCCGTACCAGACCACCGGTGAGAAGCTCACGATCGTGGACGCCAAGGTGCAGAACAGCGGCAACCCCGCGGGAATCTCCTTTACGAAGGACTCCGTCACCGTCACGCCGAGCGCCGCCCTCAAGGACGGACGCATCGAGGTCGTCTACACGGTTCAGGATGCCACGGAAGACACGGACCGCCAGGTCAACGGCACCATTTCGGTTATCGTCAGCGACGTGCCCGACCAGGTGGCGAAGCCGACACGCACGTCGGCGATCGGCGGCGATGGAAACGCGACCTGGCGGTTCATCGCGCCGGCCTCTAACGGCAAGCCGATCACGTCGTACGACGTGCGGACAACGCCCGGTGGCGCCACCGCAAATTGCACGGCCGGTGCCGACTGCACCGTCTCCGGGTTGGCAAACGGAACCGCGTACACCTTCTCTGCCCGCGCCATCAACGTGCACGGGCCGGGGCCGTGGTCGGTCGAAAGCGATCAGGTTACGCCGTACGGCACTCCGGGGACACCCGCCGTGACAGCAACTGTGACGAGCCAGTGGGCGCCGTCCGGGAGCATCACGGCGACATGGGTCGCCGTCACGAGCGGCGGCGGCTCGACGACCTACACCTGGCGCGCGAGTACCGGTGCGACAGGAACCACCACGGGCACGTCGAGCGCCCCGGTGACCGGGCTCCCCGCGGGCAACTACAGCTTCACCGTGACCGCCCAGAACGCCGGCGGCAAGACGGGCGGCACAGGCACCTCGAACACCGTGGCGATTCAGAACCAGACCAGACCCGGCAGCGTTCCGGTGAGCTCGAACGTGACGAATGACACCGACCCGGGCGCGATCACCTGGAATTGGTCGTCCCCCGGAGGCGGACCGGCTGTCACCGACAACATGAAGTATGTCTACTCGATCGACGGAGCCGGTGGGGTCGCGACGACCTCGACGAGCGTGAGCAGTGGTGGCCTGAGCGCCGGATCGCACTCGATCTCGGTCTACGCCTACAACAATGCCGGTAATGGACCCCCCAACTCGGCGTCGGCGACTATCAAGGCGAAGCCGGCAGTGCCGAAGGTCGTGCTCCAGAAGGGGCCGTTTAACACCTGCCAGGGTGGCGGCACCTGTTACAAGTACGACGTGACCCTGGAAAACTTCGGCGCGAACACACACGCGATCAATTTCTATTGCCAGGCGCCGTTCGGATCTGACACCTTCTCCGGAACCCACTATGTCAGCAATAAGTACTGCGGCTTCGCCGGAACCTACGTGACCGTCGACGGTGTGGTTAGCAACACCGTGGACTTCAGATAACGACTAACAATGAGAGAACTCCCATGCCCGTAACCCAGGAGCAGGCGACCTGGTTCGCCGATGCCTTCCAGAAGCTCGTCGCGAACATCGACAAAGCGATCGTCGGCAAGAGCAACGTGATTCGGCTAGTGCTCACCGCGCTCATCTCCGATGGTCACGTGCTGCTCGAGGACTATCCAGGCACCGGAAAGACAGTATTGGCGAAGGCGCTCGCGAACAGCCTGGACGGCACGACCTCGCGCATCCAGTTCACCCCGGACCTCCTGCCGTCCGACGTGACCGGCGTTCAGATCTACGACCAGTCGAAGGGCAAGTTCCAGTTTCACCAGGGACCGATCTTCGCCTCGATCGTGCTCGCGGATGAGATCAATCGCGCAAGTCCGAAGACCCAGAGTGCGCTGCTCGAAGTGATGGAAGAGGGCGTCGTCACGATCGACGGAGAGGGCCACGGGGTCGGTGCGCCGTTCATGGTGATCGCGACCCAGAACCCGGTGGAGCAGGCCGGCACCTACAAGCTGCCCGAGGCGCAGCTCGACCGCTTCCTGATCAAGACCACCCTCGGCTATCCGGACGCCCAGACCGCGGTCGCGCTCCTGATGGACTCGGCGACCCGGGCCCGGGCGTCCCTCGTCACGGCCATCATCAAGCCGGAGTCGATCGTGGCCATGACCGGCCTCGCCTCCGAGGTGTTCGTCGATGAATCGGTGATGCGGTACCTCAACGACATCGTCGAGGCCACCCGGAAGAACCGGGACGTGGTGCTCGGAGTGAGCATGCGCGGGGCAATGGCGCTCGCCCGGGCTATAAAAACCTGGGCGATCACGCAGGGTCGCACCTACGCCACACCGGACGATGTTCGCGATCTCGCAGTGCCTGTGCTCGCGCACCGCATCATCCTCGACCCGGAGTCGGAGTTCGCCGGTGTGAAGGCCGAAGACATCGTGAGCCGAATTCTGCTCGACATCGAGCCACCCACCTACCGGGCCGCGTGACCTTTTCGCCATGACCCCGAACGCATGAACACAGTCGCCACCAAGCCCGGGCTTGCTGCGCCTCTGCGGAGGCTCGGTACCCGCGGCATCCGCCTGCTCATCGTCGTGGGCGCGATCGTCACGCCACCAGCCAAGATGGCCTGGCGCGCGCTCGGGCCGGTACTGCGCACCATCACGACCGCCGGATGGCTTGTGCTCGGGCTCGGCGTCGGGGCACTCACCCTCAGCGCGGTCTTCGGCTGGCAGGAGTTCACCTACCTCGGCTTCATCCTGCTCGCGTCCCTCGCGCTCTGCGCGGTGTTCCTCTTCGGTCGAGCGTCGTATGGCGTGCTCGTTGAGCTCAACCCGCGCCGGGTTGTCGTTGGGGATCGCGCCATGGGGCGGATTGTCGTAACGAACATCGGAAAGCACGGGCTCACTCCCACCCGCATGGAATTGCCGGTCGGCCAGGCGATCGCTGAGTTCCAGCTGCCCTCGATGAAACCGAAGGACGAGCACGAGGAACTCTTCGCCGTGCCAACCAACAAGCGTGCTGTCATCATCGCCGGCCCGGCCGAGTCCGTGCGCGGTGACCAGCTCGGCATGCTGCGGCGTGCCCTCAAGTGGGCGGACGCGGTCGATCTCTTTGTGCATCCCAAGACCGTTCGTCTCGCGCCCTCGGCCGCCGGCCTCGTGCGCGACCTCGAGGGCCAAATCTCCCAGAAGATCACCAACAACGACATCGCCTTCCACGCCCTGCGTCCGTATGTTCCGGGGGATGACCGTCGCTACGTGCACTGGCGAACGTCTGCGCGCATCGGGCAGCTGATGGTCCGGCAATTCGAAGAGACCCGCCGGTCGCAGGTGACGATGATCCACTCCTCGCGCAGCGATCTCTATGCCTCGGATGAGGAGTTCGAGCTCGCCATCTCGGTCACCGCCTCGATTGCCGCCCAGGTGATCCGCGACGGCGTGCAGATGAACGTTGTGAGCGAGGCGGGCGTCTGGCGTACCCAGACCGTCACCTCGATGCTGGATGCCTCGTGCCGCATCGATCCCGTTGGCCGGGTCTATCCCAGTATCCGCGACTTCGCTCGCGAGCGTACCCGTCGACTACCCGCCCCGAGCGTCGTGATGATGATCGGCGGCTCGAACATGACGACCGGCGAGTATCGCAGCGTTGAGTCCCTGTTCGGCCAGGACACTGCGCAAGTGGCGTTCCATGTGGTGGCCGGTGCCCAGCCGAAGATCGCCTCGGTGGCCGGACTCACGGTGATCACCGTCGGCGACCTCGCCGATCTCTCCCGGCTGGTTCGGGGGCTCAGCTGATGACCGAGACCTCGATCCCCACCCGCGGCATCCGCCCGCTCACCGGCCGTACCTGGGTCGACATCGGCGTGCTGCTCATACTCTCCGTGCTCGGGGTGCTCGGATTTGAACCCTCGTTCGGTGGCTACGGATTTCTCATCGCCGGCATCGGAGGACTCGCTGTCGGGGCCGCGACCGGAATTCTGGCCTCCGTCTTTCGACTCAATGTCATCGCCCTCGTGCTCGTCGCGATCGTCGGCTATTTCCTGTTCGGCACGGCGATAGCGGTGCCCCAACAGGCGCTGTTCGGTGTGCTACCGACTCTCGCCTCGGTCGAGAGCCTCGCGATCGGCGCGGTCTATGGCTGGTCGGACATCGTCACCCTGCGCACGCCGATCGGGGCTCCCGCCTACATCGCGGTGATCCCGTACTTCGCCACCTGGATCGTGGCACTCATCTCCACCTCGCTCGCCACCCGCTGGCTCTCGTCACGGCCGCGATCCGCCTGGCGATTCGCGATCACGCTGATCGGCCCGGTGGTGCTTTACATCGCCGGCATCCTGATCGGCACCGCCGTGCCCTATCAGGCGGGTATCCGTGCCGCCGTGTTCGCAGCGCTCGCACTCGTCTGGTTGGGCTGGCGTCGACCCACCATTACCTCCTCAGGGCCTAACCGACTGCGCAGTCGCAAGCTCGCCGGCACCGCGATCGTGGTTACCGGTGCGGTACTGCTCGGTGGCAGCGCCGGATTCTTCTTCGCCCCGCCGAAGGACCAGCGTTTCGTGCTGCGCGAGGAGATCCAGCCGCCCTTCGATCCCCTGAACTACCCGAGTCCGCTCTCCGGCTTTCGTCATTACACCAAGCAGGCAACCGATGACCTGCTCTTCACGGTGAGCGGCCTCAAGACCGGAGACACGATTCGGCTCGCGACCCTCGACTCGTACACCGGCAAACTCTGGAATGTGACCGGCCCGAAGACCAGTACGGCTGGCTCGGGTAGCTTCACCCTCGTGGGACGCACAATGCCCAATCCCACCTTCATCACCCCGGTCGTTCGTACGAACGTCACCTTCACGATCGACAGTTACCAGGACTTTTGGCTGCCGAGCATCGGCTATCCGACCCGCCTCGACTTCACCGCCGGGCCGGCCAAGGCCAGCACGGACAGCCTGCGATACAACGATTCCACCGGAACGGCCGTGCTCACGACCGGACTCGTGAAGGGCGACAGCTACACCATGACCGCCGAGGAGCAGAGGGTGATCTCGGTGGATGACCTGGCCAAGGACCCGACGGCGACCGTCGCTCTGCCCCCGGTCGTCGGCAGCCCGGACGTCGTGACGAGCAAGGCGCAGGAGTTCGCCGGCAAGGCGGCGACGCCGATCGCGCAGCTGGAAGCCATCCGGCTCGTTCTCGCGCAGAAGGGCTTCCTCAGCCATGGACGCGCCTCCGATGCGGTCGCTTCCCGCGCCGGCCATGGCGCGGATCGCATCAGCGAGTTGCTCGAACGCCCCCAGATGATCGGCGACCAGGAGCAGTACGCCTCGGCATTCGCGCTCATGGCCCGCAGCTACAACTACCCGGCCCGCGTGGTCATGGGTTTCGCCCCCAAGATCGCCGAGGGACAGAAATCGGTCAGGGTGACCGGAAATGACGTGACCGCCTGGGTCGAGGTCGCTTTCGACAAGGTGGGCTGGGTGGCTTTCAACCCCACGCCGAAAGAGACGGACATCCCACAGGCTCAGGTGCCGAAACCGCAGAGCCTTCCGCAGCCGCAGGTGCGGCAGCCCCCGCGATCGGAGAAAAAGAGTGACGACCTGCTCACTCCGGTCGAGCTTGAGAAACAGAAGAAAGACGAAAAAGGACTTTTGTTTTCTCTGCCAGGGTGGGTCTACATTCTCGGCCTGAGCATCCTGGTTCCTGCGCTCCTGGTGTTCGTGCCGATGCTGATCATCGCTGTGGCGAAACGCAGGCGCGCCCGCCGACGCCGGACGGCCGTGCGCTCGGAGGACCGCGTGGCCGGAGCCTGGGACGAACTACTCGACCAGTATTCGGAACTCGGCTATTCGGTGATCGGCAAGACCACACGCGTGCACATCGCCGATGACCTCGAGCGGCAAGTTGCCCAGCCGGTGATGCTGCGATCGCTGGCGATCCGCACCGACGAAGCCGTGTTCTCGGGCTGGCCGGTGGACGACCAGACTACCGAGCGGGTGTGGACCGAGGCGTCCGCCTCCATAGAAGCAGCCCGAGAGGCGGTGACCGGCCTGCGGCGATTCCTCAGCCGCTATCGCGTGCGGAAAGCCCGCGACTGGGCGCTGCGCATGGCCACCAAGAAGAAGAAGCCCTGAGCGTCACCGGGGGAGCGGTGCGTTAGCATTGCTCGACTGACGTACCAACCGGGGAGGGGAGCTGTGTCGGGCGACGAAGAAAATCCGCTGCTGATCATCCCCCCACCGGGATTGTTGCGGGCTGCGAGCCCGTCCCCCCCAGCCGCTGATACCGCCCCGGATGAGCCCGAGGAGCTCATCACCCTGCCCCCTGGTATCGCAGACTCGGCCACCCATCGTGTGGCGACGCCGCGGATCTCGGCGTCGCGGGCGGCTGCTGCTGACGATGAGATCGTGTTCTTCCCCGTGATACCGGGTGGTTCGGTGCCTGTTCCGGTGACCGCCCCGGTGCTTTTTCCGGGGACTGCCCCGGTCGCGATCCGTGCCGAAGAAGCGCTGCCAGCCGTGGACGAATTGGCCGATGAAACTCGACTGAGTGCTCCCCGACATTCGTCGCCTCCCGTGTGGCGCCTCGTATTACCCACCGGACAATCGGTGCCGATCGCGACCGTGGTGATCATCGGGCGAGATCCGATTGCAAACGCGGCGTGGCCCGGTGCGACGCTTGTGCCGGCGCTCGACCCGGCGAAGTCTCTCTCAAAGACGCACGCACTGCTTGAAATCGATGCTGGCGCCCTGTGGGTGCACGATCTCGCCTCGACCAATGGGGTGTTTGTCGCCGCTCACGGTGTCGATGTCGTCAAGGTCGAACCTGGCACGAGGGTGGTGGTGCCGGATGACGCGGAGCTGGAGTTCGGCGAGTTCATCGTCACGGTGCTCCGCGCCTGAGTCGCGCCTGAGTCGCGCCAGTCGCGAGTTCGGGCTGCGGCGCCAGCATCCGCGCTGAGTGCGCCGCGCTGCATCCGCGCCCGCCCTGAGGCCAGCCAAAATTCGACTCGGGAGTAACTGCGAGCTCTGGCTGTTTCTCGCTGAATATGCCCCCACCCGGCCGCGTCAGACGAGCTCATCCGCCCAGCGCCGTGTCAAATGGGAGGCGATCCATCATCCGGGGCGCAGCCCAAACGGTGTTAGCCTAAGGCGGTGTTGTACGGTCTGCTTCTTCTTCGTCGCCGCGACGAGTCCTAGTTTCCAGGCCTCCCTCGTCGCGGAGTCTGGTGCGGGTTGACGCGCCGCTGGCTGACCACCGTTTGGTATAGGAGAGCGCACGACAATGAATGATGTAATCTCGGCCCGCCCCCGCACACTGGCCGAAAAAGTGTGGGACGACCATCTCGTCGTGAAGGGCGAGGGCAGCACTCCCGATCTCATCTACATCGACCTCCACCTCGTGCACGAGGTGACGAGTCCCCAGGCCTTCGACGGACTGCGTCTCGCCGGCCGCCCGGTACGTCGTCTCGACCTCACCATTGCCACCGAAGACCACAACACGCCGACTCTCGACATCGATAAGCCGATCGTCGACCTCACCAGCCGCACCCAGATTCAAACCCTGCGCAACAACTGTGCCGAGTTCGGCGTGCGCCTGCACTCGCTCGGCGACATCGAGCAGGGCATCGTTCACGTGGTCGGCCCGCAGCTCGGCCTGACGATGCCGGGTATCACCGTCGTCTGTGGTGACTCGCACACCTCCACCCACGGTGCCTTCGGTGCCATGGCCTTCGGAATTGGCACCAGCGAGGTTGAGCACGTGCTCGCGACGCAGACCCTGCCGCTCACACCCTTCAAGACGATGGCGATCACTGTCGAAGGCGCGCTGCGCCCGGGGGTGACCGCCAAAGACATCATCCTTGCGGTTATCGCACAGATCGGCACCGGCGGCGGGCAGGGCTATGTGCTCGAATTCCGCGGCAGCGCTATCCGCTCGCTCTCGATGGAGGGCCGGATGACGGTCTGCAACATGTCGATCGAGGCGGGCGCGCGCGCCGGCATGATCGCGCCGGACCAGATCACTTACGACTACCTCGAGGGTCGCGCGCACGCTCCGAAGGGTGCGGACTGGGACGCGGCGATCGCCTACTGGAAGACCCTCGCTACCGACGTCGACGCCGTGTTCGATGCCGAGGTGTTCCTCGACGCGAATACGCTCGAGCCATTCGTCACCTGGGGCACCAACCCGGGTCAGGGCGCCTCCCTCAGCGGCACGGTGCCCGACCCGTCGACGATGCTAGATATGAACGAGCGTGCCTCCGCTGAACGTGCCCTCGAGTACATGGACCTCGAAGCTGGCATGCCGCTCAAG
The DNA here is from genome assembly GCA_025408445.1 of Frigoribacterium sp. GTDB lineage: Bacteria > Actinomycetota > Actinomycetes > Actinomycetales > Microbacteriaceae > Lacisediminihabitans. The sequence goes on along the minus strand of JANYIZ010000134.1, from coordinate 8,835 downwards.
GGCATCCATGTCGACGCGGTGTTCATGGGCTCCTGCACCAACAGCCGCATCGAAGACCTGCGTGCCTTCGCCTCGATCATAAAGGGACAGAAGAAGGCGGATGGCGTTCGCGTCATGGTCGTGCCGGGATCGGCCCGCGTGCGCATCGAGGCCGAGGCGGAGGGTATCGACCAGATCGTCAAGGATTTCGGCGCGGAATGGCGGTTCGCTGGCTGCTCGATGTGTCTCGGGATGAATCCCGACCAGCTCGTACCGGGCGAGCGGTGTGCTTCCACTTCCAACCGCAATTTCGAGGGACGGCAGGGCAAGGGCGGGCGCACGCACTTGGTGTCCCCGCTGGTGGCGGCGGCCACGGCGATTCGAGGGACGCTGTCGAGTCCGTGGGATCTTGGCCTCGAAACAGTGGGTATCGAGACAGTTGATATCGACACAGCCGGTCTCGACACGGGGGCTGGGGCATCGTACGCGACCGCCGGAGGAAACAACTGATGGACAGGGTTTCTGTGGTCACGGGCGTCGCGGTGCCGCTCGAGCGCGCCAACGTCGATACCGACCAGATCATCCCTGCTGTGTTCCTCAAGCGGGTGACCAAGACCGGTTTCGACGACGCGCTGTTCTTCGCGTGGCGGCAGGATCCCGATTTCGTGCTCAACGACCCGGCCTTTGCTGGGGGCCGAGTGCTCATCGCCGGCCCCGACTTCGGCACCGGATCCAGTCGTGAGCACGCGGTCTGGGCGCTGCGCGACTACGGCTTCCATGCCGTGCTCAGCCCGCGCTTCGGCGATATTTTCCGGGGCAACTCCGGTAAGCAGGGGCTGCTCGCGGGCGAGATCAGTGAGGCGGACCTCGAGGCGCTGTGGGCACGGATCGACGCCGAACCCGGCATCGAGGCATCCGTCGACCTTGAGGCCAAAACGGCGACGATCGGCGATCTCACCGTGCCATTTCAGATCGACGATTACACTCGGTGGCGGCTGTTGGAAGGTTTGGACGACATTGGACTCACCCTGCGCAGCGAGGCGCAGATCACCGAATTCGAGGGTGGTCGGGAAGCCTGGCGTCCGCTCACTCTTCCGGTACAGCAGGCCACTGACCACAAGGATGCAGGTGAATGAATGAACCCCATAGTGACAGATGCCCAGAAGGCAGGACAGCGGATGGGACTGAAGTCCGACGAGATCACCATCACCGGCGGAAACCCGCTTAAGGGTCGCATCGCCGTGCGTGGTGCGAAGAACCTGGCCACTAAGGCCATGGTGGCGGCCCTTCTGGGTGAGACTCCCAGTATCCTGCGCGACGTGCCCGAAATCAGCGATGTCGAGGTTGTGCGTGGGCTGCTCGAGGTCTACGGCGTGATCGTGACCGCGCCGAAAGCCGGGACCCTGCACTTCGATACGGCGAACGTGGAGAAGGCGCACTTCGCGGAGATCGATGCGCATGCCGGATCCAGCCGCATCCCGATCCTGTTCTGCGGTCCGCTGCTTCACCGTCTCGGTGAGGCGCGCATTCCCGATCTCGGCGGTTGCCGCATCGGTGATCGCCCCATCGACTTCCACCTCGACGCCCTGCGTGCCTTCGGTGCTGTCGTGGACAAGTCCTTCGAGGGCATCTACATCACTGCTCCGGACGGTTTGCATGGTGCAAACATCGGGTTGCCGTACCCGAGTGTCGGTGCGACCGAGCAGGTGCTTCTCACCGCCGTGCGTGCGAAGGGCACCACCGAGTTGAAGAACGCGGCCATCGAGCCGGAGATCATGGATCTCATCGCCATCCTGCAAAAGATGGGTGCGATCATCTCGGTCGAGCCCAATCGCGTGATCCTGATCGAGGGTGTGGACCGCCTCGAGGGCTATAAGCACCGTGCGCTGTTCGACCGCAACGAGGTGGCCAGCTGGGCTTCCGCGGCTCTGGCCACCAAGGGTGACATCTTCGTCGAGGGCGCCCGCCAGAGCGAGATGATGACCTTCCTCAATGTCTTCCGCAAGGTCGGCGGGGCGTTCGACGTCGAAGACGACGGCATCCGCTTCTACCATCCGGGAGGAGAGCTGAAGCCGGTGACCATCGAGACGGATGTTCATCCCGGCTTCATGACGGATTGGCAGCAGCCGCTTATCGTAGCGCTCACCCAGGCGATCGGCGTCTCGTATGTGCACGAAACCGTCTACGAGGATCGCTTCGGGTTCACTCAGGCGCTGAACGAGATGGGCGCGAATATCGTGGTGCACAAGGAGGGACTGCCCAATCACCCCCGCCGGGTCGCTCGTCGAGACTTCGAGCAGGCCGCGGTCATCACCGGCCCGACAAAGCTGCACGGTGCGAGCGTGCGTGTGCCCGACCTCCGCGGAGGATTCAGCTACCTCATCGCGGCACTCACTGCGGAGGGCGTCTCAACCGTGAGCAACGTGGGAATCATTAGCCGGGGATACGAGCACTTCATCGACAAACTCGAGGTGCTCGGGGCCGACTTCGTCTTCGAGGGATAGCCCGTTGGCAGGTTTTGGGGCTTCCGATCGACGTAGCTCGGGAAAGACAGTATCCCCGAGGGTGAAATCCGAGAAGATTGCGATCTTCCGCCTGCTGGCGTTCCTGCTCGTACCTCCGATGGAAATCCTCGCTCGCTATGTGATCATCGACGGCCACAAACTGCCGAAGAGCGGTGCTTTCGTCTTCTCACCCAACCACTACAGTGAAATCGACCCGGTGGTGATCGGGCGAGTGATGTACAAACTCGGGCGCGTTCCGCGCTATCTCGCCAAGGCGTCCCTCTTCACTGTGCCGGTCATGGGGTGGTTCCTGCGTACCTCCGGACAGATTCCGGTGGAGCGCGCGGGTGTCGTGCGCGGACACGATCCGATTGCGGCGGCAGACGCTCTCGTGCATGCCGGCTACGCCGTCGTGATCTACCCGGAGGGCTCGCTCACCCGGGACCCGGACCTGTGGCCGATGCGCGGAAAGACAGGAGCGGTGCGGATGGCGCTGCTCGCCGACATCCCGCTGATTCCGGTGGCGCACTGGGGCACCCAATACGTCATGCCGCGGTACGGCAAGAAGATCAGCCTCTTTCCGCGCAAGACCATCACCGTGAAGATCGGCGACCCGGTCGACCTCTCCGCGTTCCGCGGCAAGGGACTCGATCCGAAGCTGCTCACGGCGGCGACCGCCGTGCTCATGACGGAGATCACGAAGCTGCTCGCCGACCTGCGGGACGAGCCGGTGCCTGCCGAAACCTGGGATCCAAGCAAGCACAGCCAGAGCGAGATCGGACGTTTTGAACAACCCTAATCCCATGACATTGCCCATCCGCCTGTCGCTTCCCGGGGTGCGGCGCGTCGCCGTCCTCGGCGCCGGTAGCTGGGGCACCACCTTCGCCAAGGTGCTCGCTGACGGAGGTTCGGATGTCGCGCTCTGGGCGCGTCGCCCGGAGCTCGCCCGCGAGATCTCGCAGTCCAAGCGCAACAGCGATTACCTGCCGGGCATCAACCTGCCACGCAACCTCTGGGCATCGTCGTTCATCCCCGATGTGCTCGACGGCGCGGAGATCGTGTTCATCTCGGTCCCGAGTCAGTCGCTGCGGGAGAACCTGAGGATTGTGCGCGACCTCATCCCGTCCAATGCGATCGTCGTGAGCCTCATGAAGGGTGTCGAAAAAGGCACTGGCGACCGCATGAGCGAGGTCATTGTGCAGGAGCTCAAGATTGATCCGGATCTGGTGGCCGTGGCATCCGGACCGAATCTCGCGCTCGAGATCGCCAAGGAGCAGCCGACCGCGGCTGTTGTCTCCTCGACCGCGCTCGAGACGGCGACAATCGTGGCGGCTGCGGCGACGAACCCGTACTTCCGCTCGTTCGTGAATACGGATGTGATCGGTACCGAGTTCGGGGGAGTGCTCAAGAACCTCATCGCCGTGGCCATCGGAATCGTCGACGGCGTGGGCTACGGCGAGAACACGAAGGCGTCGATCATCACCCGTGGTCTCGTGGAGATGACCGATTTCGCCGTCGCCTACGGCGGCCTCGCGCAGACGCTCTCCGGCCTCGCAGGACTCGGCGACCTCATCGCAACCTGCGAATCGTCGCTCTCGCGAAACAACACCGCCGGGCGACTGCTCGGCCAGGGCTACAGCTTTACGGATGTGGTGAAGCAGATGAACCAGACAGCTGAAGGCCTCTCGTCGGTCGCCCCAATCCTCGAACTAGCCGCCGCCCGCGGGGTGGACATGCCGATCGTCGAGCAGGTGGCCCAGGTGCTCGCCGGCACGATGAATCCGCGCGACATCGCGCCGCACCTCACCACCGACGACGCCCCGGCGATCCTCGTCGAATAATGCCGAATTCTTCGCCGAACTGCGGCAAATTGTCGTTCTTCTCGAGTCGGAGCGACGCTATGCCGCAGTTGGCGCGCCACGGGCTTTTGGCTGACGGGCTCTTGGCCTACGGGCTCGGCGTCGGTTCCGGCACGAAACCGGGATCGTGGCCAGTGCACTGCTTGGTCTGATCGATAGATCCAACGGCGTTCGAGAGTGCATCCAGAATGATGGCCTCCTGGCCCTGGGTGAGCTTCGTGTCGACCACCACCTGCGTGGCGGGCGACCGGCCGTAGGTCGTGTACACGTAGCGAGGTGAGCCCGAAATATCCACCACCCAGTCGATACCGTTCACGGTCGAGCAGGTGGCGGAGGGGGCCGGTTGCGGCACTCCGCAGCGCAGAAGCACCGAGGCCGGGTTGCCCCACGCACCCGTTGCCTGGGCATTTGTCTGGCGCAGCGACTGCTCAACGACAGACGCCGGCAGGCGCACGATGATTTCGGCGCACTTCGGATTCGTGGCGTCGGCGGCCGGCGTGAGCGGGACCGTTGGCGCGCAAGCCGTGAGCAGCGCGAGGAGCATCGGGGCGAGCAAGCCGAGCGCGAGGACCGTGCGCTTCGTGTTCATCGCTTTCAGGCTACCGTTTGGAGCATGACGATCACGCCGGAACCGGCCGCTCCCGACACTCTCGGAGGTATCGGCGAGCTTGCGGTGCTGGCGCGCATCTTCCCGCGGCTGCCCACCGCGGCATCCGCCCTGCTCGGTCCGGGCGATGACGCTGCCCTCGTTGCTGCTCCCGACGGGCGGTTTGTCGTGACCACGGACATGATGATTCACGGCCCGGACTTCCGCCTCGCCTGGTCGACCCCTCACGACCTCGGCTGGAAAGCAGCCGCCTCCAACCTGGCGGATGTCGCGGCCATGGGCGCCGTGCCGACCGCGCTCGTCGTGGCCATCGCCGCGCCAGCCGACTCGCCGGTCTCGGTGCTCGAAGGCATTGCGGATGGGCTTCGTGACGCCTGCGAGACGCTCGCACCGGGGTGCGGTGTCGTGGGCGGGGATCTGTCGGTATCGGCCACTCTGACGATCGCCGTAACCGCATTCGGGGATCTCGAGGGACGTGCGCCGGTGCTCCGCTCCGGCGCCGCGCCCGGAGACATCGTGGCGGTGGCCGGCGTGCTCGGCGAGGCCGCAGCGGCCCTGCGCCTGCTCTTCGCCGAGGCCATCGACGCATCGGGGCGACCGGATGCGGCGCTCGCCACCGCCCTGCGGTCGCGCACGGTGGCGCAGCTCGCTCCGACCCCGCCGATCGCTGCCGGTCGCGCCGCCGCCCTCGCGCGGGCGACGGCGATGCTCGACCTGAGCGCCGGTCTCGCGATCGACTCCGCCCGCCTCGCTCGGGCAAGCGGCGTGGGAATAAACTTCGCCATGGCGGCGCTGGGCGACGATCCCGCTCTCGCGCTCGGCGGGGGAGAGGATCACTCGTTGCTCGCGACCTTCCCCCCTGGTGTCGTGTTGCCCGCGGAATTCCGTCGTATCGGAGTGTGCGTCGACGGCGAGGGACTCACGGTGGACGGCTCACCCCACGACTCTGCCGGGTGGGATCCGTATCGGGACTGGGCCGGGTCTGCAGGCTGAGCCGACTCCGAAGAGCGCGCCGGACTCGAGACGGCTCATCCGTCTGCCCGGCACTGTCCTAATCGACCGGCACAGTCCTACTCGACCGGCACAGTCACCGCGCTCGCCCACCACAGGGTCGTGTCTCCGTAATCCTTGCGACGGTCGAGCGCGATTCCGGGCGGCCAGGTCGGCTCGGGGGAACGGCTGCTGCGCTCGAGGCAGACAACGGCATCCGGTTGGAGGCGCGAGGTAAGCGATGCGAGGTTTTGTGCGAGCTCGGCTTCGAGCAGGTCGTAGGGCGGGTCGAGGAAGACCAGGTCCCAGGTCTCAGGATTGCTGGTCAGGAATGATTGCACGAGCCGCCCGCTCACCTCGATACGAAGTGACGAACCGCGCGGCGCCTGCGCGAGCACTGCTGCCGCGTTGGACCGGCAGACTGTTGTGCCCACTCCGCCTCGTTCGACGAGACGCACGAAGGCCGCGCCGCGGCTGGCGGCTTCGAGGCCGAGTGCTCCGGATCCGGCGTAGAGATCGAGTACCCGTGCGCCGTCGATCGCATTCCGGGATTCGAGCGCGGAGAAGATCGCCTCGCGCACGCGGTCGCTGGTGGGGCGGGTGCCGTCCCCTGGTGTCTTCAAGGCAATGGATCCGGCGAATCCGGAGATTATTCGAGTCATCGAAATCGACCCTACCGAACTACCCGAATTGTTCACTCGACAGGACTACCGTTTTAGTCATTGCACCCGATTTTCGCAAGCCCTTCCGCGTGCTGTTGTTGCGACCGCGAACGCCCGCCGCTCCGACGAGCGTGGCAACACCAGAGCCAGGGCAGGTGCGCTCCAGCCTGGTCAACAATGCCATCTACGAGAACGGATGCCGAGTCGAGACTCCCGCCTCGCTCAGCGAGACCTACGCGGCGCTCGACGCCCGCCCCGGAGCTATGGCGTGGATCGGCCTCTATAGCCCGACCACCGATGAGCTCACGTCGCTCGCCGCGCAGGCCGGCCTGCACGAACTCGCTATTGAGGATGCGATTCTCGCGCACCAGCGCCCGAAGATCGAGCGCTACGGCTCCACACTCTTCGTAGTCCTTCGGGCGGCACGCTACCTCGATGCGAAAGAGGAGGTGGAGTTCGGCGAGCTCCACGTGTTCATCGGCCAGAACTTCGTCATCACTGTTCGTCACGCCGAATCGCCCGATCTGGCGCTGGTACGCCGGCGGCTCGAGGGCACTCCCGATTTACTTGCGCGTGGCACGGAGGCAGTTCTTTACGCGATTCTCGACGCGGTGGTCCATGCCTATGTTCCCGTCGTCGCTGGCCTCGCCAACGACATCGATGAAATCGAGACACAGGTGTTCGGCGGCGATCCCGGCGTCTCGCGGCGCATCTACGAACTGACAAGGGAGGTCATCGACTTTCAGCGTGCGGCGGTGCCGCTGGTCAGAATGCTCGATCAACTCTCGAACGGGTTCGACAAGTATGGGATCGGAGACGATCTTCAGCAGTACCTGCGCGATGTCGCGGACCATGTCGCGCACGTGACAGAGCGCGTGGACGAGTTTCGCATCCTCCTTCGGGACATTCTCACGGTCAACGCAACACTCGTGGCCCAACGCCAGAACGAGGAGATGCAGGAGACTACGGAGGCCAATAATCGGCAAACGGAGGAAACGCGCAAAATTTCGACCTGGGCGGCAATCCTGTTTGCGCCCTCGATCATCAGCGGAATCTACGGAATGAACTTCCGAATCATGCCTGAGCTGCGTTGGGCGTTCGGTTACCCGTTCGCAATCGGATTGATGCTCGTCGTTGGTGTCGGGCTCTACGTGATCTTCCGCAAGCTGCGCTGGCTGTAAGCAAGCTGGCGCTATCCGTCGGGCCCCGGCGGTAACCTGTCGAGGTGGACTCCCCGCTCGATGCCAAGCTCAGTGGCGCCCTCGGCGGTCGCACGGCGGCGGCGATCGAGAAGGGTCTCGGGCTCGTCACCGTTGGTGACCTGCTGACCCACTATCCGCGGCGATACGCCCTCCGCGGCGAACTCACCGCTCTCGCTCAACTCTCGGTCGACGAGAATGTCACGATCGTCGCAGAGGTACTCGGCGTGCAGGAGCGCACGATGCGGGCACGCAAAGGGTCGATTCTCGAGGTGACGATCAGCGATGGCAGCGACATCCTTTCCCTCACCTTCTTCAACCAGGCCTGGCGCAAGAGCGACCTGAAGCCGGGCGTGCGCGGCATCTTCGCCGGCAAAGTGGGCGACTATCGCGGCACGATCCAGTTATCACACCCCGATTACGAGCTTTTCGAGACGGATGACACGGGTGGAGACTCTGAGGCAGGCGCGGAGAGGGCGCGCAAGTGGGCCGAACAGCCGGTGCCGATCTACGCGGCGACAGCTGCGGTGGCATCCTGGCAGCTGGGTAAGGCCGTCGGAGTGCTGCTCGACACGCTCCCGCCGCTCGATGACCCCGTGCCGGGCGCGGTGCGGGCAGAGCGCGGGCTGATGAACTACTCGCGAGCCCTCGAGTTGATCCATCGGCCGCAGAAAGACATCGAGTGGAGGGCCGCACAGAAGTCCCTGCGCTTTCAGGAAGCCTTCGTGCTTCAGGCCGCACTTCTCGAGCAGCGGGCGTTGCTGAAGCTCCAATCGGCGACTCCCCGCGCCCCGAAGCCGGGCGGCCTGCTCGAGCGCTTCGATGCGCAGCTGCCGTTCGTGCTCACCGGCGACCAGACGACGGTCGGGGTGGAGATCGCGAGCGATATCGCGGCTTCCGCTCCGATGAACCGACTGGTGCAGGGCGAGGTCGGATCGGGCAAGACCCTCGTCGCATTGCGCGCGATGCTTGCTGTCGCCGACAGCGGTGGCCAGTCGGCCCTGCTCGCGCCAACGGAGGTGCTGGCCGGCCAGC
>JANYIZ010000133.1 GCA_025408445.1 Frigoribacterium sp. | reverse complement strand
AAGGGCGATACCTCCGGGCACAGCCAGTACGTGAAGGGCGCTGCCCTGGATTGCGATTCCGATGCCCTGCTCGTGCAGGTTGAGCAGATCGGAGCAGCCTGCCACACCGGCGCTCACGCGTGCTTCGACGCCGACCCACTGAACCCGACAACACTGCACCTGACAACGCTGCACCCGACGACGCTGCACCCGACAACGCTGCACCCGACGAATGGGGACGCCAATGAGTGAGACCACCAGTCGCGAGCAGTTCGATGCGCTGCTCGACGGGCACCGTGTGGTGCCCGTGATCCGTGAACTCTTCGCCGATGGCGAGACGCCGGTGGGCATCTACCGCAAGCTCGCCAAGGGCGAACCCGGGAGCTTTTTACTGGAGTCCGCGGAACAGGGGGGCATCTGGTCGCGCTACTCCTTCATCGGGGTCGCAAGTTTTGGAGTACTCACCCAGTCGACCGATGAGACCGGGGCGGATGCCGCGGTCTGGCTCGACTACGGGCTCTCGGCCGAGCGCGCGCTCGGGTCCGACTGCCCGACCGGACCGCTCGCGGCGCTTGCGCACCTCTACGAACGCTGGGGCACACCGCACGTTGCCGGGCATCCCCCCCTCACCGGCGGCCTGGTCGGTTTTATCGGCTGGGAGGCGATCCGTCAGATCGAGCGGCTGCCTCACGTGCCACCGGCCGATTTCGACTTTCCTGGCCAGGCGTTGAGCTTCGTCTCTGAGCTTGTCGTCGTCGATCACCGCACCGGCACCGTGCTGCTCATCGCCACGGTTCTCAACGACGGAGTGGATGCAACGGATGGGCTGTGGACGCTCGCCCAGGCGCGTTTGGACACCATGCAGGCCGCCCTCGCCCAGCCGGCCGAAGCGTGGCTGGCCGAGGTAGACCTGTCGATCGCCGCAACGCCGGTCCCGCGCATCCAGGCACCGGAATTCCACGAGGCGATCGAGCGCTCGAAGAAATTCATTCGAGATGGGGATGTTTTCCAGGTGGTGATCTCGCAGAGATTCGATCACGAGATCACGGCCGACGCAATTGACGTGTATCGCGTTCTGCGCACACTCAACCCGAGCCCGTACATGTACCTGCTCTCCCTTATCACGCCGGGCGGCGAACCGTACTGGATAGTGGGGTCCTCGCCGGAAGCTCTCGTCAAGGTGGAGAATTCCCGCATCTACATGCATCCGATCGCAGGGTCCCGCCCTCGGGGCATCGGTCCTGAGGAGGATCTCGCCCTCGCCGACGAGCTGCTCGCCGATCCGAAGGAGCGCGCCGAACACCTGATGCTCGTCGATCTCGCCCGCAACGACCTGCTGAAGGTGTGCATCCCTGGCACGGTCGAGGTCAGTGAATTCATGCAGGTCGAGCGCTTCAGTCACATCATGCACCTCGTGTCCTCCGTCCAAGGCGACCTGCGGCCCGCGGCCAATTCGATCGACGTGTTCCGCGCGACCTTCCCCGCTGGAACTCTTTCCGGGGCTCCCAAACCACGCGCACTCGAGATCATCGATGAGCTTGAGGTCGCCCAGCGCGGTCTTTACGGGGGAGTGGTTGGCTATTTCGGCTTCGCCGGAGATCTCGACCTCGCCATTGCCATCCGCACCACTACGATTTCGGGCGGGGTCGCCCGCGTGCAGGCCGGCGCGGGGCTGGTCGCCGATTCCGACCCCCAGAGCGAATACCTCGAGTCGCAGAACAAGGCTGCGGCGCCTCTTCGCGCGGTGGCGGTCGCCAATGCGATGCGGCGGGTGAAGTAGCTTGTGTCACCTCGTCGACTGAAAAACCTGACTCTCCTCGCCGCGATTGTGCTTGGCGCGCTCACGCTAGTCGTGTGGACCGGAGAGTGGTTTTCCCTCACCCTGCGCGAATCGGCGACCGGGCATCCCGTGCTCAGCGTTACCGGGGATGTCGCGGCGCCAGCGCTCATCGCTCTCGCACTCGCGAGCCTCGCGCTCGTCGCGGCCCTTGCCATCAGTGGCCCGGTCTTGCGGGCAGTGCTCGGCGTGCTCCAGGTGGTGATCGGATTCACGGTGGCACTCTCGGCCGCGCTCGCGGTGTCGAATCCGGTGCGGGCGTCCGAGTCCGCGGTTTCCGCAGTGACCGGAGTCGGCGGGTCGAAGTCCATCGCCGCTCTCGTGTCAGCGGTGTCGCAGACCGACTATCCGGTCATCGCGATCATCGTGGGCATCCTCACGATGGCGCTCGGCGTCTTCGTGCTCGCGACCGGTCGGCGCTGGCCCGGCTCTTCCGGGCGCTACCGCCAGCCCGTGGTGCTCGAGGCCCCGGAGGTCGTCGGTGGCGCTGACGCCGACTCAGAGCCGGAGGATGCCGCGGCCCACGCGGTATCCGACTGGGACACGCTGAGCGGCGGAACCGATCCGAC
>JANYIZ010000132.1 GCA_025408445.1 Frigoribacterium sp. | reverse complement strand
GGTAACCCACAGCGCGCCGAAGAAGTTGGTCTCCATTTGGGCATGAGCTTCGGCACGTTCATTCCCCGATAGAAAAGGAATTTCCCATGCCTTCAAAAGTTTGGTTTATCACTGGAACGTCTCGCGGTTTCGGCCGGCAATGGGCAATTGCCGCACTCGACCGGGGTGACAAAGTGGCAGCGACCGCCCGCAATATCGACACCCTCGCTGATCTTTCCGACCGGTACGGCGACCTGATCCTTCCGCTAGCCCTCGACGTCACGGACCACGCCGCGGCGACCGCGGCGGTCGATGCGGCCCACGCACACTTCGGACGACTCGACATGGTGGTGAACAACGCCGGCTACGGACTTTTCGGCATGATCGAAGAGGTCAGCGATGCCGAAGCTCATGCCCAAATGGAGACCAACTTCTTCGGCGCGCTGTGGGTTACCCAGGCGGCTCTCCCCTACATGCGGGCCCAAAAGAGCGGCCACATTCTGCAGGTCTCCTCCATCGGCGGCATCAGCGCATTCATGGGCACGGGACTCTACGCAGCCTCAAAATGGGCGCTCGAGGGATTCTCGCAGGCGCTTTCGCAGGAGGTCGCCCCGTTCAACATCAGGGTGACCCTGATCGAGCCGGGCGGATTCTCCACGGACTGGGGCGGGTCATCCGGAATCCACGCGACCGCGCTGCCGGACTACGACGGCGTGAAGCAGCTGGCCGAGGCCGCCCGCAAATCCCGCGTGAGCGTCTCGGGCGACCCGGTCGCCTCCGCTGCGGTCCTGTTGAAGATCGTGGATGCCGACGAGCCGCCCCTGCGCATCTTTTTCGGGGAGGCTCCGCTGGCAATTGCGAAGGCGGATTATGCGTCACGACTGGCCACCTGGGAACAGTGGAACGACTTGTCCATCGAAGCACAGGGTTAAAGAAGCACAGGGCTAAAAAAGCACAGGGCTAGAAGCACAGGGCAATAGGAGAAAACAATGAAAAAAGTGAATCTTGGAGAACTGACCGTCTCGGCGCAGGGTCTCGGCTGCATGGGAATGAGTGAGTGGTACGGACCGGCGGACTGGGACCAGTCCATCGCCACCATCCATCGCGCGATCGACCTCGGCGTGACGCTGCTCGATACCGCGAACGTGTACGGCGACGGCCATAACGAGGTACTGGTCGGCCGTGCCATCCACGACCGTCGTGATTCCGTGCAGATCGCGACCAAATTTGGCATTGACCGTACCGGCGGGGATGACAAACGAATCATCCGTGGTGAGCGTGGGTATGTGAAACGATCGGCCGAATCCTCGCTGTTGCGCCTGGGAATCGACACGATCGACTTGTATTACCTGCACCGTCCGGCACAGACGGCCGAGATCGAGGAGACGGTCGGAGCGATGGCCGAACTCGTGACCGAGGGCAAGGTGCGTTACCTCGGCCTGAGCGAGGTCGACGAGTCGCTGCTGCGGCGCGCGCACGCCGTGCACCCGATCAGCGCAGTGCAGAGCGAGTACTCGCTCTGGACACGCGACCCCGAGAGCCTCGCTCCCGTGATGAAGGAACTGGGCATCGGCCTGGTTCCCTACTCCCCCCTCGGGCGCGGATTCCTCACCGGGACAGTCGACCGCACGACGTTCGATGCGAAAGACTTTCGCAGCAAGAGCCCCCGTTTCGTCGGTGAGGCCGGGGATGCGAACCAGGCGATCGCCGAGACGGTCACCGCAATCGCTACCCGGATTGGCGCGACGCCGGCGCAAGTCGCACTCGCCTGGGTCGGCGCCCAGAGCACCCGCCTTGGCATCTCGATTGTGCCGATCCCCGGCACGAAGCGTGTGAAATGGCTCGAGCAGAACGTCGGCGCTCTTGATCTCACGCTTGACACCGATACGCTCAGTGCGCTCGACGGCCTGATCGAACAGGTTGTCGGAGCGCGCTACTAGAGCCAAATCCCCCGGGTGGATCGCTGTCGGGTTCACCCGGGACGGATGTCTAGGCTTGTCGCTATGGCCACAGTCATTCTCGTGCGGCACGGCCGCACCACCGCGAACACCGCCGGCGTCCTGGCGGGACGGGCCGCGGGCGTCAGGCTCGACCAAGCCGGACGGGCGCAGGCGGCACTGATGGGCGAACGCCTTGCCGTGGTGCCGCTGGTCGGCGTGGTCTCGAGCCCACTGGAGCGCTGTCGGCAGACGGCGCGGTTCATCCTTGACTCTTACAATCGTGACTCTCAGAATCTCGATCACCAGGGCGGTCTGCCGGTGACGGCACTGGAGAAGGGGATCACCGAGTGCGATTACGGTGAGTGGCAGGGCCGTACCATTGCCGAACTGGCCAAGGAGGACCTGTGGTCGGTGGTGCAGTCGCACCCCTCCGCGGTCACATTCCCCGGCGGCGAGTCCATGGCAGCGATGCAGGCCAGATCGGTTGCTGCGATTCGACGTCACGATGCCGCATTCGAGCTTCAGCACGGATCCGGCGCCGTCTGGGTGGCGGTGAGCCACGGCGACATCATCAAGTCGATCCTGGCCGACGCCCTCGGCATGCATCTGGACCTGTTCCAGCGAATCAGCGTTGGCCCGGCCTCCGTTTCAATCGTTCGGTATGGAGCCGGTCGCCCCAACGTCATCGCGACGAACACCGATTCTGGTGACCTCTCCTGGCTTCGCGCCAGCGCCCCGGCCCACGATGCACCGGTCGGCGGCGGCGCAGGCAACCTCTGAGGAATCGCTCATCCACCGCTCGTAGAATATTCGTATGCCAACCATCATCCACGCGTTCGACTGGCCCGATCGGGTCGTCGTCGGTGCGGTCGGGGAACCCGGGTCGCGCACGTTTTACCTGCAAGCTCGAACCGGAAAACGAATCGTCAGCGTGGCGATGGAGAAAGAGCAGTCGGCCCTTCTCGCCGAGAAGATCGAGGAAATCCTCGACGAGTTGATGGGCCAGCAGGGCAACCCGGTGAGCGTACCGGCTGAGACGCCGATCGAGCTCGTTGACAACGATCCCCTCGAGCAACCAGTCGATGCCGAATTTCGCACCGGCGTGATGAGCCTGGGCTGGGACCCGTCGACGGCGCAGGTCGTCATCGAGGCCTACCCGCTCGTACTGGTCGAGGAGGGCGCGATCGATCAGGTCGAGACGGAGCCGGCGGAGATGCTGCTGGTGCGCATTCCGGTCGGCACCGCGCGGGCATTCGCGAAGCGCACCCTCGAAGTGGTCGGATCTGGCCGGCCGATCTGTTCTGTCTGTGGCACGCCCATAGACCCCGACGGGCATGTGCACACGCTGCCTGATGATTTCTGACGATGCCGGATGCGGACCTCGCGGAGGATGAGCTAGAGATCACCGGCCGCATCACCACGGCATCGAACGCGACGTTTCTTGCGCGTATCGGAAACGTTGTGGTGGTCTACAAGCCCGTAGCCGGCGAGCGTCCGCTCTGGGACTTTCCGGACGGCGATCTCGCGAGCCGTGAGGTCGCGGCGTGCCTGGTGTCGGAGGCTTTCGGCTGGAACATCGTTCCCCGCACCTGGCTGCGCGAAGGTCCGCTTGGCGCGGGAATGGTGCAGCTCTGGCGGGATATCGATCCCGAGCAGGATGCCGTTGACCTGGTGCCCGCAGGCGCCGTGCCCGCTGAGGGGTGGCGCCACGTCTTCAACGGGTTGGATAATCAGGATCGGTCGGTCACGCTCATCCACGAGGACTCCCCCGCGCTACGACGGATGGCCGTCTTTGACATCGTCGTGAACAATGCCGATCGCAAGGGCGCGCACGTGCTCGCGATGGCGGACGGACACCGTCACGGGGTTGACCACGGTCTCACCTTCCACGTCGAGCACAAGCTGCGCACAGTGCTCTGGGGCTGGCTCGGTGACGAGCTCACCGCCGACGAGTTGGAGGGGATCGACCGGGTGCGCGCGCAGCTCGACGGCGATCTCGGAGCTTCCCTCGCAGAACTGCTTACCAGCCGCGAGATAACGGCCCTCGCCGACCGCTGCGACCGGTTACGGCAGAACGGGCGCTTCCCCGCCCCTCGCGGCCACATGCCCGCCGTGCCGTGGCCGCTGTTCTGACGGCCTCATCCGCGACCGAACACGCCGTCGAAGCCACCGCTCGACGGACCCTCGCCGCCCCTGCTGCCGCGCGAGCCGAGGTAGGAACTCACGACAGCCGCGCCGAGATCGTCCAGCTCGGGGGCGACGACCGTTCCGCCGACCCGCTTCGCCATCGAGTCGATGAACCGGGCAAGGCCGGGATCGTCGCCGAGGCGGAAGAACGTCGTCTGGGCGCCAAGGCGCATTGAGTTTTCGAGCTCGCGCACGGCATAGGCCACAGTGAGCGGATGCGGTGGGTAGTCGAAGAAGACCTCACCACTGGCTTCGAGGTGCGAGGTCGGTTCGCCGTCGGTGACGATGAGGAGCACTGGCTGGGCATTCGGATGCTTGCGGAAGTGACGGTTTGCCAGCAGCAGGGCGTGATGCAGGTTGGTGCCCTTGTCGTAGATCTCCTCGAGCCCGGTGAGCTGCTCGATGTCGATGACGGAGGCCGACCGACCGAAGTTGATGAGCTGCAGGTCGTCACCGCGGAAGCGGCTCGTGATGAGGGTGTGGAGCGCAAGCGCGGTGCGCTTCATCGGTACCCACCGCCCGTCAATCACCATCGAGAATGAGGTGTCCACGAGCAGAGCGACACAGGCCTGGGTGCGCGCCTCGGTCTCCTGTACCTCGACGTCGCCGATCTCGATCCGCACACCCGCGCCGGTTGCGCCGCCCTCCCCTGCCGTGCGGGTGATGGCGTTGGTGATTGTGCGGGTGACGTCCCAGGATTCCGTGTCGCCGAAGGCCCACTCGCGGGTGGCACCGGAGCGCTCCCCCGCGGCTCCCGCCTGGCGGAGGTCACGGTTACCCTGGCGGCCCGACATCCGATTGGCGACATCGCGCAACAGAGCCTTACCGAGCTGCCGCATCGCCTTCGGGGTCAGGGTGAGCTGGCCGTCAGATCCGCGCTTCATCGTGCCGGATTCACGCAGGGCTTTTTCGAGCTGCTGAAGCGTGCGGGCATTGACCGCTGCTTCGTCGCCGAGCTGGCGGGACAGCTGGTCGAGGTCAAGGTCGTCCAGGCGCGATCCGTTGTACGACTGCGCGAGCTGCTCAGACAGCGCGTCGAGCTCGGCGATGTCCTGGAATACCCCGGTGCCGTCGCCGAGACCGAGCCCCTCCTCACCATCCATCTTCTCGGAGCCGCCCCAGTTTTCACCCGGGCGGAGCGAACGGAGGCTGCCGTCGAGTTGGGCAAGTGACTGCATCAGCTCCGGTGACCCGAAGGCCTGCTGCGCGAGCGCATCGAGTTCGTCGCGCTGTTCCTGACTCATCGAGTTCCGCATCCGCTGAGCGGCAGCGGCGCGCTCGGCGAGCGAGTCGAGAAGTTCGTCGATGTTGGATGGCTTATCGGGGAAAAACTCGCCGTGCTTCTGCATGAAGTCGTCGAACTGCTCCTGGCTGTCCTCGCCGCGCCCGTGGGCGTCCAGCAGGGCGTTGAGATCGTTCATCATCTCGGTGATTGCGGCACGGTCGGCGTCGGTGGCGTTCTCCAGCGCATCCTTCATTCCGGCGAAGCGTTGGTCGAGCAGCTCGCGCCCGAGCAGGTCTTTGATCTTCTCGAAGTCGGCCCGAGCCTCGCTGCTCTTCCAGTCGTAGTCGCTGAGCTCGCTGACCGCTGCCGCCGGGGAGGCCGGCAGGTTGTCGAGCTGCATCTCGGCGAGCATCCGGTCGCCATCGTCCAGCTCGGTGTCGCGGGCAAGCTGTTTGCGCTCGGCCAGAACGGCTTTGTCGAGCAGGGCTTTGACCTCCTGCAGGGTGCCGTCGAGGTTATGCTTCTTCGTCAGCTCGCGCCGACGCTCGGCAACCCGGCGCGCCAGGTCGTCGAGACCCGCCTGGTCCGCGCCACCTCGGCGCAGGAACTCGCGCATCGCACGCTCGGGCGAGGAGCCGGCCATGACATCCTCACCGATCGCATCGAGCGCTTCGGACAGGTCGACGGGCGGGGCGAGCGGATCGGGCCCGCCGTCATACCTGCCATAGCGAGCACGACGTGCCAGCCGGCGATTGGCTCTAGCCACAGTTATTCCTAGCCACAGTTATTCCTAGCCATAAATGACCTCACCCTCGCCGCTCTCTTTGCTGATCTTGCGCATGAGGTAGAGGCCCTCGAGAGCGAGCTCGATCGCGCCGGCTCGCTGCCCGTCGTTGGTGGCACCGAGACGGGTACAGATCTCGTCGTAGAGCTCCGATTCGCCGAGCACCGGGAGGCCGGCGAGAAAGTCGCGGGCGGTGACCTGCTCGCCGGTGGTGACCATGACCCCGCTCGCGATCGACTCCACCAGCACGGCAAAGTCGAGACCACGGAAATGGGCCCGCACTGTTTCGGCAGTGGCAGTGCGGAGGAGATGGTCGAGAATCTCGTCTTCTCGCCCCTCCTCCCCCGACTCGAACTCGATCTTGCCGCCGAGCACGTCGACGGCCGTCTCCAGGTCCACCGGCCGGGCCACGGCATCCGCCTCGCCCTGGCGGGTCGCCCGGTGGATCGCGGCTGCGGCGATAGTCTCGGCTCCCGCGATGGCGAAGCGGGCGCTCACACCGCTGCGCTGGTCGACCGCGGACGACTCGCGCAGGGCGCGCGTGAAGCGGGCGAGGATCTCGACGAGGTAGTCGGGCACATCGGCGACGAGGTCGGACTCCTGGCGGATGATGGCGATCTCATCGGCGAGTTCGGTCGGATAGTGGGTGCGAATCTCGGCGCCGAAGCGATCCTTCAGCGGGGTGATGATCCGCCCGCGGTTGGTGTAGTCCTCGGGGTTTGCACTGGCCACCACGAGCACATCGAGCGGGAGGCGCAGCACGTAGCCGCGGATCTGGATGTCGCGTTCCTCCATCACGTTGAGCATCGCGACCTGGATGCGCTCGGCCAGGTCGGGCAGCTCGTTGATTGCGACGATGCCGCGGTGGCTGCGCGGGATCAGGCCGAAGTGGATGGTCTCCGGATCCCCCAGGCTCCGACCCTCCGCGACCTTCATCGGATCGACATCGCCGATCAGGTCGGCCACACTCGTGTCCGGGGTGGCGAGCTTCTCGGCATACCGCTCGTCTCGGCCGCGCCAGGCGACCGGGAGGTCATCCCCCAGCTCGATGGCGCGGCGCGCACTCGTTACGGTTATGGGTTCGAAGGGGTGCTCACCGAGCTCGGAGTCCTTGATCACTGGACTCCACTCATCGAGCAGCCCGACCATCGTGCGCAACAGGCGGGTCTTGCCCTGCCCGCGCTCGCCGAGAAGCACGATGTCATGGCCGGCGATGAGGGCCCGCTCGAGCTGCGGGATGACGGTGGAGGCGAAGCCGTGCAGCCCGGGCCACGGGTCGCGGCCCTCGCGGAGCGCGGAGAGAAGATTGTCGCGGATCTCGACGCGCAGTGTCTTCTGCACATGGCCGGAAGACCGGAGCTCGCCGACGGTTGTCTGGGGGGGTCGTATCACCTCAACAAAGCTACCCCGCCCCTGACCAGTGACCGCAGTGAATACGCCATGGTCCCAGCCAAGGCGAAGGGTTGGACCACGGATTGCACCCTCACCGGCGAGCACCTCGCCGCCGAACTCGGTGGGTGACCGAGACGCTCATGGACCCCGCGGGACAGGGCGGCGGAACCCAGTGCGGAACGAAAATTGCCATTCTGGCCGCAAATTACGGGCTGGTCAACCCGCTCTCCCCGCTCGATTCCCGCCCTTACGATGACTCCATGAACAATGCCAGCCCCCGTGTTGCCGCGGTCGTGTACAACCCCATCAAGGTAGACCTCCCTACTCTCCGCGAAGCAGTGATCTCGGAGGCTGTGGCCGCCGGTTGGGGGGAAACCCTCTGGTTTGAAACCTCCATTGATGACGTCGGCCAGGGCGCGACGGGAGAAGCCCTTGCGCAGTGCGTCGATATGGTGATCGTCGCGGGCGGTGATGGCACGGTTCGAGCGGTTGTCGAAGCGTTGCGGGGGCATGAGGCGTCCGTTGCCCTCCTGCCATCGGGCACCGGAAACCTTCTCGCGCGCAACCTCAAGTTGACACTCAACGATCTGCCGGGAAGCGTCAAGGTCGCCTTCACCGGGGTAGATCGACCGATCGACCTTGGCATGATCCGCATTGAACGGGCTGATAAGAGCCGGGATCAACATGCGTTCGTGGTGATGGCTGGACTGGGCCTCGATGCGAAAATGATCGCCAATACCGACGAGAAGCTCAAAGCCAAAGCTGGCTGGGTTGCCTACATAAAAGCCCTTGCCGCCTCACTGCGAGACCCATCGAAGCTTCACCTCCAGTTCCGGCTCGATGATGGACCTCGCAGGCGAACGACCGTGCACACCTTGATCCTCGGCAACTGCGGCTCCCTGCAGGCAAACATTCTGCTCATGCCCGAAGCGGTGCTGGACGACGGCAAATTCGACCTCATGATGACTCGACCCGATGGCGTGCTTGGTTGGATCAGGGTCTGGGTGAAAGTCGCCTGGACGAATGGTGTCGTTCGGCGCACAAAAGCCGGAAAAGCGATTGCAGGAGAACACAAGAACAATCCAGATCTTCACTATGAAACGGGCACGTCATTCACCGCGCGCCTGTCGGATCCCGAAGAAATCGAACTCGATGGCGACGGCTTCGGTGAAGCGATGGCGTTCACGGCGTGGATCGAGCCGAATGCACTTCGTGTCCGCACGCCCGAGGTGACAAGGGCCGCACAATGATGCGGTGACCGACGCTTCCGCTGCGGCTACGGCAACACGTGACCCGCCGCCGTGAAGAGGCGATACCACTCCGGGCGGGTGAGAGGCACGTCCGAACCGGCCGCCGAGTCGCGCACTCGGTCGATATTCGTGGTTCCGAGCACCACCTGCATGTTGGCCGGATGACGCGTGATCCACGCCACCGCAATGGCGGCGGCGGGCACCTCGTAGCTGATCGCGAGTTCGTCGATCACGTCGTTCAACTCCGCGTAGTTCTCCCGGTCTCCGAGGAATACTCCGTCGAAGAACCCCTTCTGGAATGGCGACCAGGCCTGGAGGGTGATCTCCTTCAGGCGGCAGAAGTCGAGGATGCCGTTGTCGCGATCGATCGACTGGTCGAGCCCGGCCATGTTGGCGGAGACTCCCGCAGCGATGAGCGGGGCGTGGGTGATGCTGAGCTGCACCTGGTTTACAACGAGAGCTTGGTTCAGCGACGCGGCGAGCAGTTCGATTTGCCCGGGAGTGTGATTCGACACCCCGAACTGGCGCACCTTCCCCGAGCTGTGCAGCGTGTCGAAAGCGGCTGCCACCTCATCGGGTTCGACCAGGGCATCCGGGCGGTGAAGCAGCAGGAGGTCGAGGTAGTCGGTCTGGAGTGCGGCGAGGGATTCATCAACGGAACGGAGGATGTGCTCTTTCGAGTAGTCCCAGAACCCCGAGCGGATGCCCACCTTCGACTGGATCGTGATGGCCGACCGCTCGGCCGCGGAGAACGTGATCGCCTCACCGAATCGTCGTTCGCATCCGTGGGTGGTGTCACCATAAACGTCCGCGTGATCGAAAAACGTGATGCCGGAGTCGATCGCGGCTCCCACCAGGGAGCGGATTTGTGAATCGGAGAGCGGTTCGATCCGCATCAGCCCGAGAATGATATTCGGAACTTCGACGGTCGAATTCAGCAGAGTCAGTGTCTTCATCGGTCAAGTCTGCGCCCTTTGGCCAGCTCCGGAGCTTTACCTCGCACCGAGATCGGGTTGGCGTTGGCGGGAGGTAACCGAGTCGTGCCGGTCTTCGTTACGTGGTCTTACGCGAGAACAACGACCGCTGGCCGCGAAACTGTAGCGTGCAACCAGTGACCGAAACGATCGAAAATCTTTCCCGCGAGACACGGGTCTTCCCTCCCCCGGCTGACTTCGCGGCGACAGCGAACGTCGACGGGTCCGAATGGGCGCGCGCCGCCAGAGACCCGCTCGCTTTCTGGGAGCGCCAGGCCGACCGGCTGGATTGGGCAGAGCGCTGGCACACCGCCCACACCTGGTCGCCGGCCAGGCCGACCGGAGGAACGGATGCAGCGAGCGAACCGGAACTGTCGATCCCGTCGGCAGAATGGTTCGTTGGCGGCACGCTCAACGTCGCCGTCAACTGTGTCGACCGGCACGTCGTGGCCGGTCGTGGTGACCGCGTCGCCATCAATTTCGAGGGTGAACTCGGTGACCGCGAGGTGATTACCTATGCCGACCTGCAAAAACGGGTCGCCCAGGCGGCCAATGCCCTCACCGCACTCGGCATTGTCGAAGGCGATCGGGTGGTCGTCTACCTTCCGGTGATTCCCGAGAGCATCGTCATCACCCTCGCGATTGCTCGACTCGGCGCCATCCACTCTCTGGTTTTCGGTGGATTTTCGGCCGAAGCTTTGCGTTTTCGTGTCGAGGACACCGGGGCGAAGCTACTCGTGACCTCTGATGGCCAGTTTCGCCGCGGAAAGGCTGTGGCGGTGAAAAGCCAGGCCGATGCCGCCGTTGCCGGTAATACGACCCTCGAGCACGTTCTCGTTGTTCGTCGAACGGGTGAGGCCACTCCGGGGATCCCGTGGACCGAAGGCCGGGATGTCTGGTGGCACGATGCCGTCGGCGCGGCCGCGGATGTTCACGAGCCGCAGTTCTTCGACTCCGAAACGCCGCTGTTCATCATTTACACCTCGGGAACGACGGGCACCCCGAAGGGAGTCGTGCACACCTCCGGCGGGTACCTCACGCAGGCATCGTGGAGCCACTGGGCGATCTTCGATGCACAGGACAACGATGTGTACTGGTGCACGGCCGACCTCGCCTGGGTCACGGCGCACACCTACGTGCTCTACGGACCTTTCTCGAACGGCGCGACATCCGTGCTCTACGAGGGCACACCCAATACTCCGCATACCGGGCGCCATTTTGAGATCATCGAGCGCTACGGCGTCACGACGTACTACACCGCGCCAACACTTATCCGCACCTTCATGACCTGGTTTCCGGATGGCCTTCCGGCGACCTGGGACCGCTCGAGCATCCGCCTGCTCGGCACCGTGGGAGAGTCGATCAACCCGGCAGCCTGGATCTGGTTTCGCGAGAACGTCGGAAGGGGTGACGCTCCGATCGTCGACACCTGGTGGCAATCAGAGACCGGTGCGGCTATCGTTGCGCCTTTGCCCGGCGTCACGAACCTAAAGCCCGGATCGGCGACTTTCGCACTGCCGGGGCTCACGGTCCGGATCGTCGACGAAGAGGGTATCGAGGTGCCTTTCGGCTCTGGCGGCTACATCGTGATCGACGGCACCTGGCCGGCGATGGCGCGCACGGTCTGGCGAAATCCTGAGCGCTATCGTGACTCGTACTGGAAGAAATACGCGAGCCGCGGATACTTCTTCGCCGGAGATGGCGCGAAGTATGACGACGACGGCTACATCTGGTTGCTCGGTCGAATCGATGACGTGATCAACGTCTCCGGACACCGACTGTCGACCATTGAAATCGAATCTGCCCTTGTGTCGCATCCGATGGTTGGAGAGGCGGGAGTTGTCGGCGTTGCGGATGCGACCACCGGACAGGCGATCGCCGCGTTCGTCATTCCCTCAGTACCGATTGCGGATGACCCGGCTGCGGCTCGTGAATTCGAGGCGGCACTTCGCGCTCATGTGACCCATGAGATTGGGGCGATCGCCAAGCCACGGGACATTGTGATCGTTCCGGACCTACCGAAGACGCGCTCGGGCAAAATCATGCGGCGGCTGCTCGGAGACATCGTCGATGGTCGCGAACTCGGCGACACAACGTCACTGCAGGATGATTCGGTTCCGCGTCTCATCGCCGAAATTGTGAGGGACCGGCGCTAGCACCCTGAAGCTCCGGCGCGGAGCGGGATTTGGTGCCCGATCAGCCCTCTGCTGTTGGATGCGACCCGAGATGCAGGATCGCGGCCTGGGTGCGGCGCTGCAGACCGAGCTTGGCAAGCAGCCCGGAGATGTAGTTCTTCACTGTCTTCTCGGCAAGCGAGAGTTCCGTGCCGATCTGGCGGTTGGTGAGCCCGCCCGCGATCAGGGAGAGAATCTGTGTCTCCCTGGCGGTCAGCGACCCGAGGCGCGGGTCGGTGTCGGAGCGGGTATGGATGCGCTCGATGACCTTGCGGGTAAGCATCGGGTCGAGCAGGGAGCGACCGCTCGCCACCTTCCGAAGCGACTCGACGAGGCCGCTGCCGCGGACATCCTTAAGCACATAGCCGGATGCCCCGGCGATGATGGCAGCGGACAGCGCCTCCTCGTCGTCGTAGGCCGTGAGGATGAGGCACTTGACCTCTGGATTGTGCGATCGCACGTCTCGGCAGACGTCGATACCGCTCCCGTCGGGAAGGCGCACATCGAGCAGCACCACATCGGGAAGGGTCGCGGCGATGCGTGACCGGGCCTGCGCCGCGGTGCCCGCTTCACCGATTACCTCGATGTCATGCTCTGTACCGAGCAGTTCCGCGATTCCGCGCCGCACGATCTCGTGATCGTCGACAAGGAAGACCCGGATCATGAGGCCTCCGTTCCGTCTTCGTCACTGCTGTCCATCGGGACGCTCCAGTAAAGCCGGGTGCCCTCGGCGCTGGAATCCACGACGAACGATCCGCCGCGATTAATCGCCCTGGCCTCGAGGTTAGCCAGCCCGCTGCGACGGGACGTGTCGGTGATTCCTCCCCCGTTGTCGGAGATCACCAGGTGGATCATGCCATCCCCGACGTCGAGCGTTACTGCGGTCTGCTCCGCGCTGGCATGCTTCGCAGCGTTCGCCAGTGCTTCGCGGGTCACCGCTACGACGTCATCGGCGAGTCCACTGGTAACGACGAGGTCGACCGGACCGGTGAAAGCGACTGTCGGGCTCTTCTGCAGTCCAGAGCTGATGTCGTTGGCCAGGTCGATGATGCGGTGCCGCACAGAATCACGGGTATCTTCGCGAGCGGAGAGGGCGAAGATCACCGTGCGAATCTGGGTGACGGCGGAGTCGAGGTGGCTCACCGACTGGAGGATCCGCTCCCGATCGACCTCCGATTCGATCGATCCGGCGACGCTCTGCAGTTCGAGACCGGTGCCGAAAAGCTGCTGGATGACGTGGTCGTGCAGGTCGCGCGCGATCCGTCCGCGATCCTCGAGCAGCAGCATCCGCTGTTCGGACGCCCGGGCGCGGGCGAGCTGCATGGCAAGGCTCGCCTGCCCGGCGAAGTCCGCGGCCATCTCGAGATCGGACGGAGCGAAGCAGAGACCTCCCGCCATGCGCGCGACCAGTAACACACCCTCGGCCCGGCCGGAGGAAATGAGGGGAACAGCCATCATCGGGCCGAGCGGGTTCTCGGTCGAGAAGAGCTCGGAATCGGGGCTTCCGCCCCCGACGAGGCGGGGCTGCTTACCCTCGAGAACGCTGCCGGCAAGAGTGCCGGCCGAGGGGAAGCGTCGACCGACGAGATCGGCCTCGCCGTCGCCGCGAGCGATCTCCACAACCAGCGTGTCGGCGGTCGAGTGGGGAAGGATCATGCAGACGAGGTCGCTCTCGGCGAGCACGAGCACGCGGCTCACCAGGGTGGAGAGAGAGTCCGACCGGTCGGAGGAGAGCATCGCGGCGGTGATCTCGGCGGAAGCAGCAGACCAAGCCTGTCGGCGACGAGTCTCGGCGAACAGCCGGGCATTATCGATGGCGAACCCGGCGGAGGCTGCGAGCGATTCGACGAGCTGTTCGTCTTCACTGCTGAAGGCCCCGGAAGCCTGGTTGCTCAGGTAGAGATTGCCATAGACCACGTCGCGCACCCGGATCGGCACCCCGAGGAAGCTCTCCATCGCCGGATGGCCGGCCGGGAATCCGCTTGACCGCGCGTCGTCGTGGAGGTGCTCGAGTCGGATTGGACGGGGGTCGTCGATGAGGGCACCGAGTAAGCCGTGCCCCTCCGGGAGGTGGCCGATGATGAGAGCCTGTTCGGGAGGAATCCCGACATGGATGAACTGCTCGAGACCGCCACCGGGAGCGATCACCCCGAGCGCGCCGTACTCGGAGCCCACCAGGTCCACCGCGGCTTGCACGATCCGCTCGAGGACGACGGGCAGCTCGAGGTGTTCCACGACGGCAAGATTCGCCCGGAGCAGAGCGCGCAGGCGTCCCTGCGTGGCGAGCACATCCTGAGCGCGGTCCACAAGTTCGCTGAGCGCACGATCGAGTTCGGCTCGCGGCTCATCGGGGAAGGTGAGAGGTTCGTCCTGCGACGCCACGTGATTCCCCTGCCGACGCTGGTCAAGTGACACCGATTCGAGACCGGGTCAGCGCGCGTGCCGGCACTTTCGAGCGTAGCGCGTCGGGGTGCGAGCCTGAGCAAACGTTCGCGGGACTTTAGACCCGATCACTTCGTCCGCACCGTTTCATGCTGGAGGCCAGAGAGAATCGGGGGCAGTGCGATGGACAAAATGATCCTTGTCGGCGTAGACGGTACTTCGGCGTGCCATGCGGCGATCCGCTGGGCGGTACTTCGGGCAGCGACGCTGGGATCCTGCGTCGTGCTCGTGCACGTCGTCGATGACGAGTGGGGCATGATCGGCGAACAGTCGATCTCAGAACTCCACCCCTCCGCCTACGCCCTCGTGGAGAAGGAGGCGGTCTACGCCCGTTCGATCGATTCCGCGGTCACGGTGAGTACCCGCGTACTTCTCGGTGATCCGATGGTCGAACTGGGCGTCGCGTCCAGGGAGGTCGGCCTCGTCGTGATCGGAACTCATAAGACGGGTTTCCTGCACGGACGCGCCTTCGGCTCACGCAGCCTCCAGCTCGCCGCGACGGCCTGGTGCCCGGTCGCCGTGATCCCCGAAGGGTCGACAACCGAGCGTCATGGCATCGTCGCCGGTATCGACGACTCGGCTGCCGGTCGCGCCGCCGTGCGGTTCGCCGCGACCGAAGCACACCGTGTGCACGAGGAGCTGGTGCTGCTGCGCGCCTGGACATCCAGCGTGCACGGTTCTGAAGCGGAAGACGGAGCCGCGGAGCAGCGTGCCAGGGATGCATTGGAGACGCTCGGGTCCGAATCCGTGGCCCTCGCTCACAGCGCGGGAGGCGGGGTACTGGTGCGCACGCGCACTCTGCGTCGACCCGCGGCGGAAGCTCTCGTCGACGCAGGGATGTCTGCCGAACTGCTCGTGATCGGCAGCTCTCGAAGACACGGCGCGCAGATGGCGGCCCTTGGACCGGTGAGCCACGACGTGCTGCTCAACATCGCCGGCCCGACGCTCGTCGTGCACGGCGACACCGAGGGCCACCCAGAAGCCGAACTGGCCGGGCGAACGAAATGACAGCCCTGCCACATCCGATCCGGAGATACCAGTGAACGACATCCTCAGTCCCCTCGTCCTGTCGCAGTGGCAGTTCGGGCTCACCACGATCTACCACTTCCTGTTCATTCCGATCACGATCGGCATGGCCACCACCACGGCGGTATTCCAGACGGCATGGTACCGAACGGCGAAGGTCAGGTACCTGCATCTCACCCAGTTCTTCGGCAAGATCTTTCTCATCAACTTCGCGATGGGGGTGGTGACCGGCATCGTGCAGGAGTTTCAGTTCGGCATGAACTGGTCGACCTACTCTCGATTCGTCGGGGACGTCTTCGGCGCTCCGCTTGCGATGGAGGGACTACTCGCCTTCTTCCTCGAGGCCACCTTCATCGGGTTGTGGATCTTCGGCTGGGACAAACTGCCAAAAGGCATCCATCTCGCCACCATCTGGATCACGGCGGCTGGCACTATCCTCTCGGCGTACTTCATCCTCGCGGCGAACGCGTTCATGCAGCATCCGGTCGGATTCCGCATCAACGAGGCACGTGGCCGGGCGGAGCTCACCGATATTTGGGCGGTATTGACCAACAAGGTCTCCCTCGCCTCATTCCCGCACACCATCGTTGCCTCGTTCATGGTCTCGTCCGCGCTCGTGATCTGCATCGCCGCCTGGCATCTCGCCCGCAGGCAGAATCTCGACACCATGCGACCGGCGATGATCTTCGCCCTCTGGACGATGATCGGTGCCGGCATCCTCACGGTGCTCACCGGCGACCAGCTTGGTCTCGTGATGGTGCAGACGCAGCCAATGAAAATGGCCGCGGCCGAAGCCGCCTACAACACGGTGACTGGGGCGGATGCCTCGTTCTCGATCTTCACTCTTGGTACGCCCGACGGGGTGAACGAGCTGTTCTCGATCCGCATCCCGTACCTGCTGTCATTCCTTTCGACGCACACGCTGACCGGAACCGTCGAGGGGATCAACGACCTGCAGGCCCAGTACCGCACGCTCTACGGACCCGGCAACTACGCGCCGGTGGTCTGGATCACCTATTGGGCGTTCCGCTGGATGATCGGGCTCGGCATGCTCTCCGTGCTGCTCTCAGCCGCTGGCCTGTGGCTGATGCGCAAGGGGCGCCTCCCGAAGAACCCGTGGGTCTGGCGAGTGGCGGTCTGGGCGTTCCCACTGCCTCTCGCGGCAATGATCGTCGGCTGGATCTTCACCGAGATGGGCCGCCAGCCCTGGATCGTCTTCAGCCTGCTCAAGACCAAGGACGGCGTCTCGCCCAACCTCACCGGTCTCGACGTGCTGATCTCGATAGTTGCGTTCACGCTGGTCTACGGCATTCTCGCGGTGGTCGAATTCCGACTCCTGAAGCGAGCCGCCCAGAAGGGACCAGAGGGCGCGCCGGTCACCGACGACTCCGAAGTCCCGACCGCCCGAGTGACTGTGTACTAAGAGCGTGAGGAATAAGTGATGGATCTCAATATTCTGTGGTTTTGGATTGTCGGCTTCTTTTTCATCGGATACTTTGTGCTCGACGGCTTCGACTTCGGCGTCGGGATGGCGCTGCCTTTTCTCGGTCGGGACGAGATCGATCGCCGCGTCATGATCAACACCATCGGACCGGTCTGGGACCTCAACGAGACCTGGCTGATTGTGGCAGGTGCTTCGCTGTTCGCCGCCTTTCCGGAGTGGTACGCCACGCTGTTCAGCGGTTTCTACCTCGCACTTCTCCTCATCCTGCTCGCACTGATCGCTCGTGGTGTCTCCTTCGAATATCGCCACCACCGGCCGGAATCGCGCTGGAAGAAATGGTTCGACGGCATGATCGTGGTGGGGTCGGCTGTGCCGGCACTGCTGTGGGGAGTGGCGTTCGCCAATATTGTGCAGGGTGTTCCGCTCAATGTCGGCCACAACTACACCGGAACGCTGTTCGACCTTCTCAACCCCTACGCACTGCTCGGCGGGCTCACGACGCTCATGCTGTTCTTTACCCACGGCGTGGTGTTCATCTCGCTGAAGACGGACGGTGACCTGCGACTGCGGGCGCGGAGACTCGCCGTGCGGTCGGGTGCGATTACGATCCTCGTCGCTGCGGTCTTCCTCCTGTGGACCAACCTCGCGCACGGTCAGGTCGCTTCCTGGCTGCTCGCCACGTTGGCAGCGGTGCTACTGATCGGTTCGTTCTTCGCTAATCTCCGCGGACGGGAGCGCTACGCATTCGGTCTCATGGCCGGCACGATCGCCATCGCGGTCGCGAGTCTCTTCGCGGCACTTTTCCCCGACGTGATGCCGGCGAGCAATGACGTGGCCAACAGCCTCACGATCGCGAACGCGTCGAGCACTCCGTACACCCTCACGGTGATGAGTTGGGTCGCCTTGGCGGTGCTGCCCTTCGTGCTCGCCTACCAGGCCTACACGTACTGGGTGTTCCGCAAGCGCATCACCCGTGCATCGATCCCAGAGGACACGCAGCCGCTTGCCGACTCCCCGTCCGCATCGGCACCAGTGCTCGGTCGCTGAGTCGATGCGTCCGCTTGATCCCCGGCTGCTGCGTTATGCGGCCGCGGCGCGCACCTTCTTCGGCGTTGGCGTCCTACTGGGGATCGTGAAGACGATCGCGACTGTTGCGTTCTGCTTGGTGCTCTCACAGGCGATCGTGGGAGCGATCGCTGGGAGGTCATTCACCGAATTACTCCCCGACATCATGACCCTGGCCGGGGTGGGAATCCTGCGGGCGGCCACGATCTGGGTGATGGATGTCGCGTCGGCCCGCGGCGCTTCGGTGGTGAAAAGCCAGTTGCGCCGGCGCCTCGTCACCGGGCTTGCCCGCCTCGGCCCCGGGTGGCTCAACGGACGCAACCGAGTTGATCTCGTGACGACCGCCGGGGCCGGGCTTGATGCCCTCGACGGCTACTTCTCGCTCTTCCTCCCCCAGCTCATTCTCACCGCGATCGCCACTCCGCTCGTGATCGTCGTAATCTTCCTCGAGGACGTGACCAGCGGCATCCTCGTGGTCATCGCGTTGCCGCTGATCCCGATCTTCATGATCTTGATCGGGCTGGCGACCCGGGCGGTACAGAGGCGACAGTGGCTGGTGCTCGCGCAGTTATCAAGCCGGTTTCTCGATGTGGTTGGCGGACTCGCCACTCTCAAGATTTTCGGCCGACAGCATCGCCAGGCAGCGCGCATCGAGTCGCTCACCGAGTCGTACCGCATCGAGACGATGAAAGTGCTTCGCATTTCGTTTCTCAGCGGCTTTACCCTCGAGCTGATCGGGAGCCTCTCGGTGGCTCTGGTGGCGGTTTCCGTTGGGTTGCGGCTGATAGACGGAAGCCTCGGCCTTGCGGTTGGACTTTTCGTGCTGCTGCTCGCACCGGAGGCATTCCTCCCGCTTCGCCAGGTGGGAGCGAACTTTCACGCGGCCGCGGATGGCATCGCCGCCGCGGAAGACATTTTCGAAATCCTTGATGCTGCCCAGGCGGTGACGCGAGAGGCCGAGGCACTGGGCGGACGGGCGACGTCGCTCATTCGAAGTGAGCTGCGCTTCACCGAGGTGAGCGTGCGCCACGAGGGCAGGGTTGCAGTCGACCGCTTCTCCGCGGTGATTCGTCCCGGTCGGTTGACTGTTTTGGCCGGTCCGAGTGGATCGGGCAAATCCTCGCTTGTGGCCGCACTCCTCG
Organism: Frigoribacterium sp.; assembly: GCA_025408445.1. Classification (GTDB taxonomy): domain Bacteria; phylum Actinomycetota; class Actinomycetes; order Actinomycetales; family Microbacteriaceae; genus Lacisediminihabitans. The sequence goes on along the minus strand of JANYIZ010000132.1, from coordinate 37,915 downwards.
GCTTCGTGCCCTTCGACGGGACGATCGAAATCGGTGGTGCCGCTGCGGTCGACGATCGCCGGTCCCGGACGGCGTGGGCGGGACAGGAAGCACCGCTGCTCGAGGGCACCATCGCCAGCAACGTGGCGCTCGGTGCGCTGCAGCCGGATGTCACGCTCGTACGCCGAGCGCTCGCCCTGGCCGCTCTCGGCTCTCTCGACCCGGAATTGCCGGTGAGTGTGACAGGCAGCGGACTGTCCGGTGGGCAGGCCGCGCGGGTGGTTGCCGCCCGAGCGATCTACCGCGGAATCGACCGATTCTGTCCCGTTCTGGTCTTTGACGAACCCAGCGCCGCTCTCGATTCCCGGGCTGAAGCACAATTACTCCGCGGACTCCGCCGACTCGCCGACGAAGGCCACACCGTGCTCGTCGTGAGCCATCGCCCGGCGATCATCGCCGCTGCGGACGAAAACATCGAACTGGGGGTCGCGCTCCGTGTCTGACATCACTTCTGACATCACTTCTGACATCCGAATGAACGCAGATTCACCCACTGTGGCCGTTCTCCGCCTCGCCCAGCCGCCCCTGGGCCGCTTCATGCCCGGGGTGTTCTTCGGAGTGATTTCCGCGCTCAGTTCGGTGGGCCTTCTCGCGACATCGGCCTGGCTGATTACCCGCGCGGCGGAGCATCCGCCCATCCTCTTCCTCGGCGCGGCGATCGTGGGCGTTCGTGCGTTTGCGCTGCTTCGCGGCTCCGCTCGCTATGTCGAGCGACTCAGCAGCCACGATGCGGCGTTCCGCCAGCTCTCGGCGCTACGGGTCGGGATCTATCGGCGGCTGGTGCCGCTCGCACCTGACGGACTGCGCGGCAGTGCGCGTGGAGCCGGGCGTGGCGACTTGCTCGCCCGACTGGTGAACGATGTCGATGAACTGCAGAACATGCCGCTGCGAGTCGTGCAGCCGCTGCTGGTGACAGTTGTCACCGCCGTGCTCAGCGTGGTGGGCGTCAGCATCGTCCTGCCGTCCGCCGGTGTCGCACTCGCGGTGGCGCTCCTGTTGGCGTTCGGCGCTGCAACCCTCGTGCAGTCGGCGATCGCCGGACGGGCAGAACGATCAATCGCTCCGCTTCGAGGTGCTCTCGCGGACCAGCTGCTCGACTACGTATCGAACATCGATGTGCTCGTCGCCTTCGACGCCCTTGCGGGGCGGATCGCCCGGGTGGAGGCCGCAGACCACCGCCTTCGCGTTGCCACTCTCGCCCGTGCCGGTGGTGCCGGAGCAACCTCCGCCATCCTGGCCGCTCTCGCCACCCTCGCGTCTGCCGCCGCGCTGCTTGTCGGTGTCTCGGCGCTCGGGCACGGACTGGAAGGACCCGCCCTCACGGTGATTGCTCTCATTCCCCTGGCGGTCTTCGAGGTCGTCGCCAGCGCTCCGCTCGCTCTCGGAGCGTTCAGGCAGGTGTACGCGAGCGCTCGGCGGGTGGCGGATGCGACTCCCACGAACATCTCAAGAGAGATACCGACCGAGCCCGCTGCGCCTCGCTCCGGCCCCGCGCCACAGCCCAGCCCCGCGCCACAGACCGGCCCTCGTGCCGAGTCGGTGCCGGTGCTTCAGCTGACTGACGTCGGTGCGTGCTGGCCCGGTGAATCCGGTACCGCTTTCAGCGGCCTCAACCTCAGCCTGCGCCGCGGTGACCGTGTCGTCGTCGAGGGTGTGTCGGGCTCCGGGAAGACGACCCTCGCGCATGTTCTGGTGCGCTTCCTTGACTACACCGGCAGCTACCGCATCGGTGGTGTCGAGTCCAGGCAGCTGTCGGGCGACTCTGTGCGCGACATCGTGGGCCTCTGCGAGCAGTCGCCGTACCTGTTCGACGAAGACATCCGCCAGAATCTCCTGTTTGCACACGATTCCGCGACCGATGAGCAACTCGTGGCGGTGCTCGCCAGGGTCGGACTCGCCGACTGGATGCGGGAGCGCGGCGGTCTGTCTGCCCGCGTGGGCGACGGCGGTGCGCTCGTCTCCGGCGGGCAGGCTCAGCGCCTCGCCCTGGCCAGGGCCCTGCTCGCGAACTTCCCGGTGATTGTGTTCGACGAGCCGACAGCCAACGTGGATCCCGAGCTCGCTACCCAGCTGATGCGCGACATCCTCACGGTCGCCGGGGATGACACGGGCGACGACCAGCGCACCGTGATCGTGATCTCCCACACGCCCATACCCGCGGATCTCGTCTCGCACCGGGTTCGGCTCGAAACTCCTGACTGGACCTTCCCCGAAGGCCCGGCCATCCACACACACACCGGAGACGATCGCTGAGGAACATGGATGTCAATGACGTGCGCGTCGTGCCGACCGAAACCAATGGGCGCGGGTCTTTGCGAATGCGAGACTGCCGAGGTGAAGCGCTCCAGCGCTCGGGCTCTATTCCGGTTTTGTCAATGAACGACAAGCACCGGGCAGTGGGCCTTTTCAGCGCAGGCAGAACTCACCGATCCGAGAAGTAGTCCCACCACTCCCCCGTGGCCGCGGCTGCCGACGACGAGCATCTCAGCGCCGTCGCTCGCGTCGATGAGGCGCTGGGCTGCATTCCCTTCGAGGGAGCTGCTGCTCACCCATCCCGGGAGTTCGGCTCCGAACTGGCGAACCATGGCGTCGTTCATGTTATCTGTCGCGTCCTGTTCGGGCGACCATTCAGAAATGCTGATGTCGGCGTACGCGGCAAAGTACTTCCAGGTGGTGACGATCTGCACCGTGGTGTTGAGGGAACTCGCAAGGCTCACGGCCTGAGCAAGGGCGCGGAGGGATGGCTCGGATCCGTCCACTCCGACGACTATTCGTCCCTTCCGCATCGGCTCGGTGAGGGTCGGACGTTCCGTGGAGGCGGTCGTGATCGCACCCGCGGCAGTGTGGGTGAGATCGTCCGCTTCGTAGCGAGCCCCGTCGGGTTGGGCGACGAAGTGAGAAGGCTGGGTAGCTGAGGTTCCGGTCATCTGTTGCATGACACCATTCCACGCCCTGGCGAGCTCGCGAACCTAGGGACCTAAGACCCGATTTGGGACTTCTCCGCGGATTTGCTCGCGCCGGAATAAGAACGGGATCGGCTTTCCCCGAGGGGGCGCTCGTCGAGCGGTAACACCTCGGGAGCGCCAAAGATACCGCTGAATGAGGCCGCCGATAGTGCCCCGGCAGCAAGGATGGCCGCGAGCACCACGATCTGGAACTGAGCCGCTTGGATCGGCGATGCTCCCGCGAACACTGCACCGACGAAGGCTCCGGGCAGGGTGACGATACCGGTGGTGCGGGTCTGGTCGGTGGAAGGAATGAGAGCCGTGGACGCCGCCGAACGCACCGCTCGCAGTGCGGACCGGCGCGGTGTGGCGCCGAGAGAAAGCCACGCTTCCATCTCGTCACGCTGCGAGAGAAAGAGAGAGCCGAGCGAGCGACCGGTCAGGGTACACACCGTCATCGTGTTGCCGATCACGATGCCGCCAAGAGCGAGCAGGTAACGCGGACTGAAATCCACCGCCCCGGTGGCGAACACGACAACGAGGGGAACCGCGGATGCCCCGATCACCGTGCCGGCGAGGGCGGGAAGGTAGCGCGGCGCCACCCGCAGTCGTCGGAAGATAACCCAGGTGGCCGCCGCAACCATCACGGTGAGAAAGATGGCGACCCACCAGCGATTACTGATCACCCCGTTGAGGATCAGGCTGAGAATGCCCAACTGCACGACCGCGCGCAGGAGCGCCCACGGTTGCAGCCACGGATGCTCGAGTCGGAGGGCGAGCACGACACCGAGGGTCAGCGCGGCGAGAAGTGCGACGGCGATCATCGTGACAAGAGGGGTCACCGCGGCTCCAATCCGATGCGCGCTGTCCGGCGAGGAGAGTGCTTCTTGATTAAATCACAGGCTCAACCTGCCGTTTCCGTGACTGGCGTGCGTTACCGGTTCGTGCGACTCCGTCTGGACAGACCGGCAAATCCCCAGCAATAGGCGAGCCTGTCCTTCGTGGAAATCCCGCCGCAAAGGGAGTTCTATAGAACCATGACCTACGAGATCGCCCCGAACCAGCAGGCCAATGAACCACACATGGGCGGTGTCGCCCAGAGGCTCAACTGGCTGCGCGCCGGGGTGCTCGGCGCCAACGACGGCATCGTCTCGGTGGCCGCAATCGGCGTCGGTGTTGCGGGCGCCACCACTGCGACCGCCCCCATCCTCACGGCCGGTCTTGCCGCCCTCGTCGGAGGCATGATCTCGATGGCACTCGGAGAGTATGTGTCGGTCAGTGGCCAGCGGGACAGTGAACATGCTCTCATCGAGAAAGAGCGCCGCGAACTCGAGGAGACGCCGGATGAGGAACTCGCCGAACTCGCCGGCCTCTACCAGGCGAAGGGCCTCAGCCGGGAGACCGCGCTCACCGTTGCGACCGAGCTCACCGCCCACGACGCGCTCGCCGCCCATCTCTCCATCGAGCTGAACATCGACCAGAACGACGTGGTCAGTCCCTGGCATGCAACGTTCGCCTCCGCGGCCGCTTTTCTCCTCGGCGGAATCGTGCCTCTGCTCGCGATCCTGTTACCCCCCGAGCAATTCCGGGTGCCGGTAACCTTCGTCGTCGTACTTCTTGCGCTCGCCGCGACCGGACTGATCAGCGCCCACCTCGGCGGCGCCGGCCGAGTGCGCGCGGCCTCTCGAGTCGTGATCGGGGGCGCGCTCGCGCTCATCGCGACCTTCACGATCGGTGCACTTCTCGGCACGACCGGCATTGTCTAGCGTCGCGGGGCCCGGCCTCACGCGCATCCTCGTCGTCGAGGATGACGACGCGATGGGATCGCTCATCGCGCGGGGCCTCACTGGCGAGGGTTATGACATCACCCTGGTGACCAACGGTATGGATGCCCTCATCGCCGTGGCCAATTCCGACTTCGACGCAGCGGCCATCGATGTGATGATGCCAGAGATGACCGGCTTCGAGGTCTGCCGCCACCTCCGGCAGCACGGTAGCACGCTGCCGATTCTGCTCATCACCGCGCGCGATGCCGTCGAGGATCGGGTCTTCGGTCTTGATTCTGGCGCGGATGACTATCTCACCAAACCGTTCGCCTTCGCCGAGTTCAGTGCCCGCATCCGCGCACTGGTGCGCCGCGAGGCCTCCACTCCCAAGCCCGTATTGCGCCTCGGGACGCTCGCCCTCGACACCGCGAGCGTTCGCGCATCCGTCCAGGACAAGCCGCTTTCCCTCAGTACGAAGGAATTCTCGCTGCTGCGATATCTCGTATCGCGGTCGGGCGAGACCGTCTCCCGCAGCGATATCCTGCACGAGGTGTGGGGCACCACCCGTCACATCGATCCGACGATCGTGGACCAGTACGTGCGCTACGTGCGCCGTAAGCTCGATCCGGTGGATGCGGGTGTGAGAATCGTGACAGTGCGCGGCTCGGGCTATTGCCTCGTCGCCGACGCGGCCTAGCAATGCTCGGGCGACTCACCATCCGTGCCCGGATCACGATCGGCAGTGTTCTCGTCGCTGCGGTGATCTTCGCCATCGCGATGATGGCGGCACACGCCCAGGTCGTCTCGATTCTCTTAGCCGCCGACGCCACTCTCGCTCGGGCCGACCTGGACTCCTACGCGTTAGAGGTCGTCGCGAATCCTTCGGGACTCGTGGATGACTCCGGCAAGGGCCTGCTCGTCTCAATTCGTGACCCCAGCGGCCAGGTGAAGCTCGACACTCTGCCCCGCCACATCCACCGAGTCGTCGAGCATCGTGACGGCCGCAACGAAACTTTCAGCTCTGGTGAGGACGGGACCGCGTTCGTCGTGGTCGGCAGGCTTGTCAAGACCACCACCGGCGAGTGGTCGCTGTGGGCCGCCCGCAGCACCGCATCGAGCCTGTTGGCGATGCGGAGTCTTGACATCGCGTTCGTCCTCGGAGGAATCGTGTTGCTCGTCGCGTTCGGATTCGCCTCCTGGTTGCTCGCCTCGGCCGCATTGAGACCGGTACGACGCATGCGCCAGAAGGCCGAGTCCCTGGGAATGGATCCGACCTCGGTGCTCCCGGTCGCCCGGGCGAAGGACGAACTCTCGGAGCTCGCCATGACGCTCAACGCTTTTCTCGGTCGGGTTCGCGCCTCGAGCGCACGGGAGAAGCAGGTGGTGTCGGATGCCGCCCACGAGCTGCGCACGCCGCTCTCCGCGCTCAAGACCCAGCTCGAGCTCGCCCACGACGACTTCGACGATGCTGCAGCACTCGCCGCTCAGGTGATCGCGGCAGAGCGCTCGGTAGCCAGGCTCTCGTCGCTCGCGACCAATCTTCTCGAACTCTCACGTCTTGATGCGCAAGCAGTGCCGGTCCGGCCGTGCTCCGCCGATGACCTGGTCTCCGAGCTTATGGGCTGCATCGACCGGGCTCGCCTGATCGGGCTCGCGAACGATGCGGAGGTCGGCTTCACCGTCTCGCTCGTCTCCCCGGTCGATGACCGAGCGCGCTTTGCGATCAGCGGGGAGAATTTCGCGCGGCTCGCCGATAACCTGCTCGCCAACAGCGTGGCGGTGATTTCGCCGGGTGGATCGGTGGATGCCGACCTCACGGAGGAGCCCGGAAAGATCGTGCTTCGGGTCACCGATTCGGGCCCGGGAATGGATGAGACGTTCCTGCCGCACGCTTTCGACCGGTTCTCCCGTGCCGACAATTCGCGAACGGCGAGCACCGGGGGAAGCGGTCTCGGCCTCGCCCTCGTGCGAGCGATCACGCTCGCCGCGAATGGCACTGTGCAGGTGCAGAACACGGGCGGCGGGCTGGTTGCGACGGTGTCGATCCCAAAGATGTGAGAACTCACGCGGGCGGGGTGTCTCCTTCACGGCAAGACCATAGAAAGTTCCCAGAGGCTGTAGTCATGTCAGCGAACACCACCTCCCGACCTCCGGTCATTTCGGGGCGGTCGCGAGCGGCTGCTCCGGATCGGCGTAAGCAGTACCGCCGCCGTGCCCGCATCGCAGACATCCTGGTCACCTCCCTGTGGGCCTCAGGGGCGGCCGCCGCCGCGCTCTTTCTCGCCACCGGCGGTGCCTCAAAATTCAGCACCATTGCGGATGCGGTCACGAGCACGGGGATCATCGCCGGCCTCATCGGGACGGACTTCATCCTGGTGATGATCGTGCTCGCCGCCCGGATCCCGATCATCGACCGCACGGTCGGGCACGACCGAGCCATCGCCGTGCACCGTTCGCTTGGTAAGCCCGCCCTCTACCTGCTCATCGGTCATGCCATTCTTCTCCTCACCGGATATGGCCTGAGCTCCGGCATCAACCCGTTCGCCGAGATCGGCCCGCTCCTTGCCATTCCCGATATGCCGTTGGCCTTCATCGGGCTCGGCCTGCTGGTTGTCGTGGTCATCACCTCCCTGGTGGCGGTGCGTCGCCGGTTCAGCTACGAGGGGTGGCACCTCGTGCACCTGCTCAGCTATGCGGCGGTTCTCGTGGCCGTTCCCCACCAGCTGAGCGTGGGAGGCATCCTCTCGAACGGGAGCGTCGAGCGGGTCTACTGGATCGCTCTCTACGTGCTTGCATTCGGGTCCATTGCCACCTACCGATTCGTCGAGCCGGTGGTCTCGACCATCCGCCATCGCCTGCGGGTCGATCGGGTTGAGAGCGTCGCGCCCGGCGTGGTGTCGATCCACTTCTCCGGTCGTAACCTTCGCTCGCTCGAATCCGCCGGCGGCCAGTTTTTCGTTTGGCGGTTTTGGACCGGGCGCACCTGGTGGCATTCGCACCCCATCTCGCTTTCTTCAGTGCCGACCGGGACTACCGCCCGAATCACAGTGCGTGACCTCGGCACCGGTAGCAGTGCAATCAGTGCGGTTCGCCCGGGCACCCGGGTATCGTTCGAGGGTCCATACGGCATGTTTACGGATGCAGGCCGAACCGCCCCCAAACTCGCCATCGTCGTGGCCGGCATCGGGATCACTCCGGTGCGCGCGTTTCTCGAAGACTCCCGGGTGCAACCCGGGGAGACCACGATTCTGCTTCGCGCCTCGACCGGAGAGGAAACCTACCTCTGGGACGAAATCGCAGATCTCGCCCGCAAAAAGGGAGCCCGCGTGTACACGATGGTTGGCAAGCGTGCACTCACCGGACCGGGCTGGATGCCGCAGGCCGATTCTTCCCGCGGCGTCACACTGCGGAGTGTTTTCCCCGATTTGAAGGTCTCTGACCTCTACATCTGCGGCCCGACCGCATGGCTCGACCTCGTGGAGATCGACGCGCGCCGAGCCGGAATCCCCGAGCATCAGCTCCACACAGAAAGGTTTGACTGGTGAGAACGCGCGCAACACTCAGCGGCATCTTCGCCTCCGTCGCCATCCTCATCGTTGGCTGGCAGGCCGGCTCCGCCGCCATCACGGCGGTGCACTCGTCTTCGGGTACGGCCGGTAGCAACAGCGCGGCCACTGCACGGGCTACCAGCCCCGCGCCAACACCCTCTGTATCTGCAGCGCCGGCGGCGCCAACCGCACCAGCAGCGCCCGCGGCACCTGCGGCGCCCGGTGGAACCTTCACTGGTAACAGTGTGAGTACCCAGTACGGAAGCGTGCAGGTGCAGGTCGTGGTGGCGAACGGCAAAATCACCGATGTGAAGGCCCTTCATCTCACCGACGACGGCGGCAGGTCGGTGCAGATCAGCAACAGCGCCGCCCCCATTCTCCGGTCGGAGGTGCTCAGCTCCCAGTCCGCCCGGGTGTCGACCGTGGGCGGCGCGACCTACACGAGTGACGCCTACCTCTCCTCGCTACAGTCCGCACTGGACCAGGCGGGTATCTGACACCGTGACGCCCCATGTTTTCGAGGCCATGGGCACCGTCGTGTCCCTCACGCTTCCGGAGGGGAAGGGCGCAGCGGATGCGGTCGAGGCGGTCATTCAGTGCTTCGCGGACTTCGACGAGCGGTTCAGCCTCTACCGCCCGGACTCGGAGCTTTCACTGGTCGCGCGGGGAGAGCTCGCGCTCACCGCCTCGAGCGAGGAGCTGAGGTCGTCATACGCGGCATCCCTGCGCTGGCGGGACGAGACCGGCGGAGCATTCACGCCACATCGTCCGGATGGCACGGTCGATCTCAATGGCACCGTGAAGGCGCTCGCCATGCAGGCCGCGGCAGACGAGTTGTTCCGCGGCGGGTTCTTAGACTGGTGCCTCAATGTCGGCGGGGACGTGCTTTCCGCCGGCTACCAGCCAGACGGGGCGGCCTGGCGCGTCGGTGTGGTGGACCCTGCCGACCGTTCCGCTCTCCTCTTCGCGATCTCCCTGACCGGCTCACGTCACGCGGTTGCCACCTCGGGAAGCGCCGAGCGCGGAGATCACATCTGGTCCGCCAGCGCGCTCGATCGCACCTATGTGCAGGCGACCGTCGTTGCCGACGACATCGAGACGGCGGATGTGCTCGCCACTGCAATCATCGCGGGCGGGCCGAGTACGCTCGCGACTATCGTCGGGCGCTGGTCTGTCGACGTGCTCACCGTGGCACGGGACGGCGCGATGACAGCGACCCCGGGGCTTTCCGCCGCACTGGCCACGGGCTGAGGGAACACCTTCGCTTGTCCTACTTGCCAAGGAAGGGCGTCCGCGGGTGCCTGAACACCTCGACTCGTATTTCGGGAGCGCCACGGGCCGCGCGAGTGGCTGTCGTCGGGATAGTCCCCGAGATCCGCCCTCGTCCTCCAAAAATCCCGAACATCGGCGGTCGCCGTGTCCGGTCGGGCTCGGTCCGCTCGTTCGCACCTTTCACAGTTTCGATACCCTCACTACGGATGATGCGCTGGGGGTGGTGCGATGGGAGCATCAGTTATGACTCGGTCGTATTGTTGAAGTGTCGGTCGGTGGTGGGAGCGATCCAGCGCCGGTCGAATATCTCGAAGGGATGCCATCGAGGGTGTGAAGAAATAGACCGTGATGATCGAGTCATTGGAACGAGTCGATCCTGCGGTTCCTATTCGACTGGATGAAGGGGTTTTATGTACGAGAAATTTGGCTCAGCCCACTCTCTCGGCGGGTTTCCTGCTGCAGCTCTCATCTTCATGCGAGCGCTGGACAGCAACCGTCACCGAATCGCGAAGGAAGCCGGTGTCACCGGAAGCGAACTGCGTGCCCTGTCGCGGGTGGCGGAAGCCGGGAGTATCACGCCAAAGGAGCTGGCCGACTCCATGCAAATGACGACCGGCGCTGTCACCGCGATCTCAACTCGCCTAGTCGACGCCGCGCTGATGCGTCGCGTTGACCATCCGAACGACCGACGCAGCCTTCTTCTCGAACTCACGCCGTCGGGCGATGAGGTCATGAAGCAGATCTACCGCGAATTCGATGCGGCCTTGGCGGTCGTGACGAAAGACGTGACGGAGGCAGACCTCCAGGGCTGTTCCACCCTGCTGCGGTCGGCGGCTGAGGAGCTCGTACCTCTGGACTCTTCGGTTTTCTAGGAGGGTCTTTGGTCCCGGGGAGTGCGGTTCGAATTCGGCATTCTGAGTAAGCGCACCCGCTGTTCGAGCAGGCACTCGCAGACGGAGAGGACGCCGGCAATGCCCGAGAGAATCGTTCTCGCCATCGACGGCGGAGTCGCCAGTGCCGCAGCACTCGAGTGGACCATCTCCCGCGCGGCGAATACCGACCTGAATGTTCGCCTCATGACGATCGACGAATCTGCCGTGCCAGTGACCGAGTCGTCACAACGACTCGAGGCGGTGAGAGCGCTCGGTCATGCCGCTGGCCGGTTCGGCGAACTTGCTCCCCGGTCGAAAATCGAGATGGTGCTGCTGAGAGGAAAGGCCGTCGACGTGTTGGCCCGGGAATCTGTCGCGGCGGATCTCGTTGTCATCGGGTCGCACGGGAGCAGCGTGCTCTCCGGCGTATTTAGCGCAACCGTGCCTCTGCAGCTCGCGCCCGCCGGGGCGCGGCACTCCCCGACTGATTACGCTTACGAGAGGTCATCATGGATACCCTATTCGCCGTTTTGCACGTGGTCGCGGCCGTTTTCATCGTTGGTCCGATGGCGATTCTGCCGATGACCGCAATGCGGGCTGCGCGGGCTCGCAATGGCGCCCAGGTGCTCGCGCTAGCCAAGGCGACATCCACTTTCTCGCTGCTCTCACTCATTGTCCTCCTGTTCGGCTTCGCCGTGCTCGGCATGAGCGACCCGAAAGAACATTGGTCCCTCGTGTCGGGGTGGATCGTGTGGTCGATAATCCTGTACGTAGTCGCCCTCGCCGTCAACCTGTTCGTGACGGTGCCAGCCATGAAACGAGCGGCCGCTGGCGTCAAGGCGTCGACCGGTGCGGACGGCACGGGCACCACCTCGTCGCCCGACGGCTACGGTGCCATCGCCGGAGGATCCGGCACGGCCAGCCTGCTTCTCGTGGCGGTCGTGGTGCTCATGGTCTGGAAGCCGTGAAACGCGCAGCGCGTCAGGTCCGGTCGTAGTAGATCCCGGACGCAGCAGTTTAGGCGGCGCGCAGACCCCGGCGCAGGATGTGGCGCACAGCAGACCGCCAGTTGTCAAAACTCTCCACTGCGTCGCCGTCATCGCTGACGATCGTGAATCCGCCGTTGTCCGAGACGAACTCGCCAACGAGCGAACCGGTGGACTCGAGCAGGCTCCACCCCGCGTCATCCCGGGCCGCGATGATATGCGGTGCGTTGCTTGTCCAGAATGTGACCGAAGTCTCACCCAGTACCGGCAATCCGGTGATTTCGCTCAATTGCGCTTGGTGTGAATAGTGCATTGGAGTGCCTCCGCCGACGCGAGAATTGAGGCGCCTGGATCGGCGCTACCCCTAGACAACCTGCTCCTGACCCAATCGTCAAAGGGCTTGCGCTCAACGCCGCGACATGCTTAGTGCTGCAAGTCGGCGCGATCAGGCGGCAGCGACGGCATCCTCGCGGTAGGACGCGCTCACCATGATGGGCATGTGGTCGGATGCCCCGCGATCAAGAGTCTCAACACTGTCGATGCCGAGTCCGACCGATGTCGCAAAGTCGAAGTGTCCGCGGAAGAATTTGTACCGGGTGTACGTGCGGCGGTCGCTCAGTGACAGATCGTAACCCGATTCGTTGACCCTCTGGGTAAGGTTCGTGTGAAACAGGGGGTAGTTGTAGTCGCCGACCATGAGGGTTGGCAGCCCGTGGCCGAGCGTGAGCAGCAGCTCGTGGGCTGCACGGATCTGCTCCCGTCGAAGCGAGTTGCGGGCTGTGAGAGGTGCAGCATGAAAGGACGCCACTACGAGCTCCCGGTCAGTCTCGTGGTCGATGAGACGGGTGCCGATCAGTCGCTCGTGAGCGGGTTTGAGCACGTGATCGTGCAGGGATTTCTTGAGGGCGAAGGCCTGGGTCTCCCGAGCGCTGAAGCGGTCAGTGCGAAAGTAGATGGCCAGCCCGAGCCTGTTTCGCTTGGTGGAGTCGGCAAGACGGAGATGGCCGACATCGACGGGCAGGTCGGTCGTATCGCATTCCTGCAGGCAGAGCACATCCGGGCTGAATTTCTGCACGAGTTCGGCGAGTTCGCCGCTCGCATGGTTCTTGCGCAGGTTGTAGCTGATGACTCTGATCACGTAGATCCCGCTCGACTCGCCCACCGGGCACACCAATCGGAGGCCACCGCAAAAGCCTAGGGGGCGCGCGCGGTCGAGACGACACGAATCTCCTATAAGAAAGCTGACCTGGTCGTCGTGGTGCCGTCCGATTCGGCTGTGGGGGGTAGTAATCGCCCGGCGTCTGTCTATCGTTGGAAGTGCGGTGGTGCCATCGCGGTCATCAAGGAGAGGAACGCCTATGACGCAATCTTCTCGTGCCGACGGAGTGTATGGCGATGGCGAACTCCCGGCCGACGCAGACTTCAGCGCTCCCACGGGAAAGGTGGCCGAGGTGAGCCCTTTCCCCGCTCAGCAATCAGACGCTGAATCGACGACCACCCCGGTAAGCAAGGTATCGAAAAAACAAGGAGGAAGAATGACTGACAGCGCAGACAGCACCGGAACGGCACGCGAGCCCGACGGTAAATTCACCGACGAGGAATTCAAGGATGGATCGCACACCCCGGATCGCGCAGCGGGACATAGCGAAGAGGGCGAGTACACCGATTCTGACCTGTCTGAAACGGACAAGGATCGCACCGAACGGCACGACTGACGTCAGCACCGCACGAAGCCCTAGCCAGGGCTTCGTGCGGTTTTCTAGGTCACATTTCCCGGTCATTCTCCGGGTCTACCAGCCGGATAAATGCGCTCAACCGGGCAAGTGCCTCGATGTTCGTGGGGAGAGAGTCTGTGATCGTCGGCGAGTACACCAGCCAAGCGGCCCATTGTGCCCGGGAGATTGCCACGTTGAGGCGGTTGGCCAGGAGTAAAAACTCCAGGCCTCGTGGCGCATCTGCGGCCGACGAGGCGGCAAGGGACACGATGGAGACCGCTGCTTCGCGACCTTGAAACTTATCCACCGTCCCCACCGGCACGCTTTCGAACCCTGCCGCGTCGAGGGTCGCGCGCAACAGCTGCACCTGGGTGTTGTACGGGGCCACCACAATCACGTTGTCGGGCGTGAGCGCTGAAGTACGGCCCGCAGAGGTCCAGGCACGACCGATCACGTCGCGCACAATCGCGAGCACGGCATCCGCTTCCTCGGTCGAGGAGGTGGAATTGTCGGGCGCGGCAACCGGCACGGGGTGCAGGCCGGGCGCGATGCCAGCGAGCACGCGGTCCGATGGCATCGAATGCAGGCGACCCTCGTACGAGAGTTCAGACACGGGTTTGCAGAGTGCCGGATGCATGCGGTGGCTCACGTCGAGGAAAAAGCCGAACTCGGGCGGGAGCACGTCGTGACCGTTGCTGAGCCAGCCGAGAGCCGAGACATCCACCGGCTCCGGATGAATGCCCTGGCTCACCTGAGGGAGTTGTTGGGGGTCACCGAGCAGCAGCAGGCGGGTCGCAGAGACCGAGGCTGCGATCGTGGCGGCGAGCGAATACTGACCGGCCTCATCGATCACCAACAGGTCGAGCGATCCGCGCGGGATGCGCGCCGCGTTGCTGAATAACCAGGCGGTGCCGCCGACGACGAATCCCGGCCCGTCGGTGAACTCGCCGAGAGTCGAATCGGTAAGCCTGGTCCAGGTCGTGTTATCGGACTCCGCGCCCGCCCGCGGCTTCTTGCCGACGCGGGCCGGGTCGAGACCCGCTGCCACCACCGCGGCGAGCATATTCTCCACCGTCGCGTGAGACTGTGCGACCACTCCGACCCGCCAGCCATGGTTCTGCGCGAGGTCGGCGATCACCCGAGCGCCGTTCCAGGTCTTGCCGGTGCCGGGCGGGCCTTGCACCGCGAGGAAGGAGTGGTCGAGGGCGAGCAGGGCGTCACGCATCCGCTCGGCGATGGTGCCGGCTGCGGTCGAGGGGTCATCGACACGGCCGCGTGGCGGCACCCGCCGAAGGACGTCGAGAGCCGCGTTCGGCATCAACTGCGGATAGGCATCGAGCAGCTCACTACCCCACTCGGAGATTGCGGTGACCTGGGTACCCGGATTCGGCGGCGAGCTCGGCATCAGGGCGAGTGGTAGCTGGTCGTAGATCGGCGCCCCAGACCGGAGGCGTTCGGTGAGGAGTAACGATCCGTCGAGCGCCACCATGACGCTGGTGCGGCAATGGGTGACGCGGGCACCGGGATCACGACCGGCATCGATCGGTGGGAACGGCGGGTCGTAGACCACCCACGGCGCGTCTGATCCGCCGAACGAGCTACCGGGGGCGGCAGTGCCGGTCAGGCGCAGCTCGCGGGACTGCGTTCGGGCGCCCCCCTCGATACCCCAGCGCCGCACGACCTCTGCGCTTTCCACCACGAAGACGTTGCGCGTGTCGGACCAGTCCTCGAGCGGCGCGACGAGCCGGGCAAAGTGGTCCCACCAGAAGCTTTTGCCCTCGCGCCGGTGATAGTCGATGGCGGCAGAGGCAAGGGCGACGGCGGACTGGTCGGCGGTGCGCTCCCCCGCCGGAAAGCCGGCCACGATGGCGGCGAGCTGCGTATAGATGGGATCAGGGCCGGGCAGCGGCACATCCAGTTCGAGCTCGTCGAACCCCGCAGGCACTATCTCGTTTTCGGCGGCGCGGGCGAGCAGCCAGTCGCGCAGGGCGAGGGTAGAGATGCAGTCGTACTCGTTGTAGGTCGCGATCTCGGCAAGAACCCTGGCCGCGGCATCCGTGTCTCCGGAGTCGAGAAGATCGCGGGATCGGACGTACTGGGTAATCGAGTCTGCCGCGGTCGCCACTCCTGTGCGACCTCGAGTTCCCATGTAAAGCGGCTCGAGTTTCTTGAGCGAGTAACTGCGGCTCCCCACCCGGAGCGACTGTTTCACGATCGGGTACAGGTCTACGAGCACGCCGCTACGCAACAGGTCGTCCACCGCTTCCTCACCCACTCCGTGTCGCGCCGCAATGCTCAGAAGGTGGGTGCGCTCGTAGGACGCATAGTGATAGATGTGCAGGCGAGGGTACCGCCGTCGACGTTCCGCGACGTAGTCGAGAAAGTCCACCAAGGCCTGTTTCTCCTGTGCGAGATCGTGCGCCCAGAATGCCCGAAAAGCCTCGTCGGCCTCCACCAGGCCAAACAGGTAGTCGAGTCCCCACTCCGTGCCCTCCCGGTGCAACGGATCACCCTCGAAGTCGGAGAAGATGTCGCCCGGATCGGGATTGGGTATTGCGGCGAGGCTCGCCGGAGAGATGACTCGCCAGGCCAGCCCGGGAGCGAGCTGCACGACCGCCTGTTCCCGCAGCGCGGCCACCACCGGTTGCGACAGACCCGGCACCTGCGCGGTCGAGGCGGCGAGCTGCTCGATGGTCGTGATGCCCGCCTCGAGTAACCGGGCGCGTTGCGTCACCCGCAGCCCGGCGACAAGCAAGAGGTCGCGGTGGCGCTGCACCTGCTCCTCGCAAACGGCACAGCGTCCGCACGCCACAGAGCGGGGGTCGCCCCACTCGGTGGCAGCGGTGTCCGCCACTCGTTGGTCCACCAGGGACTCAAAGCGGGCGCGACGCCGACGGTAGACCGGCAAGATATCGACGAGCCGATGTTCGCTGATGCTGTCGTCGCCGAGAACGAGCGAGACTGTCTCCGCGGTCAGGATGCCGAGTCGCTGCAGCTGTTCACCGTAGGCCGCGAGCTGAAGCAGGGCAGTGATCTTCGCGTGGCGGGCGAGCTTTGTGTCGAAGACCTCGTAGCGGCCCTCGCGATTTCGCACGATGAAGTCCGCATAGCCGAGGAATCGCCCGTCGAAGAAAGCGGCTTGGTAGACCGCGGCGGCGCCGCTCTCAAATGCCGCGGTGGTGAGCTCGACCACCTCGGACGGGTCGGTGGAGTGGTCCGGTCGCGGTATCTCCACTACATCGACCCGGGACCTGAGCTGCTCGAGAAACTGTTGTTCGTGTTGGTCGCCGAGACCGGCAGCGCGTTCCAGCATCTCGTCCGTCGTTGTCGGCGGCGGCTCGATACGGCCGAGGCGCGCGTCCAGCCTGCGCATCACCGCCCATTCGCAGGCGGCCGCCGCAGTGAAGTCGGATGCCGAGTAGACGACGGTTCCGTCAGCAAGCAGGAACATGTGGCATCCTCGTGGTCGGTGTCCATCAAGTATCTAGTGGACTCACGACACCGACACCCTTTCTCTCTATCCGGACCAAGCCCCGCTGCAGGCAAGCGATAGGACGGTGAACCCCACGGACTGGGGTACAGCGGAGCCTAGATTGCGCTGTATCCGGCTTGTAAAATCGGAGTCTGCCCAGTTCAGGCGGGTCTACCTGGGGGAATCATCGTGTCACTTACTCTGAATTCGGTTACTGAGGCGCAGCCGGCTGCGCCGTCACGAAGAAGCGCTCGTCGCGAAATGCCATCGCTATCCGCCGACTCGACGCCCGTCACCGAATCCGCAGCAGAACCTCTGGCCGCCCTGATCGTGCCAGGCTGGTATGCCGACCCGATGCGGAGCACACGGTCTCGCTGGTGGAATGGAACGGCGTGGACTGCCGAGCTGGGCGGCGAAACTCCGGTCGCGCCGGTCGCCGGTGGCGCGACTGCCGTGCTCGCCGAGACTGCACTCACAGCTCCCGCCGCCGCGCTGAGCCGTCGCCAACTGCGCGAACTCGTCGGACCGCTCACGACCGGACCCGTGCTGATCGACGTGCCGGTCGGGACTTCGCTCGCGCCGTCTCCGATCGGGCTCCCTGATGTGCCGGACCATGCTCCCGTTGTAGAGCCGCTGCCGGCCGCCGTGCCGGGTAACACCGATGACCGCTCGCCCTTTGAAGCCCTGTTCGAGTCTTCACCGGCCGAGCGCGAATCCGCCGAAATGACCGTCTTCAGCGCCACCGCATTCCTCGAGCCCACCGACGTCTCAGACGCGGCCTCCCCCTCAGACGCGGCCTCCCTCTCAGACGCGTCGGTCGCCCGCCCGTGGATCGGTGTCGCCGCACCGCTCGTGCCCGCCTCCGCCGCCTCCGTCCCAGCGCAAGTGCAGCCCGCTCCGACCGGTCCGCCCGCCGCTTTGGCCGCCGCAGGACTCGAGCCTTTCGGGGCTCCTGTGTCGACGACACCGCCCGAGGCGTTGCCCGTCCTTCTGCCGTCGCCAGCGCCGACCTTTTCCCGAGGCGCCCTCGGCTTAAGGCTTCCCCCGGATCCCTTCGCCACGTCGCCCACCTCGGTCGCGGCCACTGCGCTACCCGTCGTTTCCCAGATACCCGCCGCCGCGGTTCCCGGTCCCATCCTCGCGATCTCCGCACGATCGACAACAGCCGCGGTGTGGATCCTCGCGCTGCTCCCGGTCGCTCACGCGGCCGCCGTCTGGCTCATCCTCGGGTTGCTCGATCTCGGCGGCTCCCCCGTGATCCGCTATTTGGTGCTCGGAGCGCCCCTCCTCCTCCCCCCGATGCTTGCATTCCTCGACGGTCGCGTGCTGCGGGGCCGGGGGTTCCCGCGCACCGCCCCCGCAGTCCTCGCACTCGTTCCGCCGCTATACCTCCTGGTTCGTGCCATCCGGGTCGGTGCGGCGGGGGTGGTGCCGCTGCTCCTTTGGCTCCTCCTCCAGACGGCTGCTATTTCCTTCATTGTGTTGCAGCTTCCGGCCGTATTCGCGCTCGTGAGCCTCACGGCTCCTGTCGCAGCCACACCGGCCGTCGTCAGCGGCGGACCGATCACTGGTGCGCAGCGAGCAGCAGAACTCACGCCCTCCGGCATGGCTGCAGAGCTCACCCGCCAGACGCTCGCGAAGAACCTCACCTTCTCGTCGATCAGCTGCCCACCGCTCCCGGTTACTCTTGACGGCACTGCTGTCTCCTGTGTCGGCACGCTCGCGTCGGTAAAGGTGACCCTCAATGTCGTGATCGACTCGACTCTGCCGAACTCCGCATTCGCCCTGGTGAGCGAAGCGCCGACCGTCTGACCATGTTCTCGACGCGATGCGGGTGTAGGCCGGTGAACCGCGGTGGCTGAGGGTGGCCTCGTCGTTGCTCCGCCCGGATGGTTCACCGATCCCGTGGGGCGAAGCGAT
The DNA here is from genome assembly GCA_025408445.1 of Frigoribacterium sp. Taxonomy (GTDB): domain Bacteria; phylum Actinomycetota; class Actinomycetes; order Actinomycetales; family Microbacteriaceae; genus Lacisediminihabitans. The sequence continues at coordinate 19,380 of JANYIZ010000132.1, read as the reverse complement.
CTGCGCTGGTGGAGCGGCGCCGAGTGGACCGAATACGTGGCGGCCAGCCCGGCGATGCGTCCGTCGGATGTCCCGCGCCCCGGCAGTGTGCTCGCACGTACCTCACCGTTGATACCGCCGCCCCGCGCTGTGCTGCCGCCGCAACCCGAGATGCTTGCCTACGTGCCCTTCGGCGGCGACGGGTCGGGCGGGACGATGGATGCCCTTAGATCGCGGTCCTTGGCACCAATTGCGCCAACGCGATGGAATACCGGCGGTGCCTGGGCGCTCAGTGCAACGCCACTCATCGGCGTGGTCAGCGGCGTCGGAATCGGTTTCGCTGTCACCTTCTCGGTGTGGTTGGCGCTTTCGATCGTGCCGCTGCCACTCCTCTGGTCAGTGGCGGCGGCGACCAGGGACTGCCGAAGGCTCGACGCGATGGGCTACGGCCGCGTGCCGAGCCGCTGGTGGTTACTCCTCGGTCCGCTCGGCTATCTCATCGCACGCACCGTGCAGGTGCGGCAGCAGTCCGGCCACGGATCCGCGCCCCTGTGGTGGCACGTCGGCCTGGTGGTCGCGCTCACGACCGCATCGTTGGTGGCCCGGTCCCTGGTGGCCGGACTGCTCCCGGCCGCCTGAGAAGCGCATCCGTGAGCACATCCGCGATCAGACGAAGTGGATGCCCCCCTGCAGTCGAGTGCGCACGTCGAAGAGCTCGTTGCCGCCGATCACCCGTGTCCCCGGCACGCCGTCCCGAAGCAGAACCGGCAACATGGACCGGCGAGCGATCACAGTGGCGGCACCGCGAATCACCCCAAGCACTGTGTACGGTTCGTCAAGCGCATCGTCGGGAAGCACGATCAGCAGCGCCGTGAATTTGACCCGTGCTGCCCGTGACACGATCTTGGCCCGCACCCCGAGGTCGTGCATGGGGCGGGCCTCCCCGAGGGGCTTGCCGAGCAGTTCGCCGCGCCTGCTGCGTACCGGTTCGCCGTAGTCCTCGGACAGGATCGCGAAGACTCCGGTTGGACCGAGCACCACGTGGTCGATCTTCTCCTCGGGATCGCCGGTACTCACGTCGTGCCAGATTGTGTAGCCAATACCGAGCGCGGCCAGTGCACGCGCTGTCGCTTCTTCAGCGAGAGCGTCCGCCAGCAGATGCCGCAGTTCCATCGGAGCCGAGCGAACCAGGGACGGGTCGTAGGGATCCTCCAGCGGCTCACCCCTGCCGACCCATTCGCGCATCAGCACGAGGTAGCGTTCCCGCCTCCAGCCTCCCGGATGCCCGTAGGAACGGGCGCGAGGGCGGGTGTCGGTCTGCTTCGGGCGCGATTGCGGCGCCCAGGTGGCAGGAGTGTCAGCGCCCCTCGACGTGGGGCGTCCTCGATCGTATACGGCGCGATCATCGGGGTCGCCCACGCGTTCCCACGCCACCTGCACGGAGGTGAAGCGCTCCGCGTCTCCCCCGGTGTCGGGATGGGTTTCCCGCACCAGCCGCCGATAGGCGCGGCGCAGGTCATCCTGGGTAGCCGTCGAGCTCACGCCGAGCACCTCGTAGGGTGTCGCTGAGATTGGGCTGTCGGACATGACGGGCTTTCCGCTGGAATATCGGCGCAGTGTGCCGGTGCCTCGGTCAAGTGCACCACCACATGACGATATCGAAAACTTGCTGGGATCGAGGTGGGCACGTTCTGGAGCGGCGTTGTGACTCGCTTCGGATTCGCCGACCCCACTCGTACCCGACTCATTCACAGCTTCGAGAGGAGTGGAATTCCCTGCTTCTGAGGATAGGTTTCACTGTTATGACAATCAGTGACAGCCCTCTCGGCGATATCCCCCTCACGACCATCGACGGTACGTCGACCACCCTTTCCGACCTCGGCGACAAGGTTTACCTCGTTGTCAACGTCGCCTCTCGATGTGGGCTCGCTCCCCAATACGAGAAACTCGAAAAGCTGCAGAAGACCTATGCGGAGCGCGGTTTCAGTGTGCTCGGCTTTCCGAGCAATCAGTTCTTGCAGGAGCTCGGCAGCGAAGACGCCATCAAGGAGTACTGCTCGACCACGTGGGGAGTCACCTTCCCGATGTTCGAGAAGACGAAGGTGAACGGCAAGAACGCCCACCCGCTCTACACCGAGCTCACCAAGTCCTCCGACTCTGCGGGCAAGGCAGGCAAGGTCAAGTGGAACTTCGAGAAGTTCGTGATCACCCGCGAAGGGGAGGTGCATCGTTTCCGTCCGACGACGCAGCCCGATGCGCCGGAGATCGTGTCGCTGATCGAGGCCTCGCTTCTCGTCTCCTAGCCCCGGGTTGCTTGGCAAGTTCGACGGGGCCAGTTCTGGGCTTCGGGGCTAGTTCGGGGCTGGCGATCCGTCGTGGCCAGGTCAGTCGAACCCATAGTCGTCAGGTGCGAACCAGCGCACTCCTCGGCTGTGGCTGACCAGGACGGCCCGCATTGGCAGCTCGGTGCATCCGAATGCACTGTCGAGTGCGCGTGCCCAGGCTCGATCGGCCGGAGTGAATTCCGACCCGGCGTAGCGTTCGAGTACGACGATCACCGAATGGGCGTCCATGCCCTCACCGGCCTTCACAATGTTGTCGACAAGCTGAGATACTGCGGTATCAGGCATTATCGGCGGGTCGGAGACCGGGATGATGAGCGGCAACTGCACGTTCCTGCTGTCCACGAACAGGAACCAGACCTGTCTGTGGCAGGCACGTCCCACGAGCGCAGAGATCCGCTCTTCAACAAGGGAATCAGTGGCGAGCGGCTGGCTAATGGTGTCTTCGTAATGGGGTTTCATCACGGCAGCGTCGCGCATCGAGACGGGTGCCGGGCTGTACTGGCTAATTTCTGTGTTCTGCTCCGCCGGACTTCCGGTGTGAAGGGGAGGAGAGTCATCTCCTCCCCCGCGTGAACCTCCCGGGAGTCTTCCCCGGAGTTTTCTCCGGATGTGCCCGTCGGTCCGCTCTGTCGCCCGCCCCTGTCAAGCTGGAGCAATGACCGACAGCCGCGCCGCCGCCCTCGCCATCCTGCGCGCCCTGGTCGGGCGTGATGATGCGGATTTCCATGACGGCCAGTTCGAGGCGATCGAGACGCTGGTGGACCAGCGCCGCCGCGCTCTCGTGGTGCAGCGAACGGGATGGGGCAAGTCTGCGGTGTACTTTGTGGCGACTCTCCTCCTCCGGCGGCGCGGCGCCGGACCGACCATCCTCGTCTCCCCGTTGCTTGCGCTCATGCGCGACCAGGTGGCCGCGGCATCCCGGGCGGGGGTGCGCGCGGTCGCCATCAACTCCGCCAATGCGCACGAGTGGGAGGAAGTACTCGACAAACTTCACCGCGACCAGGTCGATGTGCTGCTCGTCTCACCAGAGCGGCTCAACAACCCTGCCTTCCGTGATGAGCAGCTCCCCACGTTGGTCGCACGCGCTGGCCTTCTCGTCGTGGACGAGGCGCACTGCATCTCTGACTGGGGTCACGATTTCCGCCCCGATTATCGACGGCTCCGCGACCTCATCGCGACCCTGCCGGCGGGCATCCCGGTGCTCGCGACCACGGCGACGGCGAATAGCCGAGTGGTGGCGGATGTCGCGGAACAGCTCGGCAGCTCCGACGGGTCCCCCGGTTCCGAGGTGGTCACGATCCGCGGGCCTCTCGCTCGCACCTCCCTGCGCCTCGGCGTGTTGAGGTTGCCCGATTCGAAAGCCCGACTGGCGTGGGTGCTCAGCCACCTCGCTGAGCTGCCCGGCAGCGGGATCATCTATGCGCTCACCGTCTCCGCCGCCGAGGACCTCGCACGACTGTTGCGCGAGGCTGGACACGAGGTGCACGCGTACACGGGTCGCACCGATACTTCCGAGCGTGAGCAGCTCGAGCAGCGACTCAAATCGAACGACGTCAAAGCTTTGGTAGCCACGAGCGCCCTCGGAATGGGCTTCGACAAGCCCGACCTCGGATTCGTTCTTCATCTCGGCGCTCCCTCGTCTCCCGTCGCCTATTACCAACAGGTCGGTCGTGCCGGTCGCGCAACAGAGAACGCTGATGTGCTCCTGCTTCCCGGAACGGAGGACGAGGCAATCTGGCACTATTTTGCCACCTCGTCGATGCCGGTGCAGGAGAAGGCCCTCGCGGTGATTGAGGCCCTCGGCGCCACTGCCCTCTCGACAGCGGCGATCGAAGCACGAGTCGACCTGCGACGCACGCCACTGGAGCTGCTGCTTAAAGTGCTCGACGTCGATGGCGCCGTGCGACGGGTCAGGGGCGGGTGGGTGTCGACCGGCGAGCCCTGGACCTACGACGCTGAACGGTATGAGCGCATCGCGTTCGCACGGGCTGCCGAGCAGCAGTCGATGCTCGACTACGAGACGACCACCGGGTGTCGCATGGAATTTCTGCAGCGCGCGCTCGACGACGAGACCGCCGCGCCGTGCGGGCGCTGCGATCGTTGCGCCGGTCCGTGGTACTCCATAGAGGTGAGGGCGGATGCCGCGATCGTGGCTGGCGCTTCGCTCGACCGCGTGGGTGTACCGGTCGCACCCCGCGCCCAGTGGCCGAGCGGAATGGATCGTCTTGGTGTGACCGTGCGCGGAAACATTGCGCTGACCGAGCGCACGGAGCCGGGTAGGGCGCTGGCGAGGCTCACCGACCTCGGGTGGGGCGGGTCTCTGAGGGAGCTGTTCGCCCCGAGTTCGCCCGATTCCCCAGCGAGCCCGGCCCTCATCGCCGACTGCGTGCGGGTGCTCGCGGAATGGCAGTGGCAGGAGCGGCCCGCCGCAGTGGTGACCGTGCCCTCGAGGCGGCATCCGTTACTCATCGCATCTGTTGCCGAGGGGCTCGCGAACGCGGGAAAGTTGCCGTACCTCGGTTCACTCGGGTGGGTCGGCGGCGGGCCGACCGGGGATGCCGGCGGAAACAGCGCCTATCGCCTTGCCGGAGTCATGCAACGGTTCTCCGCAGCGGGGATCGAAATCCCGACCGGGCCGGTGTTGCTCGTCGACGACCTGGCGGACAGCCGCTGGACGCTCACCGTGGCGGGTCGTGAGCTGCGGCGCGCCGGGGCGGGTGCGGTACTTCCCTTCGTGCTCGCACTGCGGGCATAGGGTTTCGTTCATGATCGTCGTGACCACCAACGACATCGCCGGCTATCGCTGCAGGAGAGCCGGGATCCACGCTGCAGTCGGCTCCGCTCGCCCTCTGAGTCGAGCTTCCGGGAACATCCGATCGGTCCTTCTCCGGGACTTTCGTACTGTGCGCGGAGTTCAGAGGCGAGTACGGTGCCACACAGGCACGACCGGAACCCAGGCACGACCGAAGCGGAGACCAGATGACCGACATGATCAGCACCCCGACGATTTCGAACACCGGGCACATCGCCGGACCGGCGACCTGGGCGTCGAAACCGACCGTTCCGCTGGACCCGCACACGCTGGCGCAGATCGACGGATGGTGGCGAGCCGCCAACTACCTCTCGATCGGGCAAATCTACCTGCTCGACAATCCCCTGCTTTGCGATCCGCTCACGCGTGATGACATCAAGCCGCGCCTGCTCGGACACTGGGGCACAACGCCGGGACTCAACTTCCTCTACGCCCACCTCAATCGCATCATCCGAGAGCGCCAGCAGAAAACGCTCTACATCACCGGACCCGGCCACGGCGGCCCGGGAATGGTCGCCAACGGATACCTCGACGGCACGTACTCAGAGCTCTACTCCCCGATCCGCCAGGACTCGGTCGGCATGCGTCGACTGTTCCGCCAGTTCTCTTTCCCCGGGGGTATCCCCAGCCACGCGGCGCCGAATGTGCCCGGTTCGATCAATGAGGGCGGCGAACTCGGCTATTCGCTGTCGCACGCCTACGGGGCGGCCTTCGACAATCCCGACCTCCTGGTCGCCTGCGTCATCGGTGATGGTGAGGCCGAGACCGGTCCACTCGCGACCGCCTGGCACTCCAACAAGTTCATCGACCCGCTGCAGGATGGCGTGGTGCTGCCGATCCTGCACCTCAACGGCTACAAGATCGCGAATCCGACCATCCTCGCCCGTATCCCGGAAGAGCAGCTGCTCGAGCTCATGCGTGGCTACGGACACAGGCCGTACATCGTCTCCGGTGGCTTCGATGGCGAAGATCCACTGCGAGTGCATGAGCGAATGGCCGAGACTCTCGATGAGGTGCTCAACGAGATAGCCCGCATCAAGAAGAGCGCGGCGGATGGCACGCTGGAAGGCACGGCCGTCTGGCCGATGATCATCCTGCGCACCCCAAAGGGCTGGACCTGTCCCGCGGAAATCGATGGCAAGCCGGTGGAGAACACCTGGCGCGCACATCAGGTGCCTCTCGCGAACGCACGCGACACCGAGGAGCACACGCGCATCCTCGAGGAGTGGATGCTGAAGTACAAGCCGACGGAGCTCTTCGACGAGGCTGGGCGACTCTTCGAGTGGATCGCGGACCTCGCCCCCAAGGGCGACCTGCGCATGTCGGCGACACCATTCGCGAACGGTGGCTTGCTTCGTCGCGATCTCGAGCTGCCGGACTTCCGGACCGCGGGCATCGAGGTGGGAGAGCCGGGAAGCGTTGCGGTCGAATCGACAAAGGTGCTCGGCGGCTGGCTCTCGGGCGTGATCCGTGCAAACCCCGACAATTTCCGCATCTTCGGTCCGGACGAGACGGCCTCCAATCGCCTGCAGGACGTTTTCGACGCTACCGACAAGCAGTGGAACAGTGCGATCTGGCCGATCGATGAACACCTGGCGCGCGCCGGTCGTGTGATGGAGGTGCTGAGTGAACACCAGTGCGAGGGATGGCTCGAGGGCTACCTGCTCACCGGTCGCCACGGCATCTTCAACTGCTACGAGGCCTTCATCCACATCATCGATTCCATGTTCAGCCAGCACGCGAAGTGGCTGCAGGAGTCGAAGAAGCTTCAGTGGCGCCGCCCGATCGCCTCGCTCAACTACCTGCTCTCGAGCCACGTCTGGCGCCAGGATCACAACGGATTCAGCCATCAGGACCCGGGATTCATTGACCACGTCGTGAACAAGAAGGCGAGCATTGTTCGGGTATATTTCCCGGTTGACGCGAACACCCTGCTCTCCACCTACGACCACTGCCTTCGATCGGTCGACTACGTGAACGTGGTCGTCGCCGGCAAACAGCCGAGTCCGCAGTGGCTGAGCATGGCGGATGCAATTGCGCACTGTACGCGCGGTGTTGGCATTTGGGGCTGGGCGGGCACCGAGGTCACGGGACAGGAGCCGGATGTCGTGCTCGCGTGCGCCGGCGACGTGCCGACTCTCGAGACCATGGCCGCGGCGTCCATCCTTCGTGAGCGGCTGCCCGAGTTGAGGGTGAGGGTCGTCAACGTCATCGATCTGATGCGCCTGCAAGACGAGTCGGAGCACCCGCACGGACTCGACAGCGAGGAGTTCGACGCCATCTTCACAACCGATAAGCCCGTCGTGTTCGCCTATCACGGCTACCCGACGCTGATTCACCGGCTCACCTATCGTCGCAGCGGGCATTCTAATATCCATGTGCGCGGATTCAACGAGGAGGGCGGCACGACCACGCCGTTCGACATGGCGATGCTCAACAGCCTCGACCGATATCACCTCGTGATGGACGTGATCGACCATGTGCCCGGCCTCGCCGGCCGCACGGCGGGGCTCCGCCAAGACATGCAGGATGCCCGACTGCGTGCTCGTGCCTACACGCGCGAACACGGCGAGGACATTCCAGAGGTGGCCGACTGGACCTGGAGCGGAACCGGTGCCGGAGCTATCTCCGCCGCCGAGACGGGCGGGGACAACACCTAGCGTGTCAATTCGAGCCTGGCCTCGCCACGACCGCGAACCAGAACACCGCTGGGAGTCGAAGGCGATCGTGGGCTGCCCCAGAGCGGTAGCGCGGATGCGTGCTTGTTGGCACCCGGATCAACCGTAATGTCACGATTTGACTACGCGCCCCGAGAGGGTAAACCGACGCCTACAGTCCATCAGACAATTGAACAGAGAGAGCGGAAAGGGGGATGGCCATGGCTCGCAAAACTCGTGCCGCCGCCCCGCTACCCACGGCGATGAGACAAACCTCCGTCTCGGACTATGGACGGCGGGGCACGGTCTTCGGTTCCCTCGTCGGGCTGCTGTTCTTCAGCCTGCTGGCCGGAGTGCTCGTGTCATCTCTCGCCCTCCCATCGATCCTGGTCACCAGCCGAAGCGCGACAGCATCCATCGGCTTCTTCGATAACCTGCCGGACTATCTCACGATCGACGCGCAGACGCAGCGCAACTTGATCTACGCCCAGCGCGACGGGGCCGCCGTGCCGATCGCCACGATCTACGACCAGGATCGCCAGAGCGTGGCCTGGAAAGGCGTCTCGAAGTTCATCACCGAGGCCACTGTCGCGGGGGAAGATCGCCGATTCTGGCAGCATGGGGGCATCGACCTGAAAGCGATAGCCCGCGCCGCCGCCGGAAACCTCGTCCACAAGTCGATCACCAGTGGCAGCTCGACCATCGCAATGCAGCTGGTGAAGAACATCCTCATCCAGCGGGCGCTGCGCATCGATGACGCGGCCAAGAAGAAGACGGCCTATGCCGCTGCGATCAGCGACACTCTCAATCGCAAACTGCGCGAGATGAAGTTCGCGATCGGTCTCGAGAAGCGTTACGCGAAAAAGGACATTCTTCTCGGCTACCTGAATATCGCCGGGTTCGGGGGAAACACCTACGGCATCGAGTCGGCGGCCCAGAAATACTTCAGCGTGAGTGCGAAGGATGTCACGCTTCCCCAGGCCGCCAGCCTCATCGCCATGGTGCAGCAGCCCAATTCCCGCAACCTGAGCGATCCGGCGCTCTATGCAGCCAACAAGGATCGGCGAGACCTGATCCTGTTCGATATGCGGGACCTTGGCTTCATCGACGAGGCGTCGTACCAGGCCGCGATAGCGAGTCCGATCGCGCCGAAACTTCGCACTCCAAATAATGGATGTCTCTACGCGGCCGACGCGAAGTTCGCCTGCGACTTTGCGCTGCGACTGGTGCCGACCCTGGCCGCTCTCGGCGAAACCGACGCTGCCCGCGCCGCCGCCTGGGCGCGCGGGGGGTACAGGATTTACACGAGCATCGACCTGGGGCAGCAGGATGTCGCCCAGGACAATCTCATAACCAACGCCCCGCCGACGGAGACGCGCTTCGCACTCGGGGCGGCAGCGGTGGCGATGCAACCCGGCACCGGGCGAATCGTGGTCATGGCGCAGAACAAGGGCTTTGATAATTCCCAGGATGGCGGGGGGCCAACGACGACCGCCGTCGACTATATGACCGATCGGTCGTACGGGGGATCATCCGGCTTCCAAACCGGGTCAACTTATAAAATCTTCACCCTCACGGAGTGGCTGAAGAGGGGCCACACCCTGAGTGAGGTTGTTGACGGCACCCCACGGGCATTCAACCTGAGCTCCTTCAATTCGCGGTGTATCAACTCCGATGGCCAGGCACCGTTCGTCTTCAATAATGACTCCCCCGGTGAGGGTGGGCAGATGACGGTGGCGGCCGCCACGAAGTACTCGGTCAACCTCGCGTTTCTCTCGATGGCGCAGAAGCTTGATGTGTGCGACATCCGGGACACCGCAAAGGCCTACGGAGTGCATCGGGCCGACGGCATCGAGCTTGGTGCTCAACCTGCCGCGATCATCGGTACCAACGAGATCGCACCGATCACCATGGCCGCGGCCATCGCGACCGTTGGCGCGAATGGATTGTATTGCGCGCCGACGATTATCGACAAGGTCGTTGGGCCGGATGGCAAGGACGCTCCGGGCCAGCCCCGCTCCTGCTCCCAAGCGGTCGCGCCCAATGTCGCCGCCACCGTGGCGTATGCGCTGGGTGCGGTCATGACGTCCGGTACGGGATCGGCCGGAAGTCCGCGAGACGGCGTGCCGATCGTCGGTAAAACCGGTACCACCGAGGATTCGGCGCAGAACTGGCTCATCGCGACCACCACGAAGATGTCCCTGGCGGTGTGGGTGGGCAACACGGATGGCGGGCACCACTCCCTGCGTAAGACCACGCTCGTCGGTACCAACGGCTACAACACAAAATTCAACATCTTTCGCGACACCATGGCCTCGCTGAACGCGAATCCGGACTACCGCGGTGGCGACTTCCCGGCGCCGGACCCGGCGCTGGTCAACGGGCGAGGCGCGGCCAGCGGGCAGTAGTGCCGCGATATGGGGCAGCTCGGTGATCATGACGTCATCGTCGTGATCGTCGTGATCGCGGGAGGAGTAGTCGGGCTGATTCGGGCGGTGGGAGCTCGGTCCCAGGGATGATTCTCGCCGGTACTCGGACCGGTAGACAGTTCGGGTGTTGACCAGAGTGCACGGTGGGTCTACGGTCCTGTTGAGAGCGTTCTCAAAGGAGAGACCCCCGTGAACCGACGTCAGTACTTCGTGCCTGCAATTGCCGCCGTTTTCGCTTTGGCTGCCCTCTCATTGGGATCCGCTCCGGCGGGTGCGATAACCGGGGTTCCCGCGAGCACCGAAGCCGTGGGCTCGCCCGGTCTCCCGAGCCACCAGGGCCAATCCCGCAAGGACTGTGTCGGCACCTCGCGAACGACCGACTCCAAGATCTGGTTCACTGTGGCGGGCGGCATCCTCTCGGATGTCTATGCGCCGACTCTCGACGCGACCAACGTGCAGACGATGCAATATCTCGTCACCGATGGCTCCACCTTCACCGACCTGCAGAGCCGCGACACGACCTACACGGTTTCCGCGGATGCCACAGGGACCGTCTGCACGATCACCTCTACCGCGAAGAGCGGCGCCTATCGGCTCGTCAACACCTATCTCACCGACCCGGCCCGCAACAGCGTCGTGGTGCGCACGAAGTTCCAGCCCCTCACCAAGACGGCCCGCAACTACTCCCTGTTCGTGCGCCTCGACGCGAACGCGGGAGGCAACGGTGGCGGTGGGTCGGCCAACGGGGGTGCCGATACCGCGGTGGTCGACACGAGCACCGGGCGGTCGGTACCGGTGTCCTTCGACCCGAAGACGACGAGCCAGGCCAACCGCACCGCCTACGCGGTGCCCTCCTACCTCGCGCTCACGGGCGATCGGCCGTTCACCAGCGTGAGCAGCGGATTCGTCGGGACGGCGAGCGACGGGCTCACCCAGCTCGATGCCACCCACACCCTCGGTCCACTCTCGGGGACCGCCACCGGTGGCAATGTCGAACAGACCGTTGGCGTGCAGAGTGATCGCCACGGCGAATCCCTGCTCGCGCTCGGATTCGGCACCTCGCAAGCCGCGGCCGTCGCGACAGCAAATGCCACGGCGTCCACTTCACCGACTCGAATCACCGCGAGCTATCGTGCCGGATGGGCTCGCTATGACGCTGGGCTGAAGTTTCCAGTGCTCACCACTGCCGGGCTCACCGGCTCCCAAAGGCTCGCCGCGATCAAGAACTACTACCAGTCGGCGAACGTGGTGAAGGCATCAGAAGACAAGACCTACCCCGGCGCAATCGTCGCGGGATTGGATGCGCCATGGGGCCAGTCCATCGTGGCCAACGACCCGAACAACCTTTTCGTCGGCGGCTACAAGGAGGTGTTCGCGCGGGACCTCTACGAGGCCTGGACTGCGCTCTACACCAACGGCGACATCTCGACCGCCCAGGCAACGGTGCGCTACCTTCTGTTGAAGAGCCAGCAGGCCAATGGATCCCAGCCGCGCAATTCGCTGCTTGACGGCACGAAGGCTCCCGATGCCTTCAATGACCAGCTGGATGAGACGGCCTACCCCATCCTGATGGCGCTGCAGTCCGGACTTGCCGGTGACAACGCGCTGTGGCCGAGAGTTCGCTCGGCGGCGAACTTTCTGGTGAGCCACGGCCCGAGCTTCGGAGTCGAGCGTTGGGAGGAGCAGACCGGCTACTCCCCCTCAACCATCGCCGCCGAGATCGCCGGACTCATCGCCGCCGCGACCATCGCAGACCAGCATCACGACGAGGCCAGCGCCCGCGTCTGGCGAGCGACCGCCGACCAGTACCAACGAACGATCAAGGCCTGGGGCGTGACCACGAACGGTCCGCTCTCGAGCTCCCCGTATTTCATTCGCCTCTCAAAAACCGGCGACCCGAACGCCGCGATCAGCTACAACGTGGGTAACGGTGGGCCGACGCTCGATCAGCGTGCGGTCGCGGATGCCGGATTCCTCGAGTACGTGCGCCTCGGCATCCTGCCCGCGACCGACCCGGTGATCCTCAACTCGCTGGCCGTGACGGATGCCACCATCCAGCGCCCCACTGACAGCGGGCCTGGCTGGCTCCGCTACAACGGTGACGGCTACGGTGACTGCTTTGTCGGCGCCGGTACCAACTGCACGGTCACGGGCGCACCCTGGACGAACAACTTCTCCGGCACCGGCCACCCGTGGCCCGTGTTGGCCGCCGAGCGGGCGCAACAGCATCTCGCCCAGGGGCAGACCTCCGATGCATCCTCAGCGCTGGTCTCCATCAACCGCATGAACTCCGGTCCGGGTCTCGTGCCAGAGCAGGTGTGGGACCGCGCGAATGTGCCCGCCTCGCCGTACGTTACCGATCCGGCCATCGCATCCATCGGCTTTGTCAACGGCACGGCGGATGGGTCGGCCTCACCGCTGACCTGGGGTTCGGCTGCGCAGGTGCGCCTCACGGCCGATCTCGCGGCGGGGAAAAGCCTCGAGCAGCCCGCCCAGGTGCGCGACCGCTACATATCGCACAGCCAGGGCTCGACCCCGCTCACCGTGACGGCGCCGGCCGACGGATCCGCCACCGGTGCCATCACCACCGTGAGTGGCACGGCGGCTGCCGGGGCATCCATCGACATCGCGGATGTCGCAACGGACGCGAACAGCGTCACGACTCTGACACACACGACCGCAGCCACCGATGGCTCGTTCAGCGTCGACGTGACCTCAGCGGCCGGCACGAACGTCTTCGTGATCGCCAGCACAGCGCTGAACGGTGGGACCGCCCAGGTGGTGCGTTCAGTGGTGAACGATGTCGTGAATGGCACCCTCCTCGTGAGCGTCGACGACCCGACCGGCGACGACACAGGGCCGGGTAACTACGCCTACCCGAAGGCCGGGGACTTCCACGCGGGGGCGTTCGACCTCGACCGCTTCCAGGTCTACGACACCGGCTCGACGGTGACCTTCCGGGTACAGACCGCCGACCTGACGCCCACCTTCGGCTCGACAAACGGCGCCCAGCTGCTGGATGTCTATGTGTCCCAGCCGGGGGCGGCATCCACGTCGACCGCTTCGTCGTACCCGGGAATGAACTACTCGACCCGCACGCCGTGGAGCCGACTGATCGAAGCGCAGGGCTTCGGTAACAACAGGTTCGTGAATGCCTCTGGCACCTCGCTCGGCGCAGTGACGGTCGGCGCGAACGCGGTCAGCCGGTACATCACCTTCAGCGTCGACAAGACAGCGCTGGGGGGAACACCGACTTCGGGGTGGGGCTTCACACTGGCTCTCACCGGCCAGGACGGTACCCACGGAGTCGACCAGACCCGCAGCTTCAGCGCGACTGCCGGCGATTACAGCTTCGGAGTCTGCGCCGCTTTGTCGTCGAGCGCCCTCTGCTCCGCCGACCCAAACACGGTGCCGAAGGTGATGGACACGATCGTGCCGTCCGAGGTGTCGCAGGCGGCCGAGCTCGACTACACGGCCGGGCCGGTGAGACTGGCGGCGGTGCTGATTCCGTAGTGCTGATTCCGGACTGGTGGGCGGGGAGCTGACCCGACGATGGCAGACTGAAGCCCATCGACTCCCTACCCATCCTGCCCACTATGCCCATCCTGCCTACCCTGCTGGCGCTCCTCGCGCGAACAGCGCCCGTCGCCGTCCCGCTGCCTGTGCTGCTCGGGATCGTGGCGGTCGCCGCGGCGCTCAGCCTGCCGCGAACCACCTGGCAGTATTTTGGCCTCTTCGCGACACTCGTGCACGAACTCGGGCACGCAGTCGCCGCGATCCTCACCGGACGGGTGGTGCACGGTATCCGCATCCGTCGCAATCATTCGGGTGATGCGTTGAGCAGTGGTCGCGGCGTGTTCGGCACGGTCGTGAGTGGGGTCTTCGGCTATCCCGCGCCCGCCATCGTCGGTGCCGCCCAACTTTGGAGTGTTTTCAACGGGTACACCGCGATTGCGCTCTTCGCTGGCGGGATCATGCTGGTGCTGACGCTGCTGGTGATCCGCAATGCGTTTGGGGCGATCGTGGTGCTTGTCTCGGCGTCGACCAGTGCGCTGCTGTGGTTCTCTGCAACGCCTACGGTGCAGGGCTACGCCCTCCTGGTGATTGGGATCGCTCTGCTCGTCGGCGCGGTGCGGGCGCTCGGCACCGTCATTGGTGTGCACCTTCGCCGTCGCGACCAGCTCTCCACCTCGGATGCCTACCTTCTCTACCGCCGAACCGGCATCCCGTCTCCGGTCTGGCTTCTGCTCTTCGCGATACTGATCGGCGGATGCTGCGTCTTCGCGGTGTGGTCGTATCTGTCGTCGCACCTGTCGTCGTAGCGGGCGTCGAATGGGTGGCGTCGCGGGCGCAGTATCCGGCGCCATATCCCGTCGTGACTGGCGTCATCGCGCCTTCCGGCCGCCGCCAGCACCGGGGCTAATGCGCTCGTCCCGTAACCGCGTCGACTGTTAGGGTTGCCGCGTGAGCGTACGCGTCGAAAAGATTGATCTGCCGGGTATCGGCACGCGCCATGACGTCATCACCAGGAGAGGGCGTCGGATCGGCGTGGTCTCTTATCGTTCTGGCGAGCGGGAGCTCGCGCTGTTCGGCGTCGACGACCCCGACGAGGCGGTTGATTCGATCGCTCTCACCGATGACGAGGCTGCGGCTCTCGCCGATGTGCTTGGGGCCTCGCTCATGCTCGGGCAGCTCGCCGCCATCCGTGAACAGGCCGCTGGCCTCTTCACCGAGCAGCTCCTGATCTCGGCTGGCTCGCCCTACGCCGGCGAGGTCCTCGGAGCCACGAGGGCCCGCACTCGCACGCACTCCTCCATCGTCGCGATCGTGCGGGGAGCGGATGTCATTCCCTCGCCGACCCCGGACACTCCCCTCGCCGCCGGCGACACCATTGTGGCCGTGGGTACCCGCTCGGGTCTGGACGCCCTGGCCCGCGTTCTCACCGACGGCTAATACCCCTCCGCTGATGCATGACGCCGCCCTGCTTCTCGTAGAAGTCGGGGCCGTACTGCTTGGGCTCAGCTTGCTATCCCGGCTCGCCGACCGGTTCGGCGTCTCCGCAATCCCGTTTTACCTGCTCGCCGGACTCGCCTTCGGTGTCGGGGGTTTTGTGCCGTTGGAGGCAGGCAACGAATTCTTCACCTTCGGGAGCGAGCTCGGCGTGATCCTCCTGCTGGTCATGCTCGGATTGGAATATTCACCAACGGAGCTCATTTCGAGCCTCAAACAGTCCCGCAGGGCAGGCATCCTCGATGTACTCCTCAATGCAGTTCCCGGCGCGGCCTGCGCGCTCATTCTCGGATGGGGTCCGGTAGCCGCCGTGGCGCTCGCGGGCATCACCTGGGTATCTTCCTCCGGGGTGATCGCTAAGGTGCTTCGGGATTTACGGCGATTGGGTAACCGCGAGACGCCGACGATCCTGTCAATCCTGGTGATCGAGGATCTCGCGATGGCCTTTTACCTGCCCGTGCTCTCGGCGCTGGTGATCGGCACCGGTGTGCTCGTGGGAGGGGCTGCACTGCTCGTCGCGGTTTTGGTCGTCGCGGTGATTCTTTACCTTGCGCTGAGGCACGGTCGCGTCATTTCAGGACTCTTCGCCGCCAACCACTCTGAATCTCTGCTGCTCTGTGTTCTCGGACTGACCATGCTGGTGGCAGGAATCGCGCAGGAGGTGAATGTGTCGGCAGCGGTCGGCGCATTCCTGGTCGGCATCGCCCTCTCCGGCCGGGTGGCGCACAACGCCCAACAGCTCCTCGCCCCGCTTCGCGACCTCTTCGCCGCCATTTTATTTGTCTTTTTCGGTCTCTCGACAGAGCCCGCCAGCATCCCGCCGGTCCTGCTACCCGCTGCAATTCTCGCTGTGATCACGATCGCGACAAAAACTCTCACCGGCTATGCCGCGGCGGCGACAGCGGGCATCGGCCTGCCGGGGCGCTGGCGCACTGGATTCGCGCTCACGCCCCGTGGTGAGTTCTCGATCGTGATCGCCGGTCTCGCCGCGGGCTCCGGCATCGAGCCAAGGCTCGCGCCGCTGGCTACCGCTTACGTGCTGCTGACGGTAATCGCCGGCCCGATCCTGGCCCGAATGACGGATGCTGCTTGGTTCCGCCGTTGGATCGGCCTCAGGCAACAGCGGGTGCGGACGGCAAGCGACACGCCGTAGCGGTTCTGATGTCTGTGCCCGTCACCTCTCACTTGCGCTCGCCAGCGGCCCATACCAGCGTGCCAGCGGCCCATACCAGCGTGCCACCGGCTCTTGTTACCCGTGCCGTGATGCCCGTCAGTTTTCCACTTGCGAAAACCGCCGCATACTTCGACCATCGACCTCGACATCTTCGAGAAACATCTCTCTCGGACGCACCCATAGTCCGAACTCTCCATAGAGAGCGCGGTACACGACGAGGGGCTCCTCGGTCTCCGAGTGGGTAGCAGCTCCGATCACCTCGTACAGGTTGCCCTTGTAGTGCCGATAGGTTCCGGCGGGGATCTCGGCAGGTGCTTCGAGCCCGTCTGTTTCGAGCCCGTCTGTTTCGACCATTCCAGAAGGCTAGCGTTTAGGCGTCTTCGGCATCGCGACGACCGTAGGCTGGACGCGTGACGGATATCCCCCTCCTCGGCCCCGTCGCCGCCCCGCAGTTGCAGGTGATGAGTTTCAACATCCGTCGGCGGATGCCGCGCTTGTTGCCCGGTAATCCTGATCGGTGGAGCAAACGTCGGCCATTGATTTCTCGGCTTCTTGTCTCGGAGCTCCCGACGATTCTCGGGGTGCAGGAGGCTCTTCCTGACCAGGCCAAATACCTGCGCAATGCCCTCGGGGACAATTACCGGGCGATCGGTTATGGACGGAATACCGATCGACGCGGTGAAGGCTGTCCCCTGTTTTACGACGGTCGCCGGCTCACGCTGCTGCGCTGGGAGCAGACCGCGCTCTCGGATACCCCGAGCGTCACCGGCTCCACTACCTGGGGCAACAAGGTTCCGAGAGTACTTATCGATGCCACCTTTCGTGACCGGATCACCGGCAACGAATTCAGGGCTTTGAACACTCATTTCGATCATCGATCCCGAAATGCGCGTATTCATTCCGCCTCGCTGGTGAGGGCGCTCGTCGGGTCCGGCACTCTTCCCGCCATCGTGACTGGCGACTTCAACACGAGTGTTGGTTCGCTCCCCTACGCTGCTATCACCGCCGAGGATACGCTCGTCGACACTTGGAATATCGCGGTAGACCGTGTCACGGACGCCTGGGGAACCTTTCTCGACTACCGACCGCCGCGACTTGATCACAAGCGCATCGACTGGATCCTCGCGACCCCGGGGATCTCGGTCTCCCGGACCGGCATCAACGTCACTCGATTCGACGGAAGCTGGCCCTCTGACCACGCGCCGGTGCAGGCGATTATCACCCTGCCCGGGTAAACGAGCACGCTTGATCCCGCTTCCCGCTCCCCCGTTAATCGGGCAAGAAGGAGCCTTGTGTTCGACATTATCCCGCGCCTCCGTCTTGACTCGGGGGCGTTGTGTCTTTTCGATACTGCACTTCGGAGAGCAGTGCCTGGCGAGGATCTTCCGCGTAATCCATCCGGTGGACAGAAACACTGAGAGAGAAATCGACGACCGCCTCCTGAGCTGGACGAGCAATCTCAGTGAAAAAGCCGAAACCCAGGCTCGTGCCACAGCAACGATGTTATTCATCTCCCCTCGACTTGCCCTCATGCCGGATACCCACCTTGGCCTACTCTCGGGGTACCGCTCGCAAAACCTTCACTCTTGAGCAGCTTCGAGAGGCGATGGTGGGCAACAAATATTGGTACACCGAAGCGTTCCTCGACGAGATTTCGGCGGCCCATAAGCCCATCGACCAGGTGACGGCTGAGGCGCCTGAGCTCATAACCAACGTGCGCACGCTGCACCAGATGGTGATTGAGAAAGCGACTGGTACCGCGGATGTCACGTTGTGGAGGAGACTCCAGGGCGCTCCATCTGTGCGCGAGCTTTGGTGTGAGCGCGTGCCGAGCGTGGGCGCGAGCCCGACCCTGTGCCCGGCACGAGTTCGTACCCGGGGCGCTCCGGCACCCGGCACCCGGCATCCTCTCGGGCACACCATCAGCTCGCCGAAGCACGGAGTTCTCGCAGGGCTGCGCTCTTGGATGGCAGAGGAATCGGCACCTGGTCGGGGTCCACATCGATCGGAGGAATCAGGACGAAACCCCCCTCCGCTTGCTGGATCTCCCAGTGATTGTTGTGGCAGAGCAGATGGTGATGTCGGCAGAGCAGGATTCCATCGTGGATGTTCGTGCTGCCGCGGTCTCGCGTCCAGTGTTTGGTGTGGTGGGCCTCGGTCCAGGATGGCGGTCGGTCACATCCGGGGAACATGCATCCGCCATCGCGAACCGCGAGAGCTTGCCGTTGCTTACGCGTGTACAGCCGACGTTCGCGGCCTACGTCGAGCGCGCGACCACTGTCGTCGAAAAGAATCGGCTCGATGGTCGACGAACAGAGCGCGCGTTGGATGGTCTCGATGCTCACGGGATCGAGCTGGCCCTCGAGGTGGCCGTGAGCGTGAGGGTGGCCGTAGGCAGGGCCCTGAGTATGGCCCGCGCTCGCACCCATGGCCTCGCCATCGCTCTCGTCGAGAGCCGCATTCAGCACGAGCAGATGCACAACGGGTGCACCCGATCCCAACAGCTGGGACGAGTCAGCAGCCGCACCCTGGCGAAGTAGTTCCACGAACACGTCGGAGGCAAGCTGCGCCGTCGACCGAGGATCGTCGGTGATCTGCTTTGCTCGCTCGAAGTCTGTACTGCCAGCATCCACGAATCGCGGCCCGCCACGTCGTGGTGACGTTGCCCGATCCCAGAGGTCTGAGGTGATCGTGGCGGTCTCGGGATCCATCAGCCACGTCAATCGGCTCATTCCGTAGGGAAGACGGGTAAAAGTGAGGCTGCGCGCGTCACGTCGCTCGTTCTCACGTTCGGCGATGCCCGCCTCGTCCAACTCGTCCCGTAGTTCGCGGGCACGCCGAAAAAGGCGATCGGTATCGAGGGTCTTCGATTCGCTGCACAGCCGTTTGGTTGCCTCCGCAAGAGCGCTTTCCGAAACTTGGGCGCTCGGTTCGCCGAGGCCGGCCCGGATCGAATCAGCAGCGCCGACAGACA
>JANYIZ010000131.1 GCA_025408445.1 Frigoribacterium sp. | reverse complement strand
TGTAGTAGTCGACGTTCCTGTTGCCGTTGATCAGGCGGTCATAGGCGATGACCTTGACGCCGGACTTTGCCGCCTGGTCGAGCTGGTCGCTGAGCGCGGTTCCATCGATCGAGGCGATGATGAGAATCTTCGCGCCCTTGGTGAGCATGTTGCTGATCTGCAGTACCTGCTGGGGGATCTTGTCGTCGGCGTACTCAAGGTCGACTTTGTAGCCCTTGGCCTCGAGGTCGGCCTTGATGGCGTCGCCATCCTTGATCCAGCGCTCTGACGTCTTGGTCGGCATCGCGACGCCGACAAGCGCACCCTTGCTGCTTCCTGACGCCGGGGCTTCTGCCGTTCCGCCGTGGCCGCCGGAGCATGCTGCGAGCGAGAGCGCCAATCCGGCGGCGATGCCGATGAGAATCTTCCGTACCTTGACTGTGGTGCCTTTCTTATTGTTAGGACGTCGTTGTCAAACGTGATGCTGGTGAATCCGCCCTCGTCCTGGTGAAGCGGTTTCCCTGCCTGCCAGCTCTTGGCACTGGTGGCAAGTCGTGAGTTATGGTTAGAGCCCTGCGGCCAGTCGGTAATAGGCCTGGTTCCAGCGCAATTCGCGGCTGAATTCGCGCAGCTTCGTGTTCTCGTCGATCACCACGAGTTCGTTCTTCGCGATGTCGGCGAAGTCCTCGAAGACCTCGAGGCTGAGTGCGGTCGACATGACCGTGTGGTGCGCGGCTCCCGCGATGAGCCAAGCCGCGGCACTCGTCGCGAGGTCGGGTGCCGGCTTCCAGATGGCGCGTGCCACTGGAAGTTTCGGCAGCGGATGCGGCAGCTCCACCACTTCGACGACATTGGCCACGAGGCGAAACCGGTCCCTCATATCGCTCAGCGCAACGACGACGGCCGGGCCGGCATCCGTATCGAAAACGAGGCGTACAGGGGCGTCCCGGCCACCGATACCGAGCTCGTGAATCTCAAGGCTCGGCTTAGCCGTGGTGAGCGACGGGCAGACCTCGAGCATGTGCGCGCCGAGGATGAGTTCCTGCCCCGGCACGAGGTTATAGGTGTAATCCTCCATGAGGGAGGCGCCCCCCGGTAGGCCGGCGCCCATCACCTTTGCCGCCCGAACCAGTACGGCGGTCTTCCAGTCGCCCTCTGCACCGAAGCCATAGCCGTCGGCCATGAGACGCTGCACCGCGAGACCCGGAAGCTGGCGAAGGCCGCCAAGGTCTTCGAAGCTGGTGGTGAACGCGCTGAAGCCGCCCGCCTCGAGAAAGCTGCGCAAGCCCAGTTCGATACGGGCGCCGTAGCGGAGCGACTCGTGGCGCTCGGCACCCTTTGTGAGCTCAGGGGCCACTACGTACAGGTCTTCGTATTCCTCGACGAGAGCGTCAACATCCGCCTCGGACGCGGCATCGACTGCCTCGACGAGTTCGTTGACCCCCCAGGTATTCACCTGGACGCCGAACTGCAGCTCGGCCTCGGTCTTGTCACCCTCGGTCACCGCAACGAAGCGCATGTTGTCGCCGAAACGGGCGAGCTTGAGGTTATGGGTGGCCGCCCAGCCGGCGGCGGCGCGGGTCCAGGTCGCGATCTGAGAGATGACCCGGGGATTCGACACGTGGCCGACGACTGTCTTGCGGGCGACTCCGAGACGGGTCTGGATGTAGCCGAACTCCCGGTCGCCATGCGCGGCCTGGTTGAGGTTCATGAAGTCCATGTCGATCGTTGCCCACGGCAGTTCGACGTTGGCCTGGGTGTGCAGGTGCAGCAGTGGCTTCCGCAGCAGGTCGAGGCCGGTGATCCACATTTTGGCCGGGCTGAACGTGTGCATCCAGGCGATGACACCGATCACAGTGTCATCAGCGTTGGCGTCGAGGGCCATCCGGCGAATCGACTCCGAATCCTTCAGCACCGGCTTCCACTGAACCGTGACCGGAATCTCGGCCGTCACGCCGAGCGCATCGGCTATGGCCCGCGACTGCTCGGCGACCTGCGCGAGGGTCTCGTCGCCATAGAGCCCCTGGCTTCCGGTGAGAAACCAGACCGTGTACGACTTCAGGTCGGGAATGATGCTGCGGCTCATGCGTCTGCTCCTGCTGTGGTTGGTGTGGCCGCCTGGCCGTACACGTTCTGGTACCGGTCGAAGAGGGCGTCGATTGCGTGCGGGGGAATCGGGATGAGCTCGCCGAGTTGTTTCGCGATGTGAACTGTTCGCGCGACATCCTCCGCCATGACCGCGGCCTTGACAGCATCCCGCGGGCTGGATCCGATGGTGAAGACACCGTGGTTCTGCATCAGCACCGCTCGGGAGCGATGGCCGGTGAGGGTGGCAACGACACCGCGTCCGATCGAGTCGTCGCCGATGATGGCGAACGGGCCGACCGGGATGTCTCCGCCGAACTCGTCTGCCTGGCCGGTGATCACGCAGGGGATCGCTTCGCCGCGGGCCGCCCACGCGGTCGCGTAGGTCGAGTGGGTGTGCACGACGCCGTTGACCTCCGGCATAGTGCGGTAGATATAGGCGTGCGCCGCGGTGTCGCTCGACGGCGAGTGCTCTCCCTCGACAACGGCGCCGTCGAGGTCGCAGAGAATCATATTTTCGGGGGTGAGGTCGTCGTACTCGACGCCGCTCGGCTTGATGACGAAGAGGTCTGCGCCGGGAATGCGGCCGGAGATGTTGCCGCCGGTCCAGATCACGAGGTTGTAGCGCACGAGCATTTCGTGCAGCTTCGCGACGTCGGCCCGCACGGCGAGGACCTGCTCTTCGATCGTGCTCATGCGCTGTTTGCCTCGAGAATCTTTTTGCTGGTTGTTGCGGCCGCATCGCGCTTGAGCGACTTCAACCGGTGCATCACGGCGTTACCACCGCGTCCGAAGTAGTCGTGCAGCTGTGTGTATTCCGCGTAGAGGAGGTCATAGGAATCGGCCGACGCGGTATCTGGGGTGTACACAGCGCGGTCGACCTTGCCCATCGCCTTGCCTGCTTCGAGAACAGTGTCGTAGGCGCCCGCGGCGACTGCGGCATGGATGGCCGAGCCG
>JANYIZ010000130.1 GCA_025408445.1 Frigoribacterium sp. | reverse complement strand
GACGAGCGTCAGCCATGTGCTCTGCACGACATCCTGCGCCTGGTCCTCTGTAAGACCATAGGCGCGGACGACCTGCCAGAGTACGGGTGTCATGGTCTTCACCAACTCATCCATCGCTCCGGGCTCGCCGGAGAGCCAGCGACTGAAAGCCGCCGCCGAATCATCCCAGATGACATGCGACTCCGCCCGCGGGCCGTCGGGTCGGCCGCGGGCGGTGTCGTTGTCATTCATGGTGTGAATTCTCATCACCCCTCAGGAGCGTGGCAAGCCCTTTCAGATACATTCCTCGTCTGATTTTTTTTCGGACTTCCGGAACAGGCTGCGATCAGGCCCTGTCGCGGGGCGCCCGGTACACTGGGGCCGCACTCGCGGGAGTGGTGAAATTGGTATACACGCAGGTTTTAGGTACCTGTGCCGCAAGGCGTGAGGGTTCAAGTCCCTTCTTCCGCACACATTTCCAATTTTTTTACCCAGCCCGGTCGGGCACCCATCGGCTACCCTGACACCAACAGATGACTGGAGTACTCGCCTTGCTGCACAATGCACTCGTCCCGTGGCTCGACCCGACCCTGCTGATCCATCAAGCTGGACCGTGGGCTCTTCTGCTCGTCTGCGCGATCATCTTCGCCGAGACCGGCCTGCTCATCGGGTTCATTTTTCCGGGTGACACCCTCCTGCTCATCACCGGGCTTCTCACCTTCACGGGCACAATCCAGATCTCCGTCTGGTGGGTCGCACTCGCCATCGGGCTGGCGGCGTTCCTGGGTGGCGAGGTCGGCTATTACATCGGCAAGAAGGCCGGACCCCGCATCTTCGAGCGGAAAGAGACGGGCTTGTTCAGCATCGCGAATGTAAAGCGCACCAATGCGTTCTTCGAACGCTTCGGAGGCTCCGCCGTGATCCTCGCCCGCTTTGTGCCGATCGTACGGACCTTCGCGCCGATCGCGGCAGGCGTCGGCAAGATGAACTACCGCAAGTATTCGCTCTACAACGCGATCGGCGCGTTCGCCTGGGGTACCGGTGTAACGACGCTCGGCTTCCTGCTCGGCAACATCAAGCCCGTCGCCGACTTCGTGATCAAATACGTGGATGTTGTGCTCCTCGCCGTGGTTCTCCTCACTCTCATCCCCACGGTCTTCCATGTCGTCCAGGCATCGCTCAAGGTGCGAAAGGCCGCTCGAGAGGCCAACGGCCAGCCAGCCGTGATGCCGACCGATGCCGAGGTCACGATCGATCGCAAGTACTTTGACCAGAAAAAGGACTGACGCCTGAGGGCACAGCTCGCCTCGTGACTAGAGCGCCAGATTCCGCGACGAGCCCGCGTTACGGTGCGGCGGTGCGCTTCTCGAGGCGCACCAAGGCGTCGTGGGCGGATCGGCGCACTTCTTTCTCGTCATCCTTGAGCAGGCGCGTGAGCGCTTCGACGTGACTCGCATCCCCGACCTCGCCCAGGGCGCGCGCGGCAGCACCCCGTACTCGGGCGACCTCATCCGTCAACAGCGCAGCGAGCGCCTCCCGCTCGTCGAGACGGCGTAGAAAGACCACGCGCGCGCACATTTCCCGCACCCGCCACGCCTGGTCGCCGAGTCCACGATGTACTGCGGATGCCGCGGTGGCGGCCCACACGAAGGTGAGTGCCCGAGCTCCCCAGACCTCCGGCCAGTAGAGCGGTGGCGCACCATCGAGCACGCCCTGGGCATGACGGCCACCGACGACCAGAAGAAACTCCTCACCCTCGTTGCCCCCCATGAGTAGCGAGGCGCAACGATCGATGACCGCCTGCTCACCGAATCGGGCAACAGCGGCGGTGATGCGATCCCCGGGGGAATCGTCAATCTGGACGGTGAACTCGGATTCGGAAGCCATAAGGATTCCAAGGGTACCGTTCGCGCTCTCTCGACCGCGCGAGGAGTCGCTCAGCCCCAGACGGTCAGTCCGATGAGTGCGAAGTTGAGCGCGACGACGAGCACGACGATGAGCGAAAGGGCCAAACGCATCGGCCGACGATTGACCTGCTCCGCCATCACGTTCGGGTCGTTCGTGAGCCTCAGCAGAGGCACGAGTGCAAATGGGATACCGAAGCTCAGGAACACCTGGCTCACCACGAGAGCCGCGGTCGGGTCGATTCCCGCGGCGAGCAGCGCGACGGCGGGCACCAGCGTGATCAGGCGACGCAGGAAGACCGGGATGCGGCGCTTGAGCAGTCCGGCCATGATCGTCGCGCCCGCATAGGTTCCGACCGACGTCGACGCTAGTCCGGAGGCGAGCAGCCCGATGGAGAAAACAAGCGCAATCCCCGGTCCGAGGGAGGCTCCGATTGCCGCATGTGCGCCCGAGATCGTGTCTGTGGCGTCGATGTTCCGAAGGTTGACGGCGGCGAGCAGGAGCATGCCGATGTTGACGATCCCGGCGATACCGAGTGCGACGATCACGTCCAAGCGCGTCGTGCGCAGGATGAGGCGCCGCGCCTCCGGAGTGGCTGAATGACCGTGACGATCGCGGGCGAGCGCGGAGTGCACATAGATGGCGTGCGGCATGACTGTCGCGCCGAGCATGCTCGCCGAAAGGAGCACGGATCCCGTACCGTCGAATCGCGGAATGAGACCGTCGAGCACCGCGAAGCCGTCGGGTGGGGTAATGAATAGCCCAGCGAGGAATCCGATCGCGATGATCGCAAGCAGGCCGATGATCACCGTTTCGAAGGGCCGCTGGCCGTACCGCGACTGCAGGGCGAGCAGTCCCGTCGAGACGGCGCCGACGATGAGACCACCGACGAAAAGGGGAAGCCCGAAGAGTAGGTTGAGAGCGATGGCTCCGCCGATGACCTCGGCGAGGTCGGTGGCCGCGGCAACGAGTTCCGCCTGCACCCAGAACAGTCGACGAGCAGTGGGCTTGAGCCGATCGCCCAGGAGTTCTGGCAGGGTGCGGCCACTCACCAGGCCGAGTTTGGCCGACTGGTATTGCACCAGCCCGGCCATCAGGTTGGCGACCACGAGCACCCAGACCAACAGGTAGCCGTAGCGTGCGCCCCCGGTGAGGTTTGCCGCAACGTTACCGGGGTCCACGTAGGCGATGGCCGCCACAAAGGCGGGGCCGAGAAGAAAGAGACCCCGAGCCGCCGGGCGGGTGCTGCGGGCGGTGGTACTCACGCCGAAATTCTACGTGGGCTGACCTAACAGCAATTCGCGAACGATCGGAATCAGAGCCTCGAAGGCGCGACGGCGATGACTGACCGAGTTCTTCTCATCCGGGTGCAGTTCCGCCACCGAGACGCTGTATCCGGTGGCTCTGAATACGGGATCATAACCGAAGCCGCCTCCGCCAATCGGTTCAAGCAACACGGCCCCTGGCCAACGACCGAGCACGACAGTCTCGCGGCCGTCGGGCAGCACGAGGGCCGCAGCGCACACGAACTCGGCGCTGCGATCATCCGCCCCCTGCAGGTTGGTGACGAGCAGTCGCACGTTGTCCGCGTCGTCCCTGCTGCCCGCGTACCGCGCCGAATGGATGCCAGGGGCGCCGCCCAGCGCCGCCACCGTGATCCCCGAGTCGTCGGCAATCGCCGCGAAACCGGTGTGTGCGGATGCCGCCCGCGCCTTGATCAACGCGTTCGCTTCGAAGCTGTCGCCGTCCTCCACCGGCTCGAGCCCGTCATAGGCCAGAAGGTCGAGCCCATCCAGCCGCGCGCCGAGAATCTGCCGCAATTCTTCGACCTTGTGCGCGTTGTGGGTGGCGAGTACCAGGGGGACGAGCGCACCGGTCATCGGGCCAAGCTCTCCACCTGCAACGCCGCGAGTTGGAGTGTGGTGAGATCGGCCGCGCCGCCCAGAGCGAGATCGAGAAGAGCATTCAACTCCACGCGATCGAATGGCGCGCCCTCGGCCGTTCCCTGCACCTCGACGAACAGGCCACGGCCGGTGACAACCACGTTCATGTCGGTCTCGGCGCGCACGTCTTCCGTGTAGGCGAGGTCGAGCATCGGAGTGCCGCCGACGATACCGACGGAGACCGCCGCGACGCTGTCGATGAGCGGTTTCGCATTCTGCCCGATGAACTTCTTCCTTCGGCCCCATTCGAGGGCATCGGCGAGTGCGACATACGCCCCGGTGATTGCCGCCGTGCGGGTGCCACCGTCGGCCTGCAGCACGTCACAGTCGATGACGATGGTGTTTTCTCCGAGCGACTTCATGTCGACGACGGCACGCAGCGATCGGCCGATAAGACGGGAGATCTCATGAGTGCGTCCACCGATTCGCCCCTTCACCGATTCGCGATCCATACGGTCATTGGTGGAACGGGGAAGCATCGAGTACTCGGCGGTGACCCAGCCCTTACCTTTCCCGGTCATCCAGCGGGGCACTCCGTTGGTGAATGAAGCCGTGCAGAGAACCTTCGTACGTCCGAACGAAATGAGAGCGGATCCCTCTGCTTGGTCACTCCAGCCGCGTTCGATGGTGATCGGTCGCAGCTGGTCGAGCGACCGGCCGTCTGCGCGGGGGCGAGTCGTACTCGGGTCTGTTGCGCTCATGGGGTGTCGTCTTTCTGGTTGAGAGTTGGCAGGGAGAGGGCACCGGTTTCCACGAGTTCGACCGTGGATACCTCCGGCCCGAGAAATCGGCGCACGAGGCGAGTGAAGTCGTCCGGCGAGTCGCCGGTCGCGACGAAGGTGTGGATGGGCCGAGTGGCTGGGCCCCGTTCGATTCCGTGCTTCACGAGGGTGCGGTACACATCGAACGCGGTCTCCTCCGCGCTCGAGACGAGCGTGACATCCTCGCCCATCACGTATTGGATGGCAGCGGACATGAGGGGATAGTGGGTACAGCCGAGCACGAGGGTGTCCACCCCGGCGTGCTTGAGCGGTGCCAGGTAGTGCTCTGCGACCTCGAACAGTTCCGGGCCACTCGTGACGCCCGCCTCGACGAATTCCACGAAACGCGGGCACGCCTCGCTGAAGAGCGAGAGGTGCGGAGCCGCCGCGAACGCGTCGTCGTAGGCGCGGGAGCCGATGGTGCCGACCGTGCCGATCACTCCGACCCGGCCGTTGCGGGTCTGTCGCACTGCCGCTCGCACCGCCGGTTGGATCACCTCGACCACCGGGATGCCGAGGGCCTGGGTGTACCGCTCACGGGCATCCCGCAGCATGGCCGCCGAGGCCGTGTTGCAGGCGATCACCAGCATCTTCACACCCTGGGCGACGAGGTCATCCAGCACTTCGAGGGTGTAGCGGCGCACGTCAGCGATGGGCTTGGGCCCGTAGGGCGAGTGCGCGGTGTCCCCCACATAGAGGAGCGATTCGTGCGGCAGTTGGTCGATCACCGCTCGGGCGACCGTGAGTCCGCCAACGCCGGAGTCGAAGATCCCGATCGGCGCGTCGTCCATAGGCACTGAGTTTACGCGGGCCAGTACGACGCGGTTGCCGATACCTCGCGTCCTAAAGACCGGTGCGATGACGCTCCTGTTCAACCACCTGCTCCCGGTCGCTCAGCCGACGCAAGCCAGCGAGCGGCTGAGCCATCCGGAAGTTTCCACGGATCACGGGTTCCACCCGATCGAGAAACGCCCAGTAGCCGGCGGTGACCGGGCAGGCATCCGGTCCGAGCCGCACCTTTGGATTGAACCTGCAGCCTCCGCAGTAGTCCGTCATCTTGTTGACATAGGCGCCGCCGGCCGCGTAGGGCTTCGTCGCGACGATGCCGCCATCGGCAAACAGGCTCATTCCCACGACATTCGCCGGCATCACCCACGGGGTGCCGTCCACGAACATTCCGATGAACCACTCGTTCAGCTGCTTCGGGTCATAGCCGCGCTGCAGCGCCCAGTTGCCGATAATCATGAGCCTCTGGATGTGGTGCGCCCACCCGTGCTCGCGCACTCCACCGATCGTCTGGCTGAGACAATTGGCTTCGATCGCGGATGCTTCGAGCTCGAGTAGCTCGCGAGGGACCGGTATCGTCGCACCGAGGGCGTTGCGGTTCACGTAGTCTTCCCCCAACCGCCAGTACAGGTGCCAGACCCAGTCCCGCCAGCCGCAGAGCTGGCGCACGATCCCTTCCACGCTGCCGATCGGAGCCCGGCCGGCGCGATACTCGGCTTCGACCCGATCGATCACCTCGCGCGGATCCAGCAGGCCGAGGTTCAGCGGCGCACTCAGCAGCGAGTGCGCCATAGTCCAGTCGCCCGTGAGCGTCGCATCCTCGAACGGGCCAAAATCGCCGAGACGGGTCTCAATGAAATCGTCGAGAGCGCTCTGTGCCTCTGCGCGCGTCGCCGCAAACCGACGCGCGCCATCGTCGCCGACCAGGTGAATCTCGCCCGAAGCTTGCCAGCGGTCGAGATCGGCGCGCACCTCCCGGTCGATGTCGTCTTCTTCGGGCCACCACGGTTCGGGCAGTCCGAGCGAAGCGGCCTTCTTCGGCGGCGGCTGCCGGTTTTCGTGGTCAAAGTTCCACTGCCCGCCTGACGGGGCGTCGCCATCCATCAGGATTCCGGTGCGGTTTCGCACCCAGCGATAGAAATCCTCCATGATCGGCTTGCCCTTTCGAGCATCAGCCCACCGGGAGAAGTCTGCTTCAGCCGTGATGAAGCCGCGGCTGGGGAGCACCTTCGCACCCACCGACTCCACGAGGCGACGGGCGAAGTATGAGGTCGGATCGACCACTTCGAGGTCATCGCGACCCACCACCACCTCGCGGTAGTGTTCGACCTGGTGAAATTCAACCCGGTCGCCGAGCTCCGCAGCACGGTGCCGGATGGCCGAGAGCAGCAGTTGGGCCTTGGCCCGGTGGATCGGCGCATGGCGTAATTCGGATCGGGACTCGACCAGGAGCATCGGCCCCCCATCGTCAAAGGCGTCGCCAAGTTGATCGGGGAAGATCCAGCGAATGCATGTCATTCGCGTTACCGTACACGGACAATCTGCTGGCTAGGCTGGCTACCGTGACCGATGCCGTATCTTCGCTGCTGACCGACCGCTACGAGCTCACAATGCTCAACGCGGCTATCCGTGCTGGCACGCATGATCGCGCGTGCGTCTTCGAGGTCTTCGCCCGCCGTCTCTCCGGCGGTCGGCGCTATGGGATCGTCGCCGGCACGGGGCGCCTGCTCGATCTCATCGAAGACTTCCGCTTCACCGACCTCGAGCTCGACTGGCTGCGGGACAACACCGTCGTGTACGACCGCGCTCTCGACTGGCTCGCCGGTTATCGCTTCACCGGCACCATCTCCGGTTACCAGGAGGGTGAGGTCTACTTTCCCGGCTCTCCCCTCCTCATCGTGGAAGGCACCTTCGCCGAGGCCGTGATCCTCGAGACCCTCGCACTCAGCGTGCTCAACTATGACTCGGCGGTCGCGACGGCCGCGTCCCGCATGGTGTCGGCCGCGAGCGGCCGCCCTCTCGCCGAGATGGGATCACGACGCACTGGGGAGCGAAGCGCCGTTGCGGCAGCCCGGGCAGCGTTCATCGCCGGCTTCGCAGCCACCAGCAACCTCGAAGCCGGTCGCAGCTGGGGGGTGCCAACGATGGGCACCTCCGCCCACTCCTTTACCCTCCTCCACGACACCGAAGAGGATGCCTTCCGCGCCCAGGTAAACGCGCTCGGCCCTGGCACTACCCTCCTCGTCGACACCTACGACGTGGTCGCAGCCGTCGACCTCGCGGTGAAGGTGGCCGGCACCGGCCTCGGCGCAGTGCGCATCGACAGCGGAGACCTGCCCGAGCAGGTGGCAGCCGTGCGCCGCCAGCTTGACAGTCTCGGTGCCGTTAACACTAAAATCACCGTCACCAACGATCTCGATGAGTTCACTATCGCTGCCCTGCGCGCTGCGCCGGTTGACTCCTACGGGGTCGGCACTTCGGTAGTGACCGGGTCGGGCTCCCCCGCTGCCGGGCTCGTCTACAAGCTCGCCGCGCGCAAGGATGCCGCGGGCGCATGGATCTCTGTGGCCAAACAGTCTCCTGAGAAAGTCTCCGTCGGGGGACGCAAGTTTCCGGTGCGGGAGTTCACCGCGGCAGGCAAGGCGAGCGCCGAAGTGATTCACGTCGGCGAGCCAGAGGCTGCGACATCCACCCACCGTCCGTTGCTGGTGCCGCTGATGGTCGACGGAGTCGCGGTGGAGCGATTCCGCGGGGTCGCCGGGACGGCTCTCGCTCGAGAGCATCGTGCCGCAGCGATCTCGGAGCTGCCCGAGGAGGCTTTCCGTCTCAGCCGCGGCGACCCGGTGATTCCGACGCGATACGCCTGAGTTCCGCCCGCGAGCTTCGCGAACCGCGCCGACTTGTCGCTTGGATTTCGTATTCGCGACACTATGCCGCAGTTCGCGGCGCTGTGCGGCGAGGTGCGGTCAGCGCCTCGCCGGCGGAACCCAGAGCGGCTGCGCTGTGTCAGGATGCCAGCCTCGCTGTTCGAGACGACGCCAGAGCCGGGCGACGAAAGGATTCGGGTCGCCGAACACATCATCCGCGTGAGCGCGCAATCCGGACCATCCGCCGTCGGTAAACATCTCCATTCTGGTGATGTCTGACCGGAACTTGGCCCTGGATGAGCGGTGATAGTCGCCCTCGTACTCGACGAGGGTCCGATATTTCGGCCAGCACAGGTTTGTCATTGCCAAGTGCTCCCCCGTCTGGTCCCGAACCGTGAGGTTGAGCCGAGGTTCGGGAATTCCCGCTCGCAGCACCTGCAGACGGATCAGGCTTTCCGGCCGAGAGAGTGGCCCCCGACGCACCTCCTCCGCTGCCTGGCGGAGCTTCTTCGAACCACGATTCCCTGCCCACGACACCGCCATAAGCCGCAGTTCATCCACGGTCGCGAGAGCTTCGGGGCCGGTCACCAGCGCGTCACCCAGGGCGACCAGGTCATCGAGATCGAGCGCGCTGGCGAGCTGCGACCACATGAGGGCGGCCGAGACGATCGGCAGCACGAACAGGGCATCATGGGCGAAATCCCGGTGTACGAGATCGCGATGAGCCCAGAGTCGGTTCGCCACCTCGTGCCCGACCACGCCAGCGCCATTCGGTGGATGATGTCCCTGCGGGATCGAGACATCGAGGGAGGGACTGTGCAGGTAGAGCGGCAGCGGGAGCCCGAGTAATAGCGCCGCGGTCTCATGGCTGAAGGCGGCATCCGGGCGCATCCGTTCCCGGTAGGCCCGACACTTCCAGGCGATGCCCTCCGGCACGGGATGTGACTGCCGGATGCCGTGGAAGGGCGCGGTCAGATCCCCTGCCCTTAGCCGTCGCCGGGAGACCCCGTTTGCCAGACCGGTCGCGCAGGAAAACGGCGCCGCTTCAAGCCAGGAGGGGAGTTCTGACGGACGGACCATCCGTCGAGCCTCGCGCTCGAAGCGGTTTCGCGCCGAAGTTGTCCACCGATGCGTCTCGCCGAGTACGCGAACTGCGCCACGTGGTCGCCTCTCGCGCCGTCACCCGACAATCTGGCGCAGTTCGCTCAGCCTGAGTTCGCGCAGCACACTGCTTGCAAGCTACTTCTTCAGCCCGTCGTAGATCTCTTTGCAGGTCGGGCAGACGGGAAACTTCTCCGGATCGCGGCCCGGCGTCCACACCTTGCCGCACAGCGCGATTACCGGCTTGCCGCTGAGTGCCGAAGCAAGGATCTTCTCCTTCTGCACATAGTGCGAGAAGCGTTCGTGGTCACCCTCCTCGATCTGCTCCTGGTTCAGAAGTTCTTCGAGTTCGCGGTCCAGCGTGTCTGTGCCGCCGCCGCCCTGCTGTGTGTCGCCGCTCATCCCATTATTTTACGCGGCCGCAGGCGGCGACGTCACGATCACTGGCGCAGCGTAAACGCCAGGAGCTCAGGAGCCCGACGGGTGAAGATGCGTCCGCCCCACAACACCCCGAGTGCGAGAAGCACCAGACCGAGTCCCACGCCCACCACAAGCGTCACGAGGGGCCAACTGTGCACGCCGGGGTTCAGAAGTCCCAGCGCGGCGAACAACAGGGCGGGCAGCGAC
The DNA here is from genome assembly GCA_025408445.1 of Frigoribacterium sp. Taxonomy (GTDB): domain Bacteria; phylum Actinomycetota; class Actinomycetes; order Actinomycetales; family Microbacteriaceae; genus Lacisediminihabitans. The sequence continues at coordinate 23,559 of JANYIZ010000130.1, read as the reverse complement.
AGCACAATCGCGGCGAAGAAGGCGACCGACTGGATGAGGCCTGCGCCCGTGCCGCTCGCCTGTGGCTGGGCGAAGGGACTGTCTCCCGGGCGCACCGACGGGTACGGGAAGCGGGCCGAGACCACGCTCGATACCCCGAGCCCTGCGAAGAGCAGGCTCGAACTCACGCCGATCAGTGACGGCAGAACAGAGTTGTCCCCCGAGATCGCCACCGAGAGTGGCGAGCCGATAAGCACGAGCGGGATGCCGATGAGAAGGGCAGGAACCAGGCGCCCGAATCGGTCGGCCCAGCCCGGGGCGTTCGATGCCAGGTGCAGCCACACCGCCGAGCTGTCGAAGGCGACGTCGTTGTGGGTCGACCAGGCGAGGAACAGGCACATCACCGGCACCGGTACGAGCGCGAGCACGGAACCGGGAACACCGGCGACCGCAAGCGCGATCACGAACAACAACGGCGCAACCGGCACGGCCAGGAGAGCAGTGTGATACCGCGCGTCGCGGATCCAATAGGTGACGCTCCGGGCCGCGATGGCGCCGACCGGCGAGTCCGGCAGCCGACCGAACCAGCCGAGTCCCCGGTAGTGCGTGCCACCCTCCCGACGCGGGGAAGAGATAAGCAGCCATCCCACGAGTGCACGCCAGGCTAACCAGAGCAGCCCCACGACCGTGAGTGAGATGAGCAGCTTGAGCACGGCGGCGCCAACGTTGCCGGATGCCACCTCAGCCGGTGCGGACCACACCGCTCCCAGAGGCGTCCAGCCCGCGATATCCGCGACGGATTTGAGCACGGCAAGACCGTCCCGATTCCAGTCGACCGAGGCAAGCACTGCGACGACCGGAGCAAGTGACACGAGAGCGATGAGCACGATCAGCGTGGTAATTTCCCGCGCGCGGCGGGTGGCAAGCAGCAGCGAGGCGAGCGAGCTCGAAACTCGCGCACCGAGCACGCAGGTGGCGATGATCACGACTGCGGAGATGCTGGCGAACAGCACCGAGAGAGGATCACGCGCCCAGGTTACGACCTGCGCGACCGCGATCGCCGTGATGAAGAGAGCGGGCAATCCAACCAGGCCGGCCAGCGCAAGGGCTGACGCAAGTCGGTTGGTCGGAAATCCGAAGAGCGCAAAGGAGCGCGGGTCGAGAGTGTGGTCCACACCGAAGGCTAGAGGCACCGCCAAAAATCCGAACACGATAACCGACCCGACCGTTACGGTGATGTTGCCCGCCAGCAGCGGGTCGACCCGCCGGAGAGCGGCGAGGCCTTCCACCGTCACGCCGGCGGCACCCAGGGCGTACAGGAGTCCGATGACGATGCCGACGACCTGCAGCGGACTGCGGCGAAATAGGTTCAGGATCAGCCGTAGTTTCAGTCCGAGAAACTGTGTAACCACTCCATGCCCTCCGCTGTCTTGCGACCTCCAGCAAGTTCGAGAAACCTTGCTTCGAGCGACCCGGCACCGCGTACGTCCGCCATCGTGCCCGACACGAGTACTCGGCCATTCACCACGATCGCTACCCGGTCGCAGATACGCTCGACCAGGTCCGTACTGTGGCTCGACAGCACGACAGTTCCCCCCGCCGCGACATACTTTTGAAGGATCGACGTAATGTTCACCGCTGAGACCGGGTCCACCGATTCGAATGGCTCGTCGAGCACAAGCAACCTCGGGGAATGGATCATTGCGCAGGCCAGGGCGATCTTCTTCGTCATGCCCGCCGAGTAATCGGAGACGAGACGCCCGAGCGCGTCTTCGAGGCCGAATGCCGCAGCGAGGTCGGTCGAACGCCGCTTCACCGTGCGGGCGTCGAGCCCCCTCAACGTTCCGGCGTAGTAGAGCAGCTGGCTGCCGGTGAGCCGGTCGAAGAGCCTCAGTCGATCGGGAAGCACCCCCATATTGCGTTTGGCCACCGCCGGATCGGTCCACACGTCGGCACCGTGAACGGACACGGATCCGCCGTCCGGCCGGAGCAATCCGGTCACCATGGACAGCGTTGTGGTCTTGCCGGCTCCGTTCGGACCGACGATGCCGAAGATGGTGCCTGCGGGCACCGAGACGCTGATGTGGTCGACCGCGACGGTGTCGCCGAACCGTTTCACCAGTTCGGATACGACCAGCACTACCTCACTGGCCGAAATTTCATTTGGGGATGTCGCCGGGGAGGGCGAGCGGATATCGCCGACGATCGGCGCGGAAGGTACGACGTCGTTGGAGGCTACGGGGCGCTGGATCGACCGACTTGGGGCGGGTGAAGGGGCCGGTTCGGTGGGTGCGGTAGCGGGCGGCGCCGGAGCGCGCACGGAGGTGGACCGAGGAATCGTCGACCGGGGAATCGCCGACCTCGGCGGGATGGTTGCCGGCGGGGTAGTAGTTGTCGGCGCGGCGGCTACCGACGCGGCGCCTGGGAGGGCGGTGTCCACCTCGGGAATGGCGGGTGCCGCGGCCAAAGCTGGCGGCGGCGTCGGCGCGGGAGTTGGGCGCTTCACCGGAGCCCGAGGTGTTGTAGTCCTGGGGGTAACCGAGCGTGGAGTCGAAGCTCGCGCTGCTGCCGACTTCGTTGCTGCCGGCTTCGCAGTCGCCGGCTTCGCTGCTGCCGGCTTCGCTGCTGCCGGCTTCGCGGTCGCCGATTTCGCGGTCGCCGATTTCGATGCGGAAGGACGTGGCGCAGTGGTGCGTGGCGCAGTCGTACGGGAGGCAGGCGCACGAGAATTCGACGGTTTGCGGGCCTTCGGGGCCGATACGGGAGGTGTTGTCGGGGTCTCAGAATCGTCGCCGGAAGTTGGAGCCGCCGCTACTCCTTTTGGCTTCTCCTCAGGCTCTGAATCCACCCGATAACCGTACCAATGCCGACTGGGATGCCTGTGCGAGAACCCGGTATCTCATCACAAATTGAAAACGTCCTGCACCCGCCTCTGTGCCAAATTGGCCCGAAAAGGTAGAGTGATTATGGACGAGCACGTGTCCAGGCAACAGTCTGGGGACTAACAAGAGGTGAATCTCTCTGGGATCGCCGCCTACCGGCGGCCGAATGTCACAGCGATTCAGATGCTTGCCCCGGTCAAGACCATCGCCAATTGAGGAGACCAATCGTGAGCACGCAGATCGTGATACTTGCCGCCGGCATGGGTAGCCGTCTCGGCCGCTCGCTGCCGAAGCCGCTCACCGAACTCAGCGACGGCCGCAGCATCATGAAGCAGCAGTTCGACAACATCCACCATGCTTTCGGCACAAGTGCCAAGGTCACGATCGTTGTCGGTTACAAGCTCGAGCACATCATCGAGGCCTTCCCCACTGCCTCCTTCGTCTACAACGAGCAGTATGACCAAACCAACACCTCAAAGAGCCTCATGCGGGCACTTCGCGCGTCCGGACAGGGCGGTGTGCTCTGGATGAACGGCGATGTGGTGTTCGACCCCGAAGCGCTCGTTCGCGCCGCGAAGATAGTCGCGGCAGACCGGTCGTTCGTCTCGGTCAATACGGAGAAGGTATCCGATGAGGAAGTCAAGTACACGGTGGATGCCGAGGGCTACATCAACAGGCTCTCCAAGACCGTAAAGGGTGGCCTCGGTGAGGCCGTCGGCATCAACTACGTCGCGCGCGGAGACAAGGCCGCCCTCATCCGTCAGCTTCTCCGGGTCGACGACCAGGACTACTTCGAACGTGGTATCGAGTTGGCAATCGAGCAGGACAAGCTACGATTTGAGCCGGTAGATATCTCCGACCTCTACGCCGTAGAGATCGACTTCGCGGAAGACCTCGAGCGGGCGAACCTCTTCGTCTAGCATCCCCTTTCGCGTTCGTCACTCGGAGTCCGTAACGCTAAGGACCCGCAACGCGTGAGTGCACTTCTCGAAGTACGCCCCGAGCGCTCGGATTTTTCGCGCTATCGGCATTCCCTGTGGCTGCTGACGACACGTGACCTCAAGGTGCGCTACTCGACCTCGTTCCTCGGCTACTTCTGGTCGATCCTCGACCCGCTGGTGATGGCGGCGATTTACTGGTTCGTCTTCACCGTGATCTTCCAGCGCGGCGTCGGCCATGAGCCATATATTGTCTTCCTCCTCACAGCGCTTCTGCCCTGGACCTGGTTCAACGGAAGTGTCTCGGACTCCACGCGGGCCTTTACCAAAGAGGCGAAGCTCATTCGCTCGACACGCATCCCCCGCACGATCTGGGTGGCGCGCCTCGTGCTGTCCAAGGGCATCGAGTTCATCGTCAGCATCCCGGTGATCATTTTCTTCACGCTGGTCACTCTCGGGACCTCGAATCCTGCCCGCCTGCACATCGAGGTGCTGCTCGTGCCGCTCGCCATCCTGATGCAGGCCGTGCTCACTCTCGGGGTCGGGCTGATCGTCGCGCCCCTCGTGGTGTTCTTCCGCGATCTGGAACGCGCGGTAAAGCTCGGGTTGCGCTTTATGTTCTACGCCTCTCCGGTGGTCTACGGACTGGTGAATGTGCCGAAAGACTTTCGGCCGTTCGCCGCGCTCAACCCCATGTCTGGCATCCTCTCGCTCTACCGCTCGGCATTCTTTCCCCAGGAACTCAACTGGTTCGACGTGATCGTGAGCGCAATCCTGTCCCTGGTGATCCTCGGAATCGGGCTGCTCGTCTTCCGCCGCACCATCAAGACCGTACTGAAGGAGATCTGATGACCGTCGCGCCGGTGATCGAAGTGACGGATGCCGGCATCCGCTTCAAACGCAATCAACGTTCCCGTCGCAGCTTCAAGGATCTCTTCGCTGGGTCGGAGCGCCGAAGTCGCCCCGACGAATTCTGGCCGCTGCGCAACGTATCGTTCAGCGTCGCGCCGGGCGAGGCGATCGGTGTCGTCGGCCGGAACGGGCAGGGCAAGTCCACTCTCCTGAAACTCGTGGCCGAGGTGGTGTTCGCTGACGAAGGAAGTGTGCGCGTCGACGCGGGCGTCGCGCCGCTGATCGAAATCACCGGCGGATTTGTCGACGACCTCACGGTGCGCGACAACGTCTATCTCACCGCCGGGCTTCATGGCATGAAGAGGTCTGAGATCGACGAGCGATTCGACGAAATCATCGCCTTTTCCGAGATCGGCGACTTTCTCGACACTCCCTACAAACACCTCTCCAGCGGAATGAAGGTGCGGATCGCATTCGCCGTGATCTCTCGTCTCGAGGAGCCAATCATCCTCGTGGACGAAGTGTTGGCCGTGGGTGACAAGGCGTTCCGCGAGAAGTGTTACCGCCGCATCGAGGAGCTCTTGGCGGGCGGGCGTACGTTGTTTTTCGTGTCCCACAGTGAAAAAGATCTCCGACGTTTCTGCACTCGCGGCCTCTATCTGGACAAGGGTGCACTCGTGCTCGATGCTCCGATCGCGGAGGTGCTCGACCGGTACAACGCCGAGTACGGCGTGAAGCCATGAGTATTGTGCCCGGCAAGCTTCCGCGCAACCTGCCACCGCAGGTGGAGAAGGGTGTGGATCGGCTTCTGTCGGTGCAGCGCCCCGTCGTGCTGCTGCACATCCGCAGCATCCGTCGTCGCAATCCGAATGCCTCTCCCGCCCAGGTAATCAAGATTCTCGAGACCCGCTACCTCACCGCCGTCACCGCGGGTGGTGCTGCCGTCGGTGCGAGTGCGGTGATCCCCGGCGTCGGCGTCGGGATCTCTCTCGCCCTCTCCGGTGTCGAAACCGCGGGATTTCTCGAGGCGAGCGCACTGTTCGCCCAATCGGTAACCGAGGTGCACGGAATCGCTGTCGAGGACCCAGAGCGCGCACGCACGCTCGTGATGGTGATGATGCTGGGAACCGCCGGGTCCGACCTCGTGAAGCAACTGGCGGGGCAGGCCGCCGGCATCGGTCCGACGCGCGGCCGATTCTGGGGTGAGCTTGTGACCAAGAGCCTGCCGCAGGCCGCGCTTGGGCAGATCGGCGACCGCATCAAGAAGTCCTTCGTCAAGCGTTTTGTCGCTACCCAGGGGGCGAATGCCATTGGTCGTGCCATCCCGTTCGGAATCGGCGCGGTCATCGGGGGCACCGGCAATCACGTGCTCGGACGCAAGGTCGTGTCGAGTTCGAGAGATGCCTTCGGGCCAGCTCCCCTGCAGTTTCCCCTGGTGTTGGAACCCGTCGTGCGCGGCCCCGTCGTGCTGACGAGGCGCGCCCGAATCAACCTTCCCCGGTTTGGCAGCGGAACATCCGACTCGAAGACCCCGAAGACGCCGCGCCCACCGAGGAAAATTCGGCCGCCGAAGCCATAGCTCGTGGGGCTCCTGTGCTCTGTTCTTCCCACAGGATTGACTCGGGAGCGAATGCGGGTCGAACGGCTGCCAGCTCGGACCCGCTGTCGACTCGCTTCGGTCAAACCGCCGGCTGAATTGTGACGATTTCCAAGCGACCTCTCCTCCACCGCGGCGTAGTCCGGGAGTCTCTGCCGTGCCGTCGTGGGCCGTCGGTAGCTTTCAAGCCATGACTGGCCCACGCTTCTCCACGTTCGACTCCGCCTACCTCGTGCCATTCCACCTCGAGCGAGATACCGGCCCGCGCCGGTACCTGCTCACCAACCGCGGACGCGAGCCGGTGGACGGTGTGACGGTGAGCCTGCTCGGGCCCGGCGTGATGCCGGCGACCGCGCCATCCACTCTCGAGGTGGGAGAGAGCCTTGAGGTGTTAATTGCAGCCAGGGACCTCGCACGCAGCACCGTGCTCGTCGTGCGCTGGTTTCGGCCCTCGGGAGAGGAGTTTCTTTGGCGGGTGAGTTTCTAGCCGGGGAACACTCGACCTCAGCCGTCGTGCTCGCGGCGACGGCGCTCGCGGATGAAGTCCGCAGCGGTGAAGGTTTCCACCAGATCCGGCAGCGCGTCGGCTCCGATCTTCGCGACCAGGACGGCGGGATCGATACCAAGCACAGATGCGATGCGCACCAGCGTGTGAAAGCTCGGATTGCCGAGCCCGCGTTCGATCTTGCCGAAGTTGGACACGTTCATGCCCGCGAGATTTGCGATCTCCTCCTGGCTGCACGCGAGCTTCACGCGCCGAATCCGGATTCGCTCGCCCAGGATGCGGGTGGCTTCGGAGATCGGTTCGGGCATACCCCATTGCTATCTGCCGCAGGGGGGAACTACCAGACGCTAAATCAGTGAGGCATTGATACCTCTTTATCGGAGAACTAATTTGCGCCACACTGACTCGTGCTTCGAGGCAGCTCCTGTGCCGTTGACACGTCCGCGCGGGTGCGCGCCATTTCGGTCGATGGAGAGATGATGGCGCCCGGATTGACTGCGCCAGTTGGGCCTGCGCGGCGTATGACTGCCGCCACCGGCATTGGTCCGCACCATCCGCGCGCCCGTTTCGACGGTCTTCAGGAATGGCACCCCGCGCGCGGCTGCTAGGCTCCCCCCGTGCCCGGCTTCAGCTTTGCAACGGGGAATGCGAAGAAGCTCGCCGCCCTCCCGCTCTACGCCCTCGGAGCGGCAGCGAGCGTGCTCGTACCTCGGGCGGACGACCAGTGGGTGTTCGGCTGCGGTTCGGGAATTGGCGAAGGCTCCCTCGCTCTCTTCCGGTATGCAAGGCAGACGGATGCCGGTCTACGACTCACTTGGCTCGCGCGAGACGACCGTGACCTGGCAACGGCCACGGCGCTCGGCATTCCCGCGGTGCTGAAAAGCTCCCGCCGCGGACTATGGCTCGCCCTGCGTGCCCGGGTTGCCGTCGTGACCCACGGTTTCGGGGATGTCAACCGCTACGGCCTGCGCGGTGCCGTCATCGTGCAGCTGTGGCACGGCATCCCGCTCAAACTCATCCAGTTGGACTCCGCCGCCACAACCCGCATCTCAGTGCCGCTCCTGTCTGCCCAGGTGCGGGGCCTGCTCCGTCGCTTCTACCGGGGTGGTTACCGCGCTATCGCGCTTATGCCTGCAGCGTCGGAACTGGCGGCATCGCGGTTGCGAACCGCATTCGCGCTGCCGGCGGATCGTGTCGTTGTTACCGGCGACCCGAGAGACGACGTGCTGTCATCGGGCGACCCACGCGAACGTGCGCAGACCGCGCGCGCCGTGCTCGCTGCCGCGCTCGAGGTAGAGCTAGGCAACTCCCGCGTGCTGCTGTACGCGCCGACCTGGCGCGACGGCGAGGCGGATCCAGCGGTACCGACCGAAGCCGAATGGTTGCGAATCGATGCCTGGCTGCACGAGAACGACGCAGTGCTGATTGTGCGCCCGCATCCGAACGGCGTCGGTGACTACGCGGCTGGAATTGCCGGTTCCAGCCGGATTCACCTGCTGTCGTCTTCACGCCAGTCCGATCTCACCCCCATCCTTTCGGCAATGCATCTGCTCATCACCGACTACTCTTCCGTCGCGTTCGACTATTCACTCACCGGCAGACCGATACTGTTCATCGCCCCGGACGAGGAGAGATACACCGGTTCGCGCGGTCTGTACGAGCCCTACCGCGAGTTCAGCGGCGGGCGCGAGGTGCGCACCTGGACGGGCATCCTCGACCAGCTCACCCTCTACGACACGAACGCACAGTGGGCCGTAAGTGTGCGAGCGCATTCAGCCGCGCTGGAGGCGCGACACTTCGCCTTCCGGGACGGGCGCAATACTGAGAGAGTGTATTTCGAGCTCACGCGCCGCCTGAAGGCGCTCCAATGACCGCGCCCGCTCCGGTAACAGTGGTGGACACAGTTGTCGTGACCACCGGCCAACTGCCGTCGATCGTGTTCGAGGGACCGGGAGAAGCGCCCGCGGAGTTTCGGCTTCAGGCCTCCCGCCAGGTACTCCCGGCAGAACTTATCTCGCTGGGCAATCGCTGGTCAGCGCGGGTTCCGTTGCTCGTCTCGAATTGGAACGGGCCGCTTCTCCCCGCCCGATCGGGGCGATATTCCGTCGTCGCCACTGCATCCGACGGCTCGCGGATGTCGCTGCAGAAGCCCGCTGAGCTTCCTGCTCCCCAGCTGCTGCCCGGGGTGACCCGAGTTGTGGTGACGTCGGCTGACGGACCTCTCGTGGTGGCCCTCTCGGCTCCACTCACTGATCGAGAACGCGGTCGGTTGCAACAGGCGTCTTTAGAATCCGACTATCGGGCCGCCAAGGATGAGCCCCTCAACGCGGTCTTTTTCGAGAGCTTCTACGGCCAGAATGCGTCGTGCAATCCGCTGGCCATCGATCGGGCCATTGCGCGGTTGCGACCAGACGTCGCGAGGTATTGGAGTGTCACTGATGCCTCTGTGTCCGTGCCGAGTGGGGCGACCGCCCTCATCGAGGGGAGTTCCGAGTGGTGGCGCATCCGCGGTTCCGCGCGCCTGCTCGTAGTAAACGACTGGCTGCGCAAGCGATTCCGCAAACGCCGCTACCAGAGCGTTCTGCAGACCTGGCACGGCACGATGCTCAAGAAACTCGCACTCAGCCGCGTGCGGCTGGGACTTCGTTCCGCGATCGCGACCCTGCGCGAACGCGGAAGGTGGGACATCCTGCTCGCCCAGAACCCCTACAGTCGGGGTATATTCCGTAGGGCGTATGCGTTTACTGGATCGGTGTGGGAAGAAGGTTATCCCCGAGACGACGTGCTGCTCACGGGAGATGCCGCGGCTATTCGAGATCGGCTCGGCATCTCGTCGGGGGTTACCGTGCTGCTCTACGCTCCCACTTGGCGCGACGATCGGCCCGACCATGTGGACCATCTCGACGTGGCTCGCTTCGCCGAGCTGCTCGGCGACGAATACGTGACGCTGATACGTGGACACTCCCGTACGCTGCTGCCTGGCGAGGACGTGCGCGCGCCGAACGTGCTCGACGTAACCGGGTATCCCGATGTCTCCGAACTCTTCCTGGTGGCGGATGCCCTGATCACCGACTACTCGTCGGTAATGTTCGACTTCACCGTTACCGGTAAGCCCGTCTACTTCTTCACGCCGGATCTCGATCACTATCGCGAGAAGCTCCGCGGGTTCTACTTCGATCTCATCCCGGTGGCACCCGGCCCGGTTGCCACCACGGTTGCGGAGCTGGCCGCACTCGTACGAGATCGCGATAACGTGCGGCGCCAGTTCACCGAGAAATACCGCGCATGGCGAGAACGATTCAACCCCCGGGATGATGGTCACGCGGCCGACCGCGTGGTGCAGCGGCTCTTAGCCGAGGGTCTCATCGGCTGATGCCGGGTTGGTCAGATGCCGGGTTGGTCAGGTGCCGGGTTGGTCAGATGCCGGTGCGAGAGGTATCGACGGTGTCGCGGGCGCCGCGCACGACACCCACGATGAATCCCACGCCCCAGCTCAGATGCATGGTTGGCAGCACGAGGAAGAACCTCCAGCGGTCCGACCAGCCCGGACCGCCGGCACCGGAGAAGCAGAGCAGCACAAGCAGCACAACATAGACGGCCGGACCGAGGTAAATCAGCGACATCACAACATTCGGCCACCCTCGCAAAACCCCGGCCAGCTGCAATACCAGAACCAGGATGCTCAATGCCACGTTCGCAACGAGCAGCGGAGGCGCGAAAAATCTCCACGGGTTGCGCGCGGGATAGCGGCGCACGAGTTCGCCGCGCCAGATACCTGTCGCCGTGAACTGGCGCACGAGCTTCGACCAGCTCTCCCGCGGCCAATAGGTGACCTCGAGCGACGGATCGAACCACACGGAGTGACCGGCGTTGCGAATTCGCAGGTTGAGTTCCCAGTCCTCACCACGACGCACCGATTCATCGAACAGGTTGACCTCGTCGAGCACATCCCGGCGAAGCACGCCAAGGTAGGCCGACTCTGCCGGCCCCTCCTCGGCTCCCCCGTGATAGCTGCCGCCGCCCAGCCCGAAGCGACTGTTATAGGCCCGGGCCACCGCGGACTGGAAGGGAGTCTTACCCCGAGCCTGCATGACTCCGCCGACATTCGCGGCGCCCGTGCGAGTGAGAATCTCCACAGCGCGGCGTGTATAGGTCGGATCCAGCTCGGAGTGGGCATCCACTCGCACGATCACCGGATGCCTGCTCGCACGGATCGCGACGTTGAGGCCCACTGGGATGTCCGTCGCTGGATTGAAGACAACGATGATGCGCTCGTCTGCTGCAGCGAGCATTTGCACGAGTTCCGTTGTGCCGTCCGTCGACGGCCCCAGGGCCAGGATGAGCTCGGTCGGTCCCGAATAGTCCTGCCCGAGCACCGTGCGAACGGCAGTCTCGATGTAGGCGACTTCATTGAGTACTGGGATGACATAGGACACTCCGGGCGGGGCGTGTACCTCGTTGGGCATGGGTTCCAATGTCTGGGCGGCAAGTCGGTCGAGCCTATCAGCCGACTTGGTTGGAGCCGCGGCAGACGCAAAACGGACACCCGCTGCAGAGACTCACTCTGGAGCGGACATCCGTTTCGACAGGGGCTTAACAGCGCTACTGCTTGAGGGTTCCGAGCGTCACGTCGGCGGTACTGGAATTGCCGCCACGCACATAGGTGAGTGACGTGGTCGAGCCTGCTGCAAGAAAGCGCACCTGGGCGGTGAGGTCGGTGCTGCTGGTGATCGGTGCGCCGTTGAACACGGTGACGATGTCGCCAGACTGCAGGCCTGCCTTCTCAGCCGCCCCCCCGGAGCTGATGTTCTTGATGCTGGCTCCAACCACGGTGCTGGTGCTCGTGGGTGAGACATCCCCTACGCCGGCTCCGAGCAGACCATGAGTGGCTTTGCCATTTTTGATGATCTCGTTGGCCACACGTTGGGCGAGATTTGCCTGGATCGCGAAGCCGACGCCGATGCTGCCAGACTGCGAGGATGCACTGGTCTGGCCGGCGCTGGCGATAGCGACATTGATGCCGATGACTTTGCCATCGGAATTGAGCAGCGCGCCACCCGAGTTGCCGGGATTGATTGCCGCATCCGTTTGAATCACTGGAAGAGAAATTGTTGCTGGCGCGGTAGTTGACTGTCCCTGCGCGCCGCCCTGGCCGTTGTCGAACTGCCAGAAGTCGAAGGGGCTGCCCGACTTGGGCGTGCTGCTATCGCCGGTTTTCGGCGCCGCCGAGGAAGCGATCGAGATGCTCCGATTGAGGGCGCTCACAATGCCGTCGGTGACAGTGTTGTTGAGTCCGAGCGGGGCCCCGATCGCGATCGCGGTCTCCCCGACGTTGAGCTTGCTCGAGTCACCGAATTCGGCGGGGACGAGGCCGCTCGCGTCCTTCAGCTTGATGACTGCGAGGTCAGCGATCGGGTCGGTTCCAATTACGGAGGCCGCGTAGAGGTGGCCATCGGTGGTCGTGACCTGCACGGTGGGGTCGGCGGTTTCCCCGTCGAGTGTTATGACGTGGGTGTTGGTGAGAATGTAGCCGTCCTTGGTGAGGATCACGCCCGATCCGGTACCCGATGCACCTTTGCCCGTCACAGAGATAGTGACAACGCTCGGTGCCGCCTTCGCGGCGACAGCAGTGACGTTGTTCACCTTCGAGGTGTCATTCACTGTGATGTTTTGGGGAGTGCTGTTCGAAATTGCGCTCGACGCATTGTTACCTTGATTTGCCGACACGGCCCAGGCCGCGACACCTGCGCCGGAGACCCCTCCGACGAGGGCCCCGACAGCAAGGGCCGCGATGATGCCGACCTTGTTGGAGCGCTTGGTGTCCGCCGGTGCGGCGGGCGACCAGACGTAGTCCCGATCAAGGGGCTGGGTGGATGCCGACGCGGTCGGGCTTCCCACAGCGGCCTCGGGGGTGAGCGGCTGCGTCTCAGCTGCAGGAGCCGCCGACTGTGAGGCGGCACCGTCATTCAGTCGCGCGTCGGTCTGTCCGAGAGTTTCTGAGTTGTCGATGGCGCTTGTGTCGCCGTCTTCGGTTCCGGGACGGGGATCCTGCGGTGCGTCGGTCATGGGGGCTGCTCCTTCCAAGCGATGCAAGCATTCACCGCCAACCTGTGCACTCTATATGGACGCGCTGAGAGCGGGCCGAAGCTTCACGGCAGCCGGCATCGTGTCACCGACAACCCGGCCCAGACGGATGTTGTGTGCAGTCGTGTTGGACGAGGACGGTGTTCGCGGCACCCGCCACGGCGACCAACCGATTGGCCGCGACGGGGATGGTGCCGGAGATCGAGACCCATGGCCCTCCCGCGTACTGATACTCGGCGCTGTACTCGATGGTGAGATCGATGGAATAGCTGCCAGCCGTGCGGTAAACGTGGCTGGTGGCGGTGTGGTCGAATTCCCCTACCCCGGATGCCACCCAACTGAATCCTCGGGACGATCGAGTGGCGCTCCTTCCGTCGCCGTACGACCACCGATACCGCTCCGCGGTGAATCGTACCGATGCGGGCAAGTCGAGCAGTAGCCCGGTCTGCACACCGGACTCGACTGTGGCGTAGAAATTGGTGTCGAGCCCCACGACCATCCAGCCGTCTGGCTCCATGTGGTCGATGCCCGCGACAGGTGTGAAGTTGACGAGGTCGGCGAGAGTAATCGGCTCGGTGATCGAGTAGCCGTCTCGCAGAGGCGGCGGCGGGGTGGCGGCACTCCCGCCTCGGCTGCCGTTGCCGTTGCCGTTGCCGTTTCCGCTTCCGCTTCCGCTTCCGACCGAACCCGGGACGCCGACAGATCCGCGAATGTCGACACCGTTGCCATTGACGGTGCCACTCACCACTGGACAGTGACCACTCAGCTTTTCAGCCAAGGTGCACCCTTCATCTGCACCCGACGCCGCCGTCACCGACACAGTCAAGAACAGATTAATCGAGACCATTGCTATTGCGAACAGTAATCGTTTCCGGTCCATGACTCACTCCTACTCACAATAAGTTTTTCGTGAGAACGGTCGCCGAGTTCGAACCCAACTTCCATTGGTGAACGCCTCGGGAGGTCTTGCGGTGTGACATCGACTCCTGCCGAATCGACCAATCGAATAGTGGAGACATCGGAACAGAGGTACACCGAGAGCTCAAAATTGCCTCTCGACTGTCCAGCGAACGATTCGATTCGAACAGAGTCGAACTTTGAGGTTCCCCGGCTCGAAACAGAGTTCTCTTTGTAGTAAAGAAAGCCCTTCAGTTCACGCGTTAGTTGTTCCGAGGACACGAATCTGGAGATTCGGTCGGGGCGTTTTCCCCCGTCGAAAGTAACGCTGTCAGAGGCTTTTGAGTACGCCGCATAGGCCTTTGTCGCAGCCGCAAGCGCCTCGGCTTCGGTGGCGAACACGGGAGTCGCGGTGGGCTTCGGGGCAGTGCTGGCGGGAGTTGTCGTCGGCACGCAGCCGACCAGCACCAAAGCCGCAACGAGGGCTGCACCGGACACCCGAGCGATGATCCACATAACTACCGACGGTAGGGCACCAGGGGCACACCTCGCCAGAAGTTTCCACATGCTGTGGGTGCAGAGGCCCGAACCCACGCGGTGGAGGAGCTACGGTGGAAACGAAATCATCTCCCCCGAATGGAAGTTGTCAATGGATCTCAGCGGAGCATGGCAGCGGGCTGCACGGGGCGCGATGCTGCTGGGCGAGGGTGGTGCGCTCAAACCCACGATCTTCGCCGAAATGTCTGCGCTCGCGCTGAGCACGGGCGCGATCAACCTCGGTCAGGGATTCCCCGACGAGGATGGCCCGGCCGAGGTTCTCGAAGCCGCCCGACAAGCCATTAGCGATGGAGTCAATCAGTATCCACCGGGGATCGGCTTTCCCGTGCTGCGCGAGGCGATCTCCGCGCACCAGAAGCGATTCTACGATTTGGCACCCGATCCCGATCGGGAGGTGGTCGTGACCGCTGGCGCGACTGAGGCGCTGGCGGCCACAATTCTCGCCCTCATCGACACCGGCGACGAGGTCGTCACCTTTGAGCCGTTCTACGACTCCTACGCGGCCATGATCGCGCTCAGTGGGGCTGTACACCGCACTGTCGCGTTGCGGGCACCATATTTCCAGCCCGATCATGACGACCTGCGTCACGCCGTCTCGGATCGCACCCGAATTATCCTGATCAATAGTCCGCACAATCCCACGGGCGCCATGATGGGTCGTGAGACCCTCGAACTGATCGTCGAGCTCGCACACAAGCATGACGCCATCATCGTGACCGACGAAGTCTACGAACACCTCACCTTCGGCCAGACCCACGTGCCGATCGCTACCCTGCCCGGCGCCTGGGATCGCACCGTCACGATCTCGAGCGGTGGCAAGACCTTCAGCACCACCGGCTGGAAGGTGGGCTGGATGACCGGACCGAGTGACCTGTTGCAGGCGATCCTCGCGGTGAAGCAGTTTCTCACCTACGTAAACGCGGCACCCTTTCAACCGGCCATCGCCGTGGGACTCGGCCTGCCCGGCGCCTTCTTCGAGGGTGTCGCCGGCGTACTGCAGCAGAAGCGTGACCTGCTTTCTGCCGGGCTGTCACTGGCCGGCTTCACCGTCAGCGAGTCCCAGGCCTCCTACTTCGTCGTGGCGGATGCTCTGCCTCTCGGCTTCGCGGATGCCGCGGAGCTCTGCCGTCACCTCCCCGAGCTCACTGGGGTGGTCGCCGTGCCGATAAGTGCCTTCGTGAACGACGAGAACAAGAGCGGGTACGCATCACTGGTGCGATTCGCGTTCTGTAAAAAGGTGGAGGTGCTCGAGCGAGCATCCGCCCAACTGGCCGGGTTGGCCCGCTAATCGTCTAGCGAGGCCTCCGTGAGCGGCAGGGTCATGATGAATGCGGTGCCGACACCTTCCTCGCTCTCCACATCGAGCTCGCCCTCGTGGGCCGTGACAATGGCTTTCGTGATGGTGAGTCCGAGCCCGACTCCGGGCACCGCGTTCCTGGTCGCTGTGGAAGCCCGAAAGAACCGCGCATAGAGCTGATCGAGTTCCGACTCGGGAATCCCTATTCCGGTATCGCGAACCGTCACCACTGCACAGTCACCGCGCGACCCGAGACCCACCGTCACGCGACCCCCGCGAGGGGTGAATTTCAGCGCGTTCGAGATGAGGTTGTCGCACGCCTGCCCGAGCCGAACCGAATCCCCACGCACTGACAGGGCAGCGGTGGGCAGGTCGATGAGCAATTCAACCCCGGCCCCGAGCGCCAGCGGACCTGCCGAGAGTACCGCTGCGGAGACCACCTCGCCCAACTTCACCGTGCTGATGGTGAGGGGGAACTTGCCCGAACTGACTTGCGCGGTGAAGAGAAGGTCGCCCACGAGGCCAAGGAGGCGATGCGCATTGCGCTCCGCCACGCCCAGGTATTGAAGCTGTTCTGTCGACAGTGGCGCCTCGTCATCATCTCTCATGAGCTCGAGGTACCCGAGAATTGACGACAACGGCGTACGGAGTTCATGAGAAATCAGGCCGACGAATTCGTCTTTGAGGCGGGACGACTCGAGAGCGTGAGTGACGTCGGTGGCGACAAAGATGTAGCCAATGGTTTCGCCCTGGTCGTCAACGCGGGGTGTGACAGCGATCGAGACGGAAATTTGCGAGCCATCGTCTCGAACGTAAGTCCAGTCCCGCACCTCGGCCCGACCGAGCCTGGCTGACTCGACGAGTGCGGAGAAGCCAGGGTTCAGGACGGTGGCGCCGGGCGGATAATTGAGCTCGCGGGAGCGGGCATCCAACTCCTCGGCCAGGTGGAAATCAAAGACATAACGCTTGCCCTGTGCCTGAAACGGCGTGAGGCCCAGCATCACTTCAGCGCCAGGATTCCACACGTCGATGAGCCCGGTCAGGTCCGTACCGACGACGGACTGCTCGGTCACCGCGTCAAGCACGCTCCGCGTGAGGCGATCGGCCGCACGCAGCTGTACCTCGTTGGACTCGAGCTGGGCCGCAGCGGAGAGTGACTCGACCAGCAGGTTTTCGCCCTCCCTGACCAGCCGTTGCACATCATCTACCTGTTGTCTGGCCTGCCGGGATAATTCGTTGACGACGACTGCCGCGAGACCGAAAATCGCCGGCGCCACGATTCCACGCAACCATTCCGAGGCGTCCGACGGCCACCGGTGGTCGATGACAGAGGGCAGCATCAGGGCCGCGGATGTGCCAAAAATTGCCACGATTACCCAGCGTCGCCCGCCCTGAGCCGAGATCCACAACACGGGAAGAATAATCAGCGCCGCGAACAGCGAGGTCGTGCCTCCCGTCCCGTAGCGCAAAAGCGCGATCGAGAGCAACGAGATCCCCGGAACGATCAGAGACCACCGAGTGCTGCGAGTCCCGACGGAGTAGTACGAAGCGAGCAGCGTGGCGCCCACCATTACCAGTGCAGCCCAGAGCAATGCAGGGGGGTGGGTGACGACCACGTCACGAAAGAGAAACGCAACGAGGATGGAAGCTGTGAACGCGGCCAAAGTGGGGAAGTGTTTGAGTAATGGCCGCGATGAGTTCGTCGAGGTCCGCTTCATCGCCGCCCCATAAGCGGTCGCGAGAATGCTCATTCGGCGTGCCCCATCATTTCAGCGAGAGTGACAGCGAGCGCCTTCGGGCTGAAGGGCTTGATCAGGTAGTGGTCGGCACCCGAGGCGAGTCCAATTCCCCTGGCCCGGTCGTCTGCACCGGCAGATAACAAAACCAAACGCACGCTATCGAGCGATGTGTCCCCGCGCACAGTCCGGCACACCTCGATGCCGGTCATTGCCGGCATCGAGACATCCAGAATTGCGAGATCCGGCTGGACACGTCGAACGGCATCGAGCGCGGCCACGCCATCCGACTCCTCGGCAACAACAACAAGGCCGGCCTTCCTCGCGGCGATCGCGATGAGGACACGGATGTCCGCGTCGTCATCCGCGATAACGACCCGCTTGGGTCCTGCCTCCACCGCTGTGCTCACGCCGAGTTCCATTTCGGAACGTAGTCGTGAAGGACCTTGCGCACCTGCGCACCGGTGAATGGCTTGGGCAGATTTGCCTGGGAATCCGGATACTGGCTGATTTCGAGCACCGAAGTGATCACGACAACACACTCCGGATACTCGGCCCGAAGGCAGTCGGTGAGTTCCCAGCCTGTCATTCCGGGGAGCACGAGGTCGATCACAGCGAGATCCGGCGTTGCGGCGCGATATGCGAGCATCGCCTCTTCCGCATTCTGGGCTGTCGTCACCATGCACCCTTCCCGCTCGAAATACCGGCGGAGAAGAGCACGTTGATCATCACTGTCGTCAACGATGAGTACCGCTACCTCCTGATCCAGTTGCACTCGCCGGTTCATAGCTTGAAAACCTCTCGGAGAACGATGAGCGCGGCGACAATCGCAAGCGACAGGAATGTTTTTGGGATGAGCCAGAACTCGGCACGCCGATTGTCATCGATTTCACTGGCGAGGAACTCCTCGCCAGGATTTCGACGATCTTTCGGCTCCGGCAGTTCGGCACGGCGTGTCATAGGACGACCCGTCCGGTCTTCTCCGTCTTGTCCCACTTGGCCTCCGCACGCTGAAGTTCTTTGATGTAGGAATCAAGCGTTATCGCACACAGCAGCGATCCATAACCCACGAGGTAGATCATCGCCGGAGCGAGGAAACGACCGATCCGGGTTTTCTCCACGCGCCGAGCCAGAAGCGCGCCCAGCATGGAGAACGGGATCCAGGTGTAGATGAACTCGGTTAAGGCGAATAGGCCAGCCTGGGTGAATTTCACGTCGAACAGTGCCGGTATTTGGCGTTCGACGAGACCGGGGAAGAACGCGGTCAGCATGATGAACATCGAGATCACGCCCGGGAATGTCAGGACCTCCCTCCAGGCCTGTCGACTGATGCGCCGGTCGAGCTGAGCGCCGAGCCCGAGCATGAAAATGTAGGTGCAGGCAGCGAGGATCCAGAGTGCTCGGAAGACGACTGTGGCGAGGTCGCTGTGCATCAGGAGCAGGCCGATCAGGCCAATCGACGACACGATCATGGCGATCGGGAGCAGGTAGAGGCTGAACCAGATAAGCCCAAAGGAGATCGAGCCGAGCCGGTGTGTTCGGGAGGGTCGAAACCACACCTTCCGGTAGCGCGCGGTGACCGTGACATTGCCTCGAGCCCAGCGAAGGCGTTGCTTCCAGAGTGCGTCGATCGAGCCGGGCTCCTCCGCGAGCACCACCGCATGGGGTTCAAAAACAACCCTGTGGCCCCTGAGTTGCGTCTCGAACGTGGTGATGGTGTCCTCGGCGAGGGACGACGTATCGATGCGACCGCCGATTGCGAGCAGGTTCTCCCTGGTGTGTAGCTGGGCACCGCCGGCGAGGCACGCCTGCGCGCCCAGTACATTGTGGGCACGACGGGACGCCGGTTGTGACAGCACATATTCGAGGCCGATGTAGCGAGTCAGGTAGTTCTTGTCGGCGCTTCCCTCGCGAACATATGCCGAGACAGCGCCGACCCGGGGATCGGCGAAATGACGTGTCATCCGACGAAGCGAATTGGGGAGGTAGATGACGTCGGCGTCCATGATCAGCAGCGCCTGCATCCAGTCGTCCTCGAGCACGACTCGTATGCCGTGATTAAGTGTGTGCGCCTTGCCTTCGCCGCCCTTATCCCGGCGCAGGTGAAACACGGATCCCGGATACTGCTTCGCTTTCGCCGTCACCACCCGCGGTGTATCGTCTGTGCTCGCGTCGTCGACGACATAAACACGAAGACGATCGAGGGGGTAGTCGAGAGCCATGAGACGGTCGATGGATGTCGCGATCACCGCGCCTTCGTTCCAGGCGGGGACCACGATCGCCACTCGAGGAAAATAGGGCGCCGCCCGGGAATAATGATTGCGGATGGCGTGCAGAGGGATCAGCAGGAACGAATAGGCACCGACCACCACGGGAATCGCACCCGTCGCCACGAAAGCGAGAAGCACGATCTCCAGCACCCGAGTGCCGAGGAGGAACCAATTCATGTCATGGCCTCTAGCACCGTCGCGACTCGCTCATATCGGCCGATGTCACTGGCGATATGGCTATCCGTCGAGGCCACGATGGTGGCTCCCGCCTGGCGAGCCGCTACAAGAGCGCGTGGACCGGGGCAGGCCCATTTCTCGTTTACCTCAATCAGAGTGCCCGTGCGCGCTGCCGCGGAGGCCCACGCATCGAGGTGCTGCGCGGTGAGATCGTCTTCATTCAATCCGACCTTCGGCAGAATTGAAAAGCAGTGCGCCAGCTGCCCGGCCGAGACGGATTCCATCGCCGCGATGAGGGCACCGACCAGCAAGTCGATCGCATCCGAGGCGGCGAGGCCGCGCTGGATCCGCTCGCGAACCTCGCGGGGCGACCAGGGGCCATCGGTCCCCGGGAATTGGTGATCCGCGATGAGTACCGCATCCACTCCTCGCACTCCGATGATCAGGTCGGAAGGGATGTCCAGCCTGCCGGTGCTGTCGAGGATCTTCGCCTCGACGCCGGTCACAATCATGAGCCCATCGGGAACTCGTTCCGCTGCGACAGCAGCCACGAAATCCGGCACCCACGTCGTGGACTGGCGCACGTGGTCGACAAGGCGAAGTTCCCGAAGCCCGATCGAGTGCGCAGCCGCGATGTTTTCAGAGGGAGAACTCACTGCATCGTCGGAGAAGGTCGAATGAACGTGATAGTCGACACGGAGCGGGTCAGACATCAGCCGTCGGATTCATCGTGCGCCGCGTTCTCCGAAAAGAGGATCTCCGACGGGTCGAGAAAAACATCCTCGAGAAATCTCACGTTCGCCACCTCGCGGAAGTCGATGTGGGCGGGCAGCGGGAGTCCGAGCGCGAGATCGAGCGCGAGCGAGGGCATGTCGACCCCTGCCGCTATCGTGAGCGGCATCGCACCCGGAAATCGTGGATTGACCTCGAGGAGTGCTGCCGCGCCGTTGGAGTCGTAGCGCAACTGCACGTTTGCCACCCCGGTCAGTCCCACCGCACGGGCCACCGCCGACGCTGTTGCCTCGAGCTCCTCGTTCTTCACGGTTCGGCCCGCGATGGAGACACCAGAGTCGACCCTGGTACGCGTGCGCGGCACCGCCGCAATCACGTCTCCGACAGCGTTTGCCAATACGTCGACCGAATATTCGTCGCCCGGGAGCAGCTCCTGGGCGATGAGGCTGGTGTCGTCGCCAAGGGCATCGAGACCAGCGCGATCGTGCACCACTCGCACCCCCCGCGAACCGGCGCCACGACGCGGCTTGACAATGATCGGAAAGTCCCAGTTCTCCGCCCGGCTTGCGTCACCCACGAGCCGGGTGGTCGGTACCCGGGCAGCGGAACCTACCCGCTCGGACAGCGCAAATTTGTCGAGTGTGACCTCGAGGGTCTCCAGAGAAGGGGCGGCGAGTACCGTGGCGCCGAGCTCGAGGCGTCGAGCAGCGAGTGCAGGTAGTTCGGAATCGACCGTGGAGAAGAGCACGTTTGTACTATCGGCACCGCACAGGGAAATGACAGCGTTCACGAACTCCGGGTCAAGAGCCCGTGGCACGATTCGTCGGCGCTCGGCGGGTACAAGGTAGAGGCCGCTCGCCCAGCCGTCCATGTCTGCGGCATAGACCTCGACATCCGCTCTCGTGAGCAGGGAGCGGATGACCGCCACTCCCGCCGGTCCTCCAGCGCCGGTGACCAGGACACGAATCATCCGAAAGCAGCCTTCCCTCTGGCCTGACGTTGCTTTTCCTCACGAATAGCCGCCGAGATCTCGTTTCGAGACACCGACATATCGGCAGACTCCCGCACAATCTCCAGGGGCTCGCTGGCCACTCCGCCGCCGTAGCGGGACCAGTACCGCGCGGTTGCGAGAACGAAATCGGGCTCGAGGTACCAGCGGATCTCTGCCTGCGAGGCGAACGATGCGAGCAGAGCATTCTTAGTGTCGATAAATCCATCGATGGAGACAAATCGGTTCGGACGAAAGTCAACCGTCGCCGATGGGCTTTCGTAGCACGCGACGGTGCGGACCCCGCGCGTAGCCACCAGCGTGGCATCATGCACCGCACGATGGTCCTGGTGCCGGTCGTGATTGCTGTGCGTGTAGACGATCGACGGATTCACCTCGGCGACGACCCGCTCGATGATTCCCACCGTGGGATCGGCATTGCTGATCCGGGTGTCTTCGAGGTCCTCGAGAAAAAGGCGTGCACCGATGAGTTCCGCGGCCATCAAGGACTCGTCCTGACGGTTTTGCGCTTCGCCTCCGCGAGCACCCCGGGAGAGCGTGAGGATGGTCACGGAGTCACCGGCCGCGCGATGTGCGGCCAAAATCCCTCCCACGCCGATCTCGACGTCGTCGGGATGGGCTCCAATCGCAAGAACTACCTCGCGTGCGGGCGCTTCGGCCTGGGCTCGACGGAATTCGTCGGCAAGTCGTGACACCACTGCCATGAGCTGCGAGGAGGGCACAGGCTTGGTCAGGAACTCGTCGGCTTGCGCACGCAGCGCCGCAATGGCGTAGTCCACTGATACGTGTGCCGTCATCACGACGACCGGCAGGCCCGGATGCTTCGCATGGATCTGGTCGATGAGATCGAGTCCAGTCATTCCCGGCATCTCGATGTCCGTGACGACGACGTCGGGGTCGAACCGACCTATCGCGCTGAGGGCAGTGAGCGGGTCGGCGATGACGCTGACGACGCACCCGCGCTTCTCGAGTACGGTCTTCGTGTAAAACGCGACATCCGGATCGTCTTCCACCACGACGACGCGATACGGGTGGACCATCAAATTTCCCCCTGGAGCAGAACAGCAGTGTTTCCACTCTAGGGTCGGATTTGGGCTTATAGCGGGTGAGTCCCGAATCGACGTATCCCCAGTGCGGGGTTCACGGCGCGCACGTCCGCGATGCGGCCGGTCGATATCCACGCGAGCGCGACACCCGACTCCTCGCCGATTGTCGCAAGTTCGACACCCATAGGGTCCACAATCATGCTGTTGCCCGCTCCGATTGGTGGACCATGATCGGCAGCGGCGAAGTAGACGGTGTTCTCTATAGCGCGCGCGGTCACGAGGGTGCGCCAGTGCTGCTCCTTGAGGGGCCCGCGCACCCACTCGCTAGGAAGCGCCACCACATCCGCTCCCGCATCAACGAGTCGACGGGTCACCTCGGGAAAGCGGATGTCGTAGCAGGTCTGCAATCCCACCCTGAAGTCGCCGAATTCGAAGGTCTCCGGCTCCTCAATCGGCCCGGGTACGACCCAGTCGCTCTCCCTCTGGCCGAACGCGTCATACAGGTGCACTTTGCGGTACTCGGCGACGAGGGCACCGTGTGGATCGAGCGCCACCAGAGTGTTGAAAGACCGGTCGTTGTCCACATCGACACGCTCGAGCATCCCGGCCACGATGTGGATGTCCAACACCTTCGCGATCGCCTCGAGTCCCGCAACGAACGGGCCGTCGAGCGCCTCGGCCGCCGCGACCGAGTGCGCACCGAGCGAAGGCGTGAAATAAGAGGAGTATTCCGGAAACACCACGAGCTTCGCGCCGCGGGATGCCGCGGTCGCCGCGAGATCGCGCATCGCTTCAAGATTGGCCGCCTTGTCCTCGCCGGGGGCGAACTGCGCGACAGCTATTGCTAGGGGTCCGACTGTGTCGCTCATGCGGCCAGCCTATTCGCCTAGGTCAATCCGCCGGCCGCGTGCGCCGCGATCTCCTGTCGGTAGGGCAGCAGCTCTGCCTTGAGGCCGAGGCCAACGACTCCGACGAGGTGATCTGCCCGGTAGTACCCGAT
>JANYIZ010000129.1 GCA_025408445.1 Frigoribacterium sp. | reverse complement strand
GAACGTCCCGTAGCGTTTCCTGAGGTCACGAACGCTGACGTGTGGCTGGGTCTGTGTCATGACACCAGCGTGCTTCGAATCCGCGAGATCCGCGACGCCGAACCGGTTAGACCACCGTCAACCGATCGGTGGATGTCGCCGGTTCCACCCTGCAGCGCGAATCCCGAGCCAGTAAATTTTGCGCTTCACAGGTCAAAACCGCCAGCTTCCGGGGGAGTGTCGGCAAGGGGTCAGTCTTGCGGACATCCTTCCAAGCCACCGTCCCAGGCAAGCCAGATCAAACGTCACCTGACCGACAGCAGTCCCGCTGGGTGTGTACCGCCGGAATCAGGGACCGGCGAGCAGGAAAGCAAGATTTAGACCTTGAGTGGTTTACCGTCGGCTCCTTGCACGTGTGAGCTATCTGCGACCGGGTCATCAACGCTTGAGCCCGCGGATGGATGCGACATGCGGCTTCGTGACGTTCAAGGCGCTGTTGTATAGGTAACCCCTTACTCGAACCGTGCGGTCATCCGCCGCTTCCCTGATAAGCCAGAAGCTTTCATCATTCCGAAGGATGCACCGGAATAATGAGGTGATGACGATCGCGTTGCTGGCGGAGTGCCCCAAGCACATGGAGTACGGCCCCTGCGGCGGGGTCGAGCTCGATGGCAGCTGCGAGGTGTCTCCGGCACGGTGTGTGTTCCTTGATTTGCCGACGGTGCGCTGGCACGGCATCGAGCGGTCGGTGGAGCCGCGCGCGGTGGATCCGGTGCCCGAGCCCGTTGCATCCGCCGGAGCGATGCGGATGCGCGCACTCCTGGCCATCCGGCCGGTCCTCGTTGCAGACTTCCCGGCCCGTGCTCTCGACGCCGCCTCGATCGCCGAGTGCGCCGGCATCCTCTCCGGTCGCGTGGATGCCGTGCTCGCCGGAGACGCGGGGGCAGCCCGCCTGCAGTTTCCACCGAGCTATCGCGCGCACCTGATCCAGTCCGCGGGCCTTGCTGTCTGGGCCGGAGTGAACTGCCGCGACCGCAACCGGGTCGCGCTAGAGGGCGAACTTGCCGGCCTCGCTCACGTGGGGGTTGCCGGCGTGCATTGCGTCACCGGTGACCACACTGACACCGGCAGCAGACCGGATGCCGCGCCCGTCTTCGACCTCGACTCCACCGAGACGGCTGCGCTGGCCCACTCCGCCGGCCACCTCGTGTCGGTCGGAGAATCTCCGGCCACGCCCCCGGTCGAGCGCAGACCGGCCCGACTTCTCGAGACGATGCGTGCCGGCGCGGAGGTCTGTTTCGTCAATCACGCCGGTGGCGCGGCGCCCGTCGCCGATTTCATCGATGCCGCCCAACAGCTCGGTGCCGCCCAACAGCTCGATGCCGCCCAAGAGCTCGGTGCCGCGATGATGTTCATCGCGTGCGTGCCAATCGTGATCGATCACGAGAGTGCGGCGCTGCTGCGTACCTTCACGGCACTGGTGCTACCCGAGGGCTACCTCGACCGCATTCTCGCCGCGCGCGATCCTTTCACCGAAGGTATTTCCGCCGCGGTCGAACTCGGGCGCGAGATGCTGCAGATCCACGGCGTTCGCGGCATCGACCTGTCCGGCGGCGCCGCCCCGGGCCGGGAGGCCTGGTTTTCCGAAGCACTCGCCCGCATCTCCGACGAATTGGGTACCTCATGAGCAATGCCTTCTGGGACGCCCGTTACGCGAAAGCCGCCGCAGAGGGAATGGCGGTCTGGTCGAGCGAACCGAACGCCTGGATCGCGCAGGTCACGGGCACGCTGCCGCCCGGTACCGCTATCGACCTGGCGGCGGGCGAGGGGCGCAACGCGGTCTGGCTCGCCTCCCGCGGCTGGAGGGTCACCGCCGTCGACTTCTCCGCGACAGGGCTTTCGATCGGTCGGGCCCGCGCTGCAGGGGCGGGCCTCGAGCTCGGCTGGGTGACGGCGGATGCCACCAGCTGGGTCTCCCCTACGCCCGTCGATCTCGTGGTCATCGCCTACCTCCAACTGCCCGCAGCAGAGCTCAGCTCAGCGATCTCGAACGCGATCGCGTCCCTCGCAGCAGGCGGCACCCTCGCTCTGATCGGCCACGACACCGAGAACCTCGAGCACGGTGTCGGTGGGCCGAAGGACGCGGCCATGCTTCACGACCTTGAGGTGGTGCGTTCGGCCGCGGCCGGTCTCGATATCGTCGAATGCCGTCGCTACGACCGCACCACGGCAGACGGCGGGGTAGCGATCGACACGATCCTGCTGGCGACGAAGCCGGTCAGGGAATGACGCGGTAGGCCAGATGGGTCACGAGCGCGGTCGCGCGTGCCTCCAGAGGCTCGAGATTCAGTGCGTTGAGGCCGTCGAATAGTCGCTCGCCGGTTCCCAGCAGTACCGGAGCGAGATGTAAACGCAGAGCGTCGACCAGTCCGGCCTGAAGGTATTAGCGCGCGGTGCTGGCACCGCCGGCGATGCTCACGGTGCCATCCGGGCTGGAGGCGATCGCCTGGGCGAGGGCTGAAGTGATGCCTTCCGTCACGAAAGTGAAGGTCGTGCCTCCCCTCATGACCAACGGCGCGCGCGGATGATTCGTGAGTACGAACACGGGCGCATGGTACGGGGGATCGGGTCCCCACCATCCGTTCCACTCGATCTTGCCGTCGTCGCCGAGCGCCCACTCGTCTCGGATTGGCCCGAACATATTGCGGCCAATGATGTAGGCGCCGGACGAGGTGATCGCCTCGAGCTCTGAAGCGTTTTTGGCGGCGGCTTCGAACATCCAGCGATGAAGCCGGTCTCCGTTCTCGCCGATCGGATTCTCGACGCTCTGGTTGGGCCCCGCGATGAATCCGTCGAGCGAGATCGTGATGTCGATGGTGACTCTGCTCATGGATACCTCCTGGCGACCAGTTTGGCCTGAGGGAGCCCGACTCGCTATCGTTCGATGAAACTTGCGGATCCGAGAATCCGCTCCACCCGCACCGCAATCGCGACCCGCTCCGGATTCGCCCTCGGCTGGCGGTAGCGCGCGGCATACCGGGTCACCGCGAGGGCGATGCTCTCCGGGTCGTCACGAACCTCCGCGTGCCCGACGAGGGTGATCCAGCCCGCGCCCTCCACCTGGCAGATCGTGGCATGACCCGAGCGGCGAGCATTGAGCACCTTCTGGGACGACCGCGTCGTAATGACGAAGGCTGTGCCATCGTGCAGCGTGAACCCGACCGGCACCGCGTGGATTGACCCGTTTGCGGAGAGGGTGGAGAGGGTGGCGAGGTGACGCTCGGTCACAAAACTGATGCCGTCTTCGGAGAGGCGGGTAGCAGACATGCCACGATTCTCTCATTCGGACAGAGGGCTCACCCCGGAAGGTAGGCCACCGTCCAGCCGCCTGAGCTGGCGCGGTATTCGACGCGGCGGCTCGGGGCGTCCGAACCGCTGGCCCAGAAAGTCAGGCGGGTGGGGCGCACGAGGAAGCCGATCCAGGTCTCCGGCTGGACGAAAACCGGCGGGGAGGCCCCGTCGGAGTGCTCTGCGGTGAAGGCCGCCCAGCGGTCGCGGCGCTCATCATCCGGGTATTGCGCGAACTCGAAGGTGTTCTGCCAGGCCAGCTGCTGAAGAAAAGGGGAACGGGCACCGTACGCCGCAGTGATCTCCTCGGCGGGAGCGACTTCGGCGCGGCCCTGCACCACGAGTTGCTTCGTGAATCCGGGCCAGAGGAAGGTGAGCGCCACGGCCGGATTGGCCACCATCGCCGCGGCCTTTCTCGAGAGTGCGTCGGTGTGGAAGTAGAACCCCTGAGAGTCGTACTCGCTGAGCAGCATGGTGCGGGCATCCAGCTCTCCGGTGATGCTCACGGTCGAGAGGGTCATCTGCGGACGTTCCGGGTGGTCGTTGCCGGGCAGCCACTCCTCGACCACCTGCCAGGGGTTGCTCGGCTCGCTCACGGTTCGTGCCGGAATCCGGCGATCTCGGTGAGAGAGGCAACGCCGTTCGCCACCGCGCGGTCGAAGATTGTGCGACCGTGCTCCGCGGTCGCGCCGGTCGCATCCCCGATCACACCCGACGGCCCGAAGTCGTTGGACAACCAGCCGAAGCTCACCGGGCCACCGTTGAACTTGATGTATTCCAGATTCGCCATGTGATCGGGCACCCAGCGGTCGGCCAGGGTCGTATCGACCAGGTCGGGGCGAAGGTGAAGGATGAGGGATGTCTCGCCGTGGCCGCCGTGGATGCCGAAGCCGCGCTCATCCGGGCCGTCCACGCCGTCTCCCGCCGTGATGCCGGTGCCCATCAGGAAGGTGCGCAGCCCGAAGCGTCGCCGCAGCTCGCGGAGCGCCACCTGTAGCAGTGCGATGTTTCCGCCGTGCCCGTTGTAGAAGACGAGGGTCTTGGCGGGGGTTGCTGCGACCGAGCGCCCGATGTCCACGACCGTCTGCATGAGGGTGTCCCAGGTGAGCCACACCGTGCCGGGGGCCCAGTGGTGCTCGTCGGACTTGGTGTACGCGAGCGGCGGGAGCAGCCAGGCATCCTGCCCGGTGGATGCAGCGGACTCGACCACCGCGCGTGCGAGAAGGTCGGCCATCAGAAAGTCAGTGGAGAGCGGCAGGTGTGGGCCGTGGTGTTCGATCGCGCCGGTCGGCAGCACCAGGATCGAGTCGGCAGTGAGAGCCGCAGCGGCAGCCGGCCCCGACAGGTTGACCAGGTCGCGGGTACCGGCCCTCATGAAACCTTTGCTCCCGTCGAGACGTTCGGCGTAATGAGTTTGCCCGGGTTCAGTAGGCGTTGTGGATCGGTCGTTGCCGCGAGGGCGGCCGTGCGTTCCGGCTCGAAGTCCACGAACCACTGGTGCGGGTTGTGGTAGCCGACACCGAGCTCGGTGAGCTTGTCGAAGCCGGCGAAGACCTCCTCCGCGCTGGAGTAGGCACCCGCCAGCATGCCGATCGGCCGTCCGTGCTGGGCCTCGATGTGTAACATTCCGCCCGGATAAACGGCGTGTACCTCGTCGATGCGGTCCACGAGTGCGTCGCCGCTCACCTCGACGTGGAAGTAGCGGTCGGGATAGGCCTTCTGCAGAAACTCGATCGGGTGGTTGTACGACATCATGCTGATCTTCATCGTGGCCTGGGCACCCT
>JANYIZ010000128.1 GCA_025408445.1 Frigoribacterium sp. | reverse complement strand
TCACCGCACGGTCGGTTGTCGCACGAGGACGCCGGCCTCGGCCAAGCCGTTCTTCACGTCACCGACGGTCAGCAGACCGCTGTGGAACACGGATGCCGCGAGCACGGCATCGGCCCCCGCAGCGACCGCTGGCGCGAAGTGCTCGACCGCGCCAGCCCCGCCACTGGCGATCACCGGCACCGGGCTGACCTCGCGGATGGCGGCGATTAACGCCAGGTCGAAGCCGTTCTTCGTACCATCCGCATCGATGGAATTCACGAGCAGCTCGCCCGCGCCCCGTTCGATGGCCTCGATGGCCCAGGCCAGGGCATCAATATCGGTCTCGGTGCGCCCGCCGTGGGTGGTGACGACCCAGCCGCTGGCTCCGCGAGCGGAGCGTTTCACGTCAAGGGAAAGAACGAGGGCCTGCGCGCCGAAGCGATCGGCAATCTCGCCGAGAAGGGCCGGGCGGGCGATCGCGGCGCTGTTCACACCGATCTTGTCGGCGCCGTGGCCCTGGAGTCTGGCCACATCCTCTGCAGAGCGCACGCCCCCACCCACGGTGAGCGGAATAAAGACCTGCTCGGCTGTGGCCTTAACCACGTCGTACATGGTCGCTCGGTCGTCGACCGTAGCCGTGACGTCGAGGAAGGTAATCTCGTCCGCTCCCTGCTCGTAGTATCGCCGCGCGAGCTCGACCGGATCGCCAGCATCCCGCAGATCGAGAAAGTTGACGCCCTTGACCACCCGGCCAGCCGCAACATCCAGGCACGGGATCACGCGGACTGCGACGGGCATGATCAGATCCGAGCCGCGTGAATCGGACTGACCAGGATGGCACGGGCACCGAGCTCATAGAGTCGGTCCATGATCTCGTTCGTGTCTTCGCGTGGCACCATCACGCGTACCGCCACCCACGCGCGGTCCCGCAGCGGGGAGACCGTCGGAGACTCAAGGCCCGGTGTGATGGCCGAGGCCGGCTCGATCAGGGCGATCGGCAGGTCGTAGTCCATGAGCACGTACTGGCGGGCTACGAGCACGCCCTCTAACCGACGCTTCAGCGTAGCGATTCCGGCCAGTCCTGTCTTCGCGCTGATCAGTACAGCCGAGGATTCGAGGATGACCGGACCGAAGATCTCGAGGCCTTGAGCGCGCAGGGTGGAGCCGGTGGAGACAACGTCGGCCACGGCATCCGCTACGCCCAGTTTGACCGCCGATTCGACCGCACCGTCGAGGGAAACCAGTGTGGCGTTCACTCCGTGCCGTGACAGGAAATCCCCGACCAGTCCGGGATAGCTCGTCGCCACCCGCACTCCCTCCAGGTCACCGAGAGCCGAGAAGCGCCCGGCCGTGCCGGCGAACCGGAAGGTGGATGCGCCGAAGTCGAGGCTCGCAATCTCGACCGCGGTCGACCCGGAATCGAGCAGGAGGTCGCGGCCGGTGATTCCGACGTCGAGCGCGCCGGAGCCAACATAAGTGGCGATGTCCCGCGGACGAAGGAAAAAGAACTCGACGTCGTTGCGAGGGTCGGACAGGTTGAGTGCGCGCGGGTCGCGACGGCCGGCGTACCCGGCCTCGGACAACATCTCGGCGGCGGTCTCGCTCAGGGAGCCCTTGTTGGGCACTGCGATTCGCAACATCATCGGGGTCTCTTCAGTGGTGGGTGACAGGCTTCAGTGGTCGGCGACAGGTGGGAGAGGCGAACTCACAGATGTCGGTAGACGTCCGCTGTGGTCAAACCCTTCGAAATCATGAGCACCTGCAGGTGGTAAAGCAGCTGGGAAATCTCTTCTGCCGTCTCATCACGAGACTGGAATTCGGCCGCCATCCACACATCGGCGGCCTCTTCGACGATTTTCTTACCGATCGCATGGACTCCGGCGTCAAGCTCCGCAACGGTACCGGAACCCGCGGGGCGAGATACGGACTTCTCACTGAGCTCAGCAAACAGGTCGTCGAACGATTTCACATCATCAAGGCTACCGGGTGCCAGCGGCTACCACCGGCTCGAGGCGCACGATGACGGCCTTCGACACCGGGGTATTGCTACCCACCGCCGCACTCGATAGTGGAACCAGCACATTGGCCTCGGGATAATACGCCGCGGCGCATCCCTTCGCCGTGGGATATGAAACGATGC
>JANYIZ010000127.1 GCA_025408445.1 Frigoribacterium sp. | reverse complement strand
GATCGGCCTCGGGTTGGGCATCGGGCTCGGTTCGGCACTGCTGGTAGCGGGTATCCGGCTCGGTGGCGCGCGACTCGATCGGGCGGCACCGGAGCTGCTTGAGCAGCTGTCTCGCCAGCGCTGAGAACCTCGCCTCGGCGGGTGACGGGCCGAACCGGAAAATGGCTGTCGATGGTAGATTTGGGTGATCACAGATCGGTATCGTCGGGCGGGTTGCGAGAGCAGGGGGTGAGCGAATGACACGGGTGGGATATGTCTGGGTCGGTCCTCTCGAGCATAATTCGGAGTTTCAGCGCGACCTCTTGGCTCAGCGGGGCGTCGACACGATCTACGAAGACATCAGCGCCCACGTGGCCACTCCGATCCGCACTGAACTCACCACCGCACTCGACGCGATTGGCGCAGGCGACACTCTCCTGGTGTGGCGTCTCGACCGTCTCGGCAGCACATCCGGCAACGTGCTTTCTCTGCTCGAGTTGCTCGGTCGTCGCGGCGTCGGCGTCGCCTCCATCGCGGAGAACCTGGACACCTCGGGGGACGCCGGTCACTCCCTTCTCACGATCATCTCGGCATTCAACGAACTCGAACGGTGTCTCAGTCGTGAGCGCACGATGGTCGGGGTCTACGCCGCCCGTGCACGTGGCCGGGTCGCCGGACGCCCGCGTGCCCTCTCACCCACCAACGTCGAGCGTGTGCTGATGCTCAAGGACCAGGGAGCCACAGTGCGCGAGATCGCCCAAGAGCTCGGTACCTCGCGCGCCACGGTGTACCGCGCGATCGAACTTGCTTCGGTGGATGCTTCCGCGGAGCGCCCCGCAGAAGAAGAACGCACCTCGCTCACCCTACGATTTGGTAGCCCGCTGCTCGGCGATGCGGACGCGCTGGCGTAACCCGCTGGCGTAACCCGCTGGCCTAACCCCCTGGCCTGGCCCGCCCGCGTGCAGCGCGAACGGCAATAAAGAACAAAATAGATCACTTTCTCTCATTAGCTTTGTAGCATGGGCAGGTGATTGCCGCGCAGAGACGCCAACTTATTCTCGATTCGCTTCGAGTGGACGGTGCAGTGTCGATCACAGCGCTTGCCCTCCTCCTCGACACCTCTGCCGTCACCATCCGCCGTGATTTGGACTACCTCGACTCGGTGGGAAAGCTCTCCCGAACGCACGGGGGAGCGGTGGCCGGGCTCACAGCGGTGGAGTCTCCGTACGCCGAGAAGGTTGTGCAGGCGATCGCCGAGAAGGAGGCGATCGCACGGCTCGCTGCGACCTTCGTCCGCGACGGCGACGTGCTCATCATCGGCCCGGGCACCACCACAGAAGCGCTGGCGAAAAACCTCACCATCCGCACCGGACTCACTATCATCACTAACTCGCTGCCGGTGGCCACGGCCTTTGTCGAATCCCCGGGAAATCAACTCATTATGACGGGCGGAACACTGCGGGCATCCATTCTCGCCCTCGTCGGAGATGCGACGAACCGCACCATACGCGGCATCCATGCGGACACCACTTTTCTCTCCGGCAACGGTCTCGACGCCGAGTTCGGGCTCTCGACCCCCAACATGACGGTTGCGGATGCCGATCGTGCGATGGCGGCGTCCGCGACCAGGGTGGTCGTGCTCGCTGATCACACCAAACTCGGCGTGCGCACGGCCATCCAGACTCTCCCGACCGCATCGGTCTCCCAGCTGGTGACCGACAGCGGATCCCCGTCAGCACAGCTGGAGGCACTGTCTCAAAAAGGGGTCGATGTTCATATTGCAACGATTGCCTCTGGACTTTTGGACACGTTTTAGCAACAATCTGTAGGGAACAGGTTGGCATTCTGCAACCTATTGCTATGTTTTGAGCGATTCGGTTCCCGCCGGAGTGCTTTTGCAGATCGCATCTAACAAGGAAGTTGGACTCAATGTTCACGAAACGCAAGGCGCAGAGCCTCGCCGGTACCGTTGCATTCGTTGCGGCAGTCGGGTTCGCGCTCACCGGTTGCACCAACACCGGCACCCCCACATCGAGCTCATCGGGCACCGATGTCAAGCAGACCGTCAAGGCATCCGACGGGCCCACCTGTTCGCTCGCCGACTACAAGGGCGACAAGATCGACCTCAAGAACGCGATCGTTGGTTTCTCCCAATCGGAGAAGGAGGACAACCCGTTCCGTATTGCGGAGACCCAGTCGATCACCGACGAAGCCGCCAAG
>JANYIZ010000126.1 GCA_025408445.1 Frigoribacterium sp. | reverse complement strand
CCCATGGGAGATGTGCATCGGAGCGCCCCACATGAGCTGAACGAGGGACTCAAAATAAAGCGGGTTGAACTCCTGCCAGATGTGGATCGCGTACCCATCAATCTGCATGTCGGGAGCCTCAGTGTGCCCCTCGATGTGGTGGATGCTGCCGAAGCCGAGAGGATCGCCGTCAAGGGATCACATCCGCCGCAACTGCTGCTCAATGAGCTCGATATTGGCCTCTAAAGCGCGCTTGGGAAAGGCGGCGTTCGCTCCGGTGACGCACTCGTACCAAGCCGCCGTGTTCACGTTGAAGTGTTTCGCCGACAGCGGTACGGTCAGATAGCGAACCTCGGACCAGTCCGCTCCGTGGCGGGCACGCTCGACTCGCTCACGGTCCTCGTCAGCGAGGCTTCGCGCCCACAGATGGACGGGATGCAACGGACTGGCCGGTCGGTAGTCCGTCCACCCGCTGTCACAGTGTTTGTGCGGAACCATCCACGTACCGGCCTCGTCACGTCCGAGGCCGTAGTTAATGTCGAGCTGCTGCCGCGCGAGCGCCAGGTGCGACTCATCGCCCGTCAGCAGAAGGGCGTCAAGGTTCGCGTTCACCACCGGCTCGATGATGGTCATGAACCCGTGCGGCCAGCGCCAGCCGTAATGACCTCCCCATCCCCGTCCTTCGAGATATTCCCCGACCAGCCCCGAGAGTCCGACATTGTCGGGGACCGCGCCGCACGATCGCGCAGAAGCGCACCCCGAAGGCCGCCTTCGACTACACCGAGGGAGCCGCCGAGGCAGAGATCTCGCTTGCCCGTGCCCGCCAGGCGTTAGAGGAGATCCAGTTCAACCCGGCGATCCTGCGGGATGTCTCGGTGGTCGACACCTCCCGGGCGGTGCTCGGCGGCCCGCCCGCACTGCCGTTCGGGATCACCCCGATGGGTGCAACTGGTTCCAGTTGTACATGTGGATAGACCGCGACCGCTCGACGGCGCTCGTCGACCGGGCCACCAAGGCCGGATTCGACACACTGCTGGTAACCGTGGATGTGCCCGTAGCCGGCGCCAGGCTGCGCGACAAACGCAACGGATTCTCCATGCCGCCACAGCTCACTCTCGGCACCGTCACCAACAAAATCGACCGCGCGCCCATTCCGTTCCACCTGCTCCCGGATGTCGCCCGCGAGGTCGGCAAAGACCTCGAGGTGCACCTCGACACAGGCATCATGTCCGGCGCCGACATCGTCGCCGCGATCGCCCTCGGCGCAGACTTCACCCTCGTGGGACGCGCATACCTCTACGGACTCATGGCCGGTGGGCGCGAAGGAGTCGACCGCATGATCGAAATCCTCAGCGAGCAGATCACCCGCACGATGCGCCTGCTCGGAGTCACCTCCCTCGCCGAGCTCACACCCGCCCACGTCACCCAACTCGAACGCCTCGCACCCCGCGCACTGAGCATCCCCGCCGCGACCGCCCCGCGACCGCCTGCCCGCCGCTAGGCCGTCCGTCACGCCGAAGACCGCGCCGCCGAAAGCCGGCCCGCGTAGGTCGCCGATCGCGGGCTTACGAATACCTTCGCTCACGCTCGCGACGCCCTGACAGGAGTACCGCAGGCTTCAGCGCACCCCACGCATGAGGGCGAGCACCGGTTTTGCGACGAGAATCAGGATCACGCCGATCGCGATCGCAATACCGCCGAGCACGCTGAAGTACGGTGCCTCATTCCGCGGGTCATACAGCGCAGCGAGCTGGCCGGAAACCGCAGAGCCGATTGCCACGGAAAGGAAGAACAGCGCGACCATCTGCGTGCGGAAGCGTGCCGGGGCCAGTTTCGTCGAAACGGACAGGCCGATCGGTGAAAGCAACAACTCGGCAATGGTGAAGACCAGC
Organism: Frigoribacterium sp.; assembly: GCA_025408445.1. Taxonomy (GTDB): domain Bacteria; phylum Actinomycetota; class Actinomycetes; order Actinomycetales; family Microbacteriaceae; genus Lacisediminihabitans. The sequence goes on along the minus strand of JANYIZ010000126.1, from coordinate 44,125 downwards.
AGGATGAGCACAAGGGCGAGCACAGGCGTGCCATTTCGTCCCGTGGCCACGAAGGGAAGGAAGAGCAGGAATCCGGCGCCAACGCCAAGCGTTCCCAGCCCGAACTTCACCGGGGTGGTCGGTTGCCGTCGACCGAGGCGCGTCCACAGGGCCGCGAATACTCCGGACAAAACGATGATGAAAATCGGGTTGATCGACTGAACCCAGGAGACCGGGAACTCCCAGCCGAGAATGTTGCGGTCGAGACGCTGGTCGGAGTAGATCGTGACCACGGTGAACTGCTGCTGGTAGATCGACCAGAACGCGGCACTGGCGATAAATAGTGGGATGAAGGCCACCACCCGGCTGCGCTCATCGCTCGTGATGGAGCGGCTGGTCAGGATGACGACGAAGTAGGCCACAGCGGCGAGCGCGGTCACCCCGATCACGATGATCGCGAGATTTGCGGCCGTGATCACCCCGAAGACCACGAGCAGCACGACGACGATGACTCCGGCGACCGCGATCCCCCCGACGAGGGGATACATCCGCCTTGGCAGTGGATTCGGAATTTCGCGAGCCGCATCCGGAAGCCGCTTGCGACCCGACGAATATTGAATGAGTCCTGCCGCCATGCCGATCGCAGCGAGGCCGAATCCAAAGTGGAAGCCGATCGTGGACTGCAGTAGTCCCGTCAGGAGCGGCCCGAAAAATGCGCCAAGGTTGACGCCGAGGTAATACAGCGAGAAGCCGGCATCCCGCCGGGTGTCATCGGTGGAGTACAGCGTGCCGACGATGGAGGTCGCCGTCGCTTTGAGGCCGCCGCTGCCCACCGCGATGAGGATGAGACCGACACCAACGCCCACGAGTCCGGGAATCAGGGCGAGCGCGATGTGGCCGGTCATCACCACAGCGGCGCTGATGAAGAGCGTCCGTTTGCTGGAGAGAATCCGGTCGGCGATCCATGCTCCGAGCACGGTCGCCAGGTATACCCCTCCGCCGTACGCGCCGACGATTCCGGCCGCGAGCGTCTGGCTGAGTCCGAGACCACCCTTCGTCGCCGAGTAGTACAGGTAGATGAGCAGGATTCCCTGCATCCCGTAGAAGGAGAACCGCTCCCAGGTCTCTACTCCGAACAGGGTCGCGAGGGCGCGCGGTTGCCCGAAAAACCCTCTGTCCCGCAGCTCTGGTTCTTTGGATGTCATCTCACTATCGATACACCCCACCCCGCCGGCGCGCAAACCCGCCGGTTCGCGAACCTACGCGGGCAACCCCAGCTGCCGCCGTGCCTCGTCAATGGTCTCGAGCACTGCGACCGAGGTGTCGAGCGGATGCAGCGGGGACTCGGTCAGCCCGTCGGCGACATGCTGCGCCACCGCGGTTGCCTGCCAGACCAGGCCGTCACGCCAGCGCAGCTCGGTGGGGTCATCCCAGCGCAGCGGCTCGTCCGTGCCATCCCGGTACACCGTGAAACCTCCCGGTGCCACAAAGGGTGCGTCGATGTCGAGGCTGGCGAGAGAGCCGCTCACGGTGGCCCTCACCGGCGTTGACACGATCATGCTCGTGCTCAGCTGGGCCTCGGCACCGCTCGCCGTGCTGAACAGGAGAGCGGCCTGGCCATCCACCCCGGTCGATGTTATCGAGCCACTCGCGACGATCCGGCTCGGTCTGCCCAGCACACAGTGCGCGAACCAGATTGGGTAGACGCCGAGATCGAGCAACGCTCCTCCGCCCAGTGCCGGGTCGAAGGCGCGACTGGTGGCATCGAAGTCGAAGATCGAACCGTAGTCGGCGGCAACGAGGCCGATGTCTCCCAGCATGCCGTCAGCGAGCAGAGCGGTGATCACCGTCGTTTGGGGCAGGAAACGCGCCCACATGGCCTCCATGGCGAAGACGCCGGCGGCCCGCGCCGCATCCGCGATCTCCCGGGCCTCGGAAGCGGTGAGGGCGATCGGCTTCTCGATGAGCACGTGCTTGCCGGCGGCGATCGCGAGGAGCGCGAGGACCCGATGCTCGCTGTGGGGGGCGGCGACGTAGACGATATCGACGCCGGGATCTGCCACCAGTCGCTCATAGCTGTCGTAGGCGCGCTCGATGCCGAAGCGCGCGGCGAAGGCCGTGGAACGATCCAGGGAACGCGATCCGACCGCGTGCATCCGCTGGTCGGAGTTCGCGTGGAGTGTCTGAACAAAATCGGCGGCTATCCGACCGGGCGCGAGCACTCCCCAGCGGAGAGTCGGCCCGCCCCGCAAGGGAGTTGCGGTCGACGCGGGAAAGTAGTTCATCAGGTGGCCCCCCTAGCCGATCGGCCTAGAGTGACGACGATACTCGTAGCGTTGAGTGTTGGTGCCACACGCGCCACACGCACTACCGCGACCGCACCGCTCGGAGCACGGCCGGAGGCGCGGAGCCGGATGCTCGGAGCCGAGTTCGTGACACCAGCACGAGAGCGGTCACCGCGCCAGCGCCTCCGCGATCGAGTTCACGCCGAGCTCGACTTCGGCGAAACTCGTTGACAGGGGAGACAGCCCGAGTCGGATTCCGGTCGGGCGTCGGAAGTCCGGGATCACGCCGGTCTCCCACAGCCCGGGCAGGAGTGATTCGAAGCGCGGATGGTCGAGGGTGATGTGGCTGCCGCGGCGGTCGGCATTCCGCGGCGACGAGAGAGAGGCGTGCGGCAGTCTGTCGTCGGCGAGCGCGATCGCGTACTCGGTGAGCGCGACCGACTTGGCCCGGATGGCCGGAAGTCCCACCTCATCGATCAGGGCGATCGCCGGCTGAAGGGCCAGCATGCCGATAATGGGCGGCGTGCCACTGAGGAAGCCGCGGATACCCTCGGCTGGCTCGTAGCCCTGCCCCATCTCGAAGGGCGCGCGCGATCCGAGCCAGCCCTGGATCGGTTGCCGCAGGGTCGACTGCAGGTCACGGCGCACATAGGCGAAGGCGGGCGCGCCCGGCCCACCGTTCAGGTATTTGTAGCTGCAGCCAACCGCCAGGTCGACATCCCAGTCGTCTAGCGCGGTCGCTACGACCCCCGCCGAGTGGCAGAGATCCCAGAGGATAAGAGCGCCCGCGTCGTGCACGACCTTCGTGATCGCCGGCACATCGGCGAGGAATCCCGAGCGATAGGAGACCGTCGACAGCACCACGAGCGCTGTCTTCGGGCCCACGATCTCCGCGACCTGGCCCGGGGAAACATCCCCCGCCCCGATCCAGCGGAGCGTGAGCCCGCACTCCGCCGCGATGCCCTCGAGCACGTAGCGGTCAGTGGGGAAGTTGTCGCGGTCGATCACGAGCTCGTGCCGGTCTCCCGCCGCGCTCACAGCAGCGCGTACCAGCTTGTAGACCAGCACTGTGGTGGAGTCGCCGATGGTGGTCTGCCCGGCCGCGGCGCCGAGCGCGACCCGTCCGAGCTCATCACCGATGGTGAGGGGCAGGTCAAGCCAGCCGGCATCCCAGCCTCTGATGAGCTGTGACGCCCACTCGTCGGTCGCGAACCGCGCGATACGGTCAGCGGATGCGGTAAGCGGCCGCCCGAGCGAGTTGCCGTCGAGGTAGGCCACCACGCCGGGGGACTCGACGAATCGATCGCGGTAGGCGGAGAGAGGATCGTCCGAGTCCAGTGGGTGCACGGATCAAGCCTAGGGTCGCTCGCGAACATAAGACTGTTAGCGAGCTCGATCCCAGATTTGTGGAATGCACAGCATTGCTCTTGATAACCACAGAAGCGGGTTGCGGCCGGAGGCTGACCCCGACACTGGGAGCGTACGGCCGCAGAACGAGCAGCGGTCCGATCTGTCGAAGAACCCAATCTCACAAAGAATGGAGTCGAATCATGACATCAAGGAAATTTGCCTGCGCGGTCGTCGGCGCGCTTGCTCTGAGCGTCGCCCTCGTCTCCGGCGGAGCGGCCGGCGGTCCCTGGTTCATCGGCACGGGGTCGGCTGGATCGCAGAACTCGATCAACAGCTTCGGCTACAACAACGTGCCGAACACGATGTTCGGACCGTACTGGGGTTCCGGCATCCAGAACGCATATGACTCGGCGTCAGCCTAGGCATCCGCATCGTCCGGTGACCTCGCGCGCTGCGCGGTCGCCGGACCACTCTGTGGGCTGAAGGTCAGCCGCGGAGTTCGAGCAGCACTGCCTCGAGCTGGTCCACAGCGAAGTCGACATCCTCCGCGGTGATCACGATCGGTGGAGCAAGACGAATGGTCGACCCGTGGGTGTCCTTCGCCAGCACACCTCGCGACATCAGCAGCTCGCACACCCGGCGCCCGGTCGCGAGGGAGGGGTCGATGTCGATACCGGCCCACAGTCCCGCTGATCGCACCGCAAGCACGCCGAATCCGACGAGTCGTTCGAGCCCTGCGGTGAGGCGAGCACCCATCACGCGAGATCGCTCCTGGTACTCCCCGGTCTCGAGGAGGCCGACGACCGCCGAACCAACCGCGGCGGCGAGCGGATTTCCGCCGAAGGTTGAGCCGTGTTCGCCCGCTCCGAGCACGCCGAGGATGTCCGCATTGCCGACCACTGCCGAGACCGGCACGATGCCGCCGCCGAGGGCCTTGCCGAGAAGGTAGAGGTCGGGCACGACGCCGACGTTGTCGCACTGGAAGGTGGCACCCGTGCGTCCGAGTCCCGACTGGATCTCGTCGGCGATGAACAGCACGTTGTGGCGTGCGGTGATGTCGCGCACCTCCGGCAGGTAATCGGCTGGCGGGATGAGGACTCCCGCCTCACCCTGGATCGGTTCGAGGAGCACAGCCACAGTATTGCCGTCGATGGCGGATTCGAGAGCCGCGGCATCCCCGTACGGCACCGAACGGAAGCCGGGCGTGAACGGGCCGAAGTCGGTGGTGGCTGTCGCGTCATCCGAGAAGCTGATGATCGTGATGGTGCGGCCGTGGAAGTTGCCGTCGGCCACGATGATGTTCGCTCGATCGGGCGCGACACCCTTCACCCGGTAACCCCAGGCGCGGGCCGCTTTGAGCCCCGACTCCACCGCCTCCGCTCCCGTGTTCATCGGAATGACGAGATCCTTCTTGGCGAGCGCGGCAAGCGCGGCGACGAACGGCCCTAACCGGTCATTGTGGAACGCCCGGCTGGTGAGCGTCACCCGGTCGAGCTGCGCCGTGGCGGCCGCGATGAGCGCCGGATGCCCGTGGCCGAAGTTGACCGCGGAGTAGGCCGCGAGGCAATCGAGGTAGCGCCGGCCTTCGACATCCGTGACCCAGGCGCCCTCCGCGGTCGCGACGACGACCGGCAACGGATGGTAGGTGTGCGCGATATGCGCATCCTCGGCCGCGATGAACTGCGCCGGGGTCGAACTCATCGACGCAGTTCGAGGGTGCAGCACTTGACGCCGCCGCCGCCGAGAAGCAGTTCGGAGAGGTCGACACCGATGGGGTTATAGCCGCGCTCGCGCAGCTGGCGCTCGAAGTCGGTGGCTCGGGAGGCGATGACCATGTTGTAGCCGTCGCCGAAGGAGTTGAGGCCGAGCACGGCAGCGTCCTCCTCGTTCACTAGGATCGCGTCAGGAAAACGCTCGCGCAGCACGGCGAGACCGGCCTCGTTGAAGGCACTCGGCAGGTAGGCGATGTTGGGCCCGGAACCGTCGGCGGAGACATAGCCCGGCTGGGGGTCGAGTACCGCGATCGCCGTGTCGAGGTGGTAGAAACTCGGGTTCACGAGCTCGAGGGTGACGACCTCGCGGCCGTACAACTCGGCGAGCTCCTGGTGGCTGTTGGACGCACTGCGGAATCCGGTGCCGGCGAGAATCACGTCGCCCACCAGCAGGAAGTCGCCCTCGCCCTCGTTGATATTCTCCGGCACCGTCACGTCGAAGCCGTGCTCGCGGAACCAGTCCATGTATGCCGGGCCCTCGGGCTGCCGCTCGGGATAGGTGAAGCTCGCGCCATAGGCGATGTTGTCGAGCACGAATCCACCGTTCGCGGCGTAGACCATGTCGGGCAGTCCGTCGATCGGGTCGATGAGGTGCACGTCAAACCCGAGATCGACATAGGTCTGATACAGCGTCTCCCACTGGCGTACGGCCAGGGCAGTGTCGGTGGGGAGTTGTGGATCCATCCAGGGGTTGATCCGATACACCACCGTGAAGAATTCTGGACGGCACATAAGGATGGTGCGTTTGGACGGGATGCGGACAGTGGCAACATTCGTTGCAGGCATGGTGGCCGACACGAGGGCTCCTTCGGAGATCGGGGTGTGGGGTCGTTCCAGTCTCACACGCACGCATCCAATCTTTGCCAGCGTAGGGCGCACAAAATCGCCGAAGATGGAGGAGACGGCACAACAATACGCCGTAGGGTAAGACTATGGACAGTCTCGACTATGGCATTATCGACCTTCTCCGCCAGAATGCCCGCGCCGGATACGGCGATATCGGAGAGGTGATCGGGCTCTCCGCGTCCGCGGTGAAACGCCGCGTGGACCGACTGGTCGCCGACAAAGTGATCCGCGGATTCACCATCCAGGTCGACCCAGCCGTCGACGGACTCGGTACCGAGGCCTATGTCGAACTCTTCTGCCGCGGGACTGTTGCGCCGGAGGAGTTGCGGCGCATCCTCGCCGGCGTTCCAGAGGTCGTGGATGCCGGCACTGTCACCGGCAGCGCGGATGCCATCGTGCACATGCGGTCCCGCGACATCCCCTCGCTCGAACTCGCGCTCGAACGCGTGCGGGTCGCCCCCAACGTTGACCACACCCGCAGCGCTATTGTGCTGTCGAAGCTCATCCACCGCACTCGCGAAGGGTAGGCCGCCGGGTCTCGCCCCTGCGGCTCTGCCGACCGAGTTTGTCGATGATAATCGCCGCCTTGATAAGCGCCCGGATGCTGAGGGCCTGCACAAGGTTGCCGAGACACTCTTGGGTCTCGGCATCCATCATCTCTGAAGAGTGAGCGACGGCCGCGCGGAGCGCGCGTTGTGTAGAACCTAGTCGCGGATGCGATCCACGTCCGCCGCTCAACGCTCGTTTCCGCCGGGTAATTGGCCGAGCGTTGAGAGGTGAACCGCAGGCGTCGCTGCGGTGGTCGCGTTCCTGCGCTCCGAGCGGGCGAGTTTCATGAATAGGGCGAACTACCGTGTCGACCCGGGGCGGTCCCGTCGATTTGATTCACCCGGCTGATCCACCCGGCTGATCCACCCGGGCTGATCCACCCGGCTGATCCACCCAGCTGCGATGTGCCCTCCGCACAACGTTCGGGCCTGGTCGTCGCGGGTGGGCGTCACGGGTGGTCGTCACGCGTGGTCGTCACGCGTGGTAGTCACGGGTAGTCTTCTCGCCAATCACGAGCGCGCGCCTGAGAACGCACACAAAGCGGGCAGCCTCAGCGCAGCGCGGCCCGCACCATCTCGAGTGCGACGGCGGGGTCGAGACGCAATTGGCGGATGCGGGCGGCGAAGGCCGCCGCGGCATCCTGCGCCTGGCGGTGGGTGGCATCGCCCGACGAAGCGACGAAGGTTCCGGCACGACCGCGCGTTTCAATCACGGCATCCCGTTCGAGTTCGCGATAGCTGCGGGCGACGGTGTTCGGCGCGATACCGAGGGAATCCGCCAGACCGCGCACGGTAGGAAGCTTGGCACCGGCGGCGATCGATCCGGCTGCCACGGCGTCGAGCACCTGCACGCGCAGCTGCTCAAAGTGGGGAATGGATGACGCGGGGTCGACCGTGACGACAAGATCGCCGATCAAGATCGGGCGGCGGGGGATGGGAAGATCGGCCACGGAAACTCCTGATGTCTAACGCTGTCGCACCTTAGAGCGTAGTCACCACCGGTAACCAGTCACCTGTAGCGGCCTCTTCGAGCAGGCTCCGCAGTCCGGTCGCAGCGAAATGCACGAGCTGCGGGTAAGCGGTTTGGCGTGCCTGTCGACCCCCGGGACCAGCCGGCCGGATGCGCGATTCGGGTACGCATCCGGCCGAGTCACTGCGGCCGTGCTCGGGTTACCCGGTCGCAGAGGGGATGCTGGAAACACGTCCCCCGGCATTGATTATGTGGGGACCGGAGGTGTCCGCACAATGGGGGACAGACCGCCAGTTCGGGGGGCTTCACGGGGCGTAACACGGGCGCGCGTCTCCGAAATCCGATCGAGAATGAGATCATGCCACTCACACTTCCGGTGCTGGACCTCTCCCGACTGGATCGCGGCGAGCACGAAGCTGCGGCGTTTCAGCGCGAGCTGCGGGCTGCCACCCACGAATTCGGCTTCTTCTACCTGACCGGGCATGGCGTCTCCGGGGCGCTGCAGGATGCCGTCATCCGCATCGCCCGCCAGTTCTTCGAGCTGCCGGATGCCGCCAAGCTCGAGATCGAGAACCTGAAGAGTCCGCACTTTCGGGGGTACACCCGGGTCGGCGGCGAACTCACCAAGGGCACGGTCGATTGGCGTGAGCAGATCGACATCGGAGTGGAGCGTCCGACGGTGCCTCGCGGGCCGGGTGTCGAAGACTACTGGCGTCTGGACGGCCCCAACCAATGGCCTTCGGCGTTGCCCGAACTGCGGGAGGTCGTCACACAGTGGAATGACGCTCTCTCCCGGGTAGCGCTCACTCTTCTGAGGGCCTGGGCCGTATCCCTCGGCGCCAAGGAGAACGTTTTCGATTCGAGCTTCGCTACGAATCCATCGACCCTCACCAAGATCGTGCGCTACCCCGGCAAGTCTGATCCCACTCCGCAACAGGGCGTCGGCGCACACAAGGACTCCGGGGTGCTCACCCTGCTCTTCGTTGAACCGGGCAAGGGCGGCCTTCAGGTGCAGCACGGAGACGGCTGGATCGACGCCCCTCCGCTGCCCGGGGCGTTCGTCGTCAACATCGGCGAGTTGCTCGAGGTCGCGACCGACGGCTATCTCACCGCTACCGTGCACCGGGTGATCTCGCCCCTCATCGGCACGGATCGCATCTCGGTGCCGTTCTTCTTCGCCCCCGCGCTGGATGCCACGATCCCGACCCTCACGCTGCCTCCGGAGCTCGCCGCAGAGTCGCGCGGAATCACCGCCGACCCGCAGAATCCGATTTTCCGCACCTACGGCGAGAACGCGCTCAAGAGTCGGCTGCGCGCGCATCCGGATGTCGCGGCGATACACCACCCCGACCTCGCGTAGCCGAGGCCGCGCGCCACAACCTCCGCGCCCACGTGCGCCAGGTGCAGCACAACCTCCGCGCCCACGAGTGACACGTGCACCCAAACATTCCGGCGCGGGTGTCACTCGCGGGCGCGCAGATGGAGGACGAGCGCGCGGGTGTCACTCGTGGGCGCGAGTGTCGCTCGCACCGCGCAAGCTGCCCGCACGCACGCGACGCGACGCGACGACGCGCAGGCACGCACGGGACGCGACGACGCGACGACGCGGGCCCGCCGCCCGGCGGTCAGAGCACGACGAAGGTAGACGGGTCGGGATTGCCGAAGCGATGGGCGGCGATACTGATGGCCTGTTCGTGCAAGAACGGAAGCATCTCGATTCGGCCAGAGGTAGTCACGGGGCCAGCGAAGATCGCCACATCCGGATCACCGCCGAGTACCGTCGCGAGTGTGAGCCGGTCGCCGCCCAGCAGTCGGATGCGGCCGGGCCGGAGCTCGCCAGACTGCAGGCGCGCGTGCCAGCGCACATCCGTCTCCACGACAACGGACTCGATAACGAGCGGCGGCACCGCCGAGCCGAAAAGGCGGATGAGTCCCGCCGCCACCGGCACCGCAGAGCTGATCGAAAGGGACGCACCGGCGCGCGTGGCCGCCGCGATCGTGCGAACGAGCTGGGCGGGGGATGCCCCTTCGGCCAGGCGCACCGTCACCGCAACCGGCCGGTAGCGAAACACATTGCGCTCGATGCCGAGGCCCGAGACATCCTTGACCGTGCCGTATTCGTCAACCCAGGCCTGCTGGTCGCTCTTGGCCGCCGCGCGCACGCGATCGAACTCGAGAAACTCCATGCCGTGCTGCGCCGCTTCGATCACGCGCGAGACCTTCTCGCTGAGACCCTTGAGCACCGCCGTGCGACCGGGCTCGGCGAATACCGGCCGCCAGTCGCCGAGCCCGAGCAGATAGTTCGGTCCGCCGGCCTTCGCGCCGGCCCCGACCGCCGACCGCTTCCAGCCACCGAAAGGCTGCCGACGTACGACGGCACCGGTGATGCCGCGGTTCACGTAGAGGTTGCCCGCCTGCACGGTCTCGACCCACAGTGCGATCTCGCTGGCATCGAGCGAATGGATGCCCGCGGTGAGACCGTAGGCCGGAGCATTCTGCAGCGCGATCGCCTGTTCGAGCGTGTCGGCCTGCATGATGCCGAGCACCGGACCGAAGTATTCTGTGAGATGGAATTCCGACCCCGCAGCGACGCCGTCGCGGACGCCGGGCGACCACAGCCGCTCACTCTCGTCGAGTGAGCGCGGCATGACCAGCCAGGATTCACCCTCCGCGAGGGTGGTGAGTGCCGAGCGGAGCTTGCCCTGTGCCGGCTCGATGATCGGCCCCATCACGGTCGTCGCCTCCTGCGGATAGCCCACCCGCAAAGTGCTCACCGAGTCGATGAGCTGCCTCCGGAACCGCTCAGACTTCGCGACCGACCCGACCAGGATGACGAGGGATGCCGCCGAGCACTTCTGGCCCGCGTGGCCGAACGCACTTTTCACGACATCCGCCACGGCGAGGTCGAGGTCGGCGCTCGGGGTCACGATAATCGCGTTCTTGCCGCTCGTCTCGGCCAGCAGCGGGAGGTCGGGGCGCCAGGAACGGAATAGCTTCGCCGTCTCCCAGGCGCCGGTGAGGATCACGCGATCGACCGACGGATGCGCCACCAGCTCGCGACCGAGGTCGCCCTCGTCGAGATCCACGAATACGAGCACGTCGCGCGGCACCCCGCCGGCCCAGAGGGCCTCGACCATCACCGCGGCACTGCGGCGCGCCTGCGGAGCCGGCTTGATGATCACGCCGGCACCCGATGCGAGCGCGGCAAGCACGGATCCGGCCGGGATCGCGACCGGAAAGTTCCACGGCGGGGTAACCACGATCAGGCGGGAGGGTGTGAACTCGGCATCCGCGATCCGGTCGAGCTCGCGAGCACGTTCCGCGTAGTAGTGGGCGAAGTCGACGGCCTCACTCACCTCCACATCCCCCTCGAGCAGAGTCTTGCCGGTCTCGCTCGCCATCACCTCGATCAGGTCGGCACGGGCAGCGGCGAGCGCCTCCCCCGCACTGTGCAGCACGGTGGCGCGGGTATCCGATCGGCGCTGCCCCCAGCTCTCCCCGGCCCGGGCGGTCGCCGTGATCACGGCCTCGAGGGCGGGGAGTCCTGTGATCCGGGCCGCAGCGACGGCGGCGTCCCCGAGAGTCGACGTTGCGACTCGGGAGAGAATCTGGCGGCCCCACTCACGGTTGGCCACGATTGAGGGATCGGTGTCGGGTTCGTTGGCGAAGGCGCGCGGCGCAGTGTCGACCGCAGCGATCGGCTCCGGCAGGCGACGGTCTTGCACACGGTGTGATGCCGGAACGGCGTCGGTCAGCCCCTCGAGTGAGGCGAGGAAGCGCCCTGCCTCCCGATCAAAGATGGCGGGGTCGCTCGCGAGATCGAAGACGCCGGACATGAAGTTCTCGCTCGACGAGTTCTCCTCGAGTCGACGGACAAGATACGAGATCGCGGCGTCGAACTCCCCCGGATGCACGACCGGGGTGTATAGCAGGAGACCGCCGACATCGCGCCTCACGGCATCCGCCTGCCCGCTGGCCATGCCGAGCAGCATCTCGAATTCCACCCTCGTGTCCACCCGGCGCTGCTTCGCAAGAAGCCAGGCCCAGGCAATGTCGAAGAGATTGTGTCCGGCCACCCCGATCCGCACGGCGTCGGTGCGGGCCGGCTGCAACGACCAGTCCAGGATGCGTTTGTAGTTGGCGTCGGTGTCGCGCTTCAAGCCCCAGGTCGCGAGCGGCCATCCGTGCACCGTAGCATCCACCCGCTCCATCGCGAGATTCGCGCCCTTCACGACGCGTACCTTGATACCCGCACCGCCCTTGGCACGACGCTGGGTCGCCCAAGTGGTGAGTCCCTGCATGGCCCGAAGTGCGTCTGGAAGGTAGGCCTGCAACACGATGCCGGCTTCGAGGTTCTTCAACTTCGGTTGCTCGAGGATGCTGCGGAACACCTCGATCGTGAGGTCGAGGTCGCGAAACTCCTCCATGTCCAGGTTGATGAACTTGGTGGTTCGGGATGCCGCGGCGAACTCGTAGAGGGGAGTGAGCCGACGGACGACTCGCTTCACCGTCTCGTCGAACGACCACATCGACAGCTGGCTCGACACGGAGGAGACCTTGATCGAGACGTAGTCCACGTCGTCTCGCTGCAGCAGCTCACGGGTTCCGGTGAGCCGCCGATCGGCTTCCTCGTCGCCGAGCACTGCTTCGCCGAGCAGGTTGAGATTGAGACGGATGCCCGACCGGCGCAGCGCCCGCAGGCTGTGGTCGAGCTGTCGGGGACTCGCATCGAGCACGAGGTGGCTCACCATGCCGCGCAGCACCCGCCGGGCGATCGGCACGATCGGCCAGGGGATGATCGGGGCGAATCCCCCGCCGAGCTGGATCGCGACCCGCATATACCCGGGCAGAAAAGCCGGAATTTCCCGGGAGAGTTTCTCGAGGTTGCGGCCGGCCACGCGCAAATCTTCCGGCCGAACCACGCGGTCGACGAATCCGATCGTGAAGTCGAGACCGCGAGGGTCTTTGAGCACGCCGGCCAATCGTTGTTCCGAACGGTCTGGTGCGACTTCCGCACTCTCGGCAAGCCAGCGATGCACGGTGGCGACGGCCTCGGCGGCGAGAGCATCAGGCCTCGCGGGCGTATCGGCAGCAGTCGAAAGCATGTATCGAGACTACTTGCGCTCGCCACTGGCGGCTATTTCGTCAGAGCAGAGCGGTCATCGACCTCGGGCCGGAACGACTCGTAGACTCTGGTTCATGGCTGGGGAATCGGTACTGTCCGACGACAGGATGAACGAGTGGTGCTTGGTGAATGCGCACCCGGCGGAGCGCCGATGACGCGACAGGATGTCGTGATCGTCGGAGGCGGCCACAACGGTCTCGTCGCGGCGGCCTACCTCGCGCAGTCCGGGCGATCCGTCACGGTACTCGAGCGACTGGACCACCTCGGAGGTGCCGCCGTCTCGGCGCAGGCCTTCGAGGGCGTCGAGGCGCGGCTCTCTCGATACTCCTACCTGGTCAGCCTGCTACCGGCCGCCATTATGCGCGACCTCGGCCTCGACATCCGTCTCGAGCGTCGTCGCTACAGCTCATACACCCCGCTGCCCGGCACCGATCGCGGCCTTCTCGTTGACAACGGGGATGCCGCGGCCACCCGCCGCTCGTTCGATACTCTCGGCGCCGACTTCGACGCTTGGCAGTCGTTCTACGGTCGCACCGCCGCTCTCGCCCGCGCCGTCTTCCCAACCGTCACCGAACCGCTGCTGCGGCGATCGGAACTGAAGCGCCTGGTGGATGCCGCGGACTGGTCCGACTTCATCGATCGCCCGATTGGCGAGGTGATCGAGCGCTGCTTCACCAACGACCTCGTGCGCGGAGTCGTGCTGACCGATGCCCTGATCGGCACCTTCGCCCCGGCCGACGACCCGACGCTTGCGGCCAACCGCTGCTTCCTTTACCACGTGATCGGCGGCGGCACCGGGGACTGGGATGTTCCGGTCGGCGGCATGGGCGCGGTCACCAGCTCGCTCGCGAAAGCTGCCCGCACGGCCGGGGCCTCCCTCGTCACCGGAGCCGAGGTCATATCGATCGCTCCCGACGGCGAGGTGCGCTATCGGCTCGACGACGACGAGTTCATCCTGAATGCCGGCACCGTGCTCTCCAATGTCGCCCCGCAGGTGCTTTCCGGCTTGCTCGGCGAGGTGAGTGAGCCCGCCGAGGGCGCCCAGGTGAAGGTCAACCTCCTCCTTCGGCGGCTACCCCGGCTGCGCGACGCGTCGCTCGATCCGGCCGCGGCCTTCGGCGGCACCTTTCATATCAACGAGGGCTACGCGCAGCTCGAGCGGGCCTTCCAGGCGGCAAGCGCCGGGAACATCCCGAGCCCGCTACCCGCGGAGATCTACTGCCACTCCCTCACCGATCCGAGCATCCTCTCCCCCGAGCTGGCGGCCTCTGGCGCCCACACTCTCACCGTCTTCGGGCTCCATACCCCGCATCGGCTGGTCATGGCAGCCACCAATGACGCCGTGCGCGCCGCGCTCGAACGGGCGGTCATCGATTCCCTCGACAGCGTGCTCGCCGAGCCGATCGAATCGCTCTTGCTGACGGATGCCGCTGGCCGCCCCTGCATCGAGACGAAGACCACTTACGACCTCGAGTCCGCACTCGGGCTGCCGGGAGGCAACATCTTCCACGCCCCACTGTCCTGGCCATTCGCCGAGGACTCGGCCGATCTTGGCACTGCGGCCGGACGCTGGGGTGTCGCCACCGCTCACGAGAACATCCTGCTCTGCGGGGCCGGCGCGCAGCGCGGCGGCGGCGTGAGCGGCCTCGGCGGGCACAACGCCGCGATGGCCGTGCTCAAGGGGTAGCCGTCCGCCGCTGCCTCCCGCGCTTTGCCTCCCGCCTTCGAGCCGGTTAAACTGCTGTGAAGCAGCGTGTTGAGAATGCTGCGGAATCAAGGAGCTTCGCCATGGCAACGTTCGACCAGTTTGCGAACCAGGGCGGCGCCGCCGCAGGCGACGAGTCAGAGGTTGCTGCGGCCAAGGCCAAGGCCGATGAGTTGCTGCGCCAGAGCGCGGATGCCGCCCAGGCCGCCGACTTCGGTGGCGGCCCGCTCGGCGCCCATCCCGAGGCCGACGCGGTCGAGGATCCCGACGCAGTCTAGAAGCCCGACGCAGTCTAGGATCCCGACGCAGTCTAGGATCCCGAAAGCAAGGCGCTTCCTAGTCCCACTCGCTCGGAGCGGCGGCGCGTGCCGCTGGCAACGCGACATCCATTGCCCAGCGAGCCATCCAGTCGGGCAACGGATGACCGGTGATATCGATACCCGCCACCTCGGCCACCTCGGCCGTGGTGACGGTGCCGCCGGTCTTCCGCACGAACCGGCCGCGCGTTGTCGCGCGCGCGTAGATCTCCCCCTTGACCACCGTGCGCTGCTCCACGTAGACCGCTTTAGCGTCGTAACCGACAATGCGGGTTTCGAGAGTGAAGCGCTGCCACGGCATGAGGGAACGCCGAAAACTGATCGTCTCATCCGCCATCACCGGGAAAAATCCGGCCCCGAGCAGCCGGGACCAGACGCCCGAGCGCTGCAGCAGGTCCATGCGGCCGAGATCCATGATCGACAGGTACACACCGTTATTCATGTGGCCGAGCACGTCAATGTCGGTCGGGAGCACGCGAAAGGTCATGCGCCCGACCTCATGGGGGTCGAGGCGCGGGCCGTTGCGGCGCAGCCAGACGAGGAAGGTTCGAAAGATGAGGTGCACGGGACAACGCTAATGGCGTCGGTGATCCTGGATCGTCATCCGCGGCCCGAACCGTGGTTTCGCGAAGCCGCTCGCCTCGATCAGTCGCATCACGCGTTGCCGGTGCCCGGTCCAGGGGGCGAGCAGTTCGAGCATCCCGTCGTCGTCCACCGGGCTGCCGATGAGTGCCCAGCCGACGACCGCGGGCAGGTGGTAGTCACCGACGCTTACCGAATCCGCGTCGCCATGGGCGCGCTGGGTCGTCTCGGCGGCTGTCCAGATACCGACGCCAGGCACGCTGCGCAATTTCTTCGCCACCTCGGCGCCGCCCCGACCGAGTAGAAGAGTGCGCTCCAGTCCACCGGCGACGGATGCCGCGGCAATCGCCGTGCGAGAGCGGTGCGGGTCGACCCCCGCCGCGTGCCACTCCCAGGACGGGATCAGGCGCCAGGCCCGAGCGGACGGGAACACCCGCATACCGCTGGGAGCTGGGCCGGGCGCTGGCTCCCCGTTGGCGCGCACGAGAGTCGCCCAGGCACGCCGCGCCTCCTTGCCTGTCACCTTCTGCTCGAAGATCGCCGCGACCATCATCTCGAGCACGAGGCCGGTACGCAGCAGCCTCAGCCCGGGATTGCGCCGCTGAGAGTCGTGCAGGAAGGCGTTCTGCGACACATCGAAGTCGGCGCAATCGTCGCCACTGCCGAGCAGCTCCGGCACCGCGGCAATCGCCCACTCCGCGCCATCCCCCCACGCCGTCGCCGTCACTATGCCGCGCTGCGAAGCGAGGTGCAGGGTGGCGGCCCCGAGTGGCGTCGGCAGCGTGCGCCAGACGCCCGAGGCATCCCACTGCATCGTCGGATCGGCGGTACCGCGACTGAGCGGTCGCAACGTCTGGGCGAGATCGAGCGGATGCGGCGGGCTGTAGCTGCTGCTGAGCGGCGCCTGTTCCATGTTTCGAGACTACGGGGACGCCTCTGAGACAAGAGCCAACAGGATGACCGGAGGATGCTGCTCCCGCCCGCAGATGCGCCGACCGTTTCGATGTGAACCAGCTGGTGACGGTGACGAACACGCCAGCCCAAGTGGTGGAATAGAGGGCTCCCATCGAAAGAAATCCCGTGACCCCTGCTACCCCCACTCCCGGCTCGCCATCACCGAAGGCCAGCCGCGAGAGCAAGATCGAGGCCATGCGCGCCGCCGAAAAGCACCGCACACGAGTACGTCGCGCCGCCATCACGATCGGCAGCGTGGCGGCTGTCGCCGTGATCGCGCTCGTTGTCACGTCGATCGTGCTCACCTCGAAGCGCGGCGCACCACCGTCCGCAGGCTCAAGCAACTCCGCCAACGCGGAAATCAGAGGCCTCACGACCTACAGCAACACCGCCGGACACGTGCAGGGACCGGTCACCTACGACCAGACCCCGCCGGCCGGCGGACCGCACAACGCCATCTGGCTCAATTGCGGAATTTACACAGAGCCTGTGCCCAATGAGAACGCGGTGCACGACCTCGAGCACGGTGCGGTCTGGGTCACTTACGATCCGTCGCTGCCGGCCGAGTCCGTCTCCAAGCTCCGCGAGCGGATGCCCTCCACCTACACCGTGCTCTCGCCCTACCCGGGGCTGCCGGCCCCGATCGTGCTCAGCGCCTGGAACGCCCAGGTGACAGTGTCATCGGTGACGGATCCCCGAATCTCACAGTTCTTTGAGAAATACCGGAATAGTGGGAACGCTCCGGAGCCCGGAGCCCCCTGCACGGGCGGGCTCGACGCCCCGGGCAAGCTCTAGCGCGAGCTCGTCCTTGGAGCGTGGTCGCACCGATCGACCCGGGACTTCGCCAGCTCCCCCGAGACCACGAGACCACTTGCCGCGCATCCCCTGCTCCGGCTGTAACCGTTCCCACGATCCTGCTGTTCCTCGTGCTCACCCCGCTCGCCGTCGCTGAGGGGAGCGGGCCGCGGCGGGTCGAACTGGTGGGGTGCGACGAGCGCGCCGCCGACACGGCGTGCTCCGAACATCCACTCGTCGTAACGGAGGATGAGGCCAAGAAACGGCACTGGCCCCGCTGTGTGGCGGTGTCTCCCTTTGCGGTGACGCTAACGCGCCGGGCAGGTGATAGGCACTCCGTTGATCTGCTGCACTCCGCCACCGAGTGCCGCGCACTGGTTGAGCAGGGCCACTGCCGCGCCGACGATAGAGACGATGATGACGATCGAGATGATGAAGAACACGATCGACAGGATGAGGCCAGCGAGTGCGAGACCGTTCTTGTTGCCGGACTTCCTCGACTTGAATAGCCCGATAGCGCTGACGATGATCCCGGCAGGGCTCACGAAGAATGCAAGGATAAAGCCGACGATTCCGAGGGTGCGGCCCGGGTTCACCGCGGCCGGCTGGGCATAGATCGGGGCGGATGTGGTGTTGGCATGCCGCGAGGGCGGGGCCACCGGAGCAGTGGTGCCCGCGTCGGGAGCCGGCGACACCAGGGGCGTGACCGGAGGCCGGCCGTCGGACGGATTGGGGATGGGACCCCCTTTGAGATCGGACATGATGCTCCTTGGATTGTGGGCGCGCAGCCCCGCGGCCTACGCTTTCCCGGACTCTAGCGAGCGCCGTCGGTACTGGTGTGATCGGCAGGCGGTCAACCTAGGGAAGGATGGTGTCATGAGCATTGGAATCCTCACCAGCGGTGGAGACTGCCCCGGGCTGAACGCGGTGATCCGCGGCGCCGTCCTCAAGGGCACACAGATTTACAAACAGCAGTTAGTGGGCTTTCGGGACGGCTGGCGCGGTGTCATCGAAGGCGACATCATCCCGCTCGAGCGCAAAGACATCCAGGGCATCGGTAAGCAGGGTGGCACCATCCTCGGCACCTCCCGCACCAACCCCTTTGAAGCAAACGGTGGAGCGGAGGTGGTGCGAGCCAACATGGAGCGACTCGGCGTCGACTCCCTCATCGCAATCGGCGGAGAGGGCACTCTCGCGGCCGCCAAGCGCCTGACGGATGCCGGCATCAAGATCGTGGGCGTGCCCAAGACCGTCGACAACGATCTCTCGGCCACCGACTACACCTTCGGCTTTGACACCGCCGTGCAGATCGCGACCGATGCCATGGACCGCCTGCGCACCACCGGCGACTCACACGGCCGATGCATGGTCGCCGAGGTGATGGGTCGGCACGTCGGCTGGATCGCCCTGCACTCTGGCATGGCGGCCGGCGCACACGCGATCCTGATCCCGGAGCAGAAGACTTCGATGGACCAGATCGTGGCCTGGGTGCAGTCCGTCGTAGATCGCGGCCGGGCGCCGCTGGTCGTGGTAGCCGAGGGCTTCCACCTCGACACCATGGATGACGCCCACTCGGAGCGCGGGCTCGATGCGTTCGGACGCCCGCGACTCGGTGGCATCGGCGAGCTCATCTCTCCGGAGATCGAAGCGCGGGTGGGTATCGAGACGCGCGCGACGACGCTCGGCCACATCCAGCGCGGCGGTACCCCGACCGCGTACGATCGCGTGCTCGCGACGCGGTACGGCATGGCGGCGGTCGACTCCGTGATCCATGCACGCTGGGGTCGCATGGTTTCGCTCAGCGGCACATCCATTACGCACGTCGCGTTCGAGGATGCGCTCGGCAAGCTCAACACTGTGCCACAGTCCCGCTACGACGAGGCCGCGATCCTGTTCGGCTGATCAGGTTTCTGCCACACTGGCGCCCATGAACCAACCGCTCCTCGTTCTCAGTGCGATCTTCGTGGCGCTCGCCGCCCTGCTGCACGTCTACATCTTCACGCTCGAGAGCGTGATCTGGTCCCAGCCCACCACGTGGAGGATTTTCGGCGTCCGCACCCAGCGTGATGCCGACATCATCAAGCCGATGGCCTTCAACCAGGGGTTCTACAACCTATTCCTCGCGGTAGAGGCCGGGCTCGGGGTCATCCTGCTCGCAGTGTCGCGGCCGGTGGCGGTCACGCTCGTGCTGGTGGGTGCCGGCAGCATGGTGCTGGCCGCACTCGTGCTGCTGCTCTTTTCAAAGACCACCCGCCGCTCGGCGCTGATCCAGGGTGTGCCACCGTTCGTCGGTCTGCTTTTCCTGCTGCTGTCGGCCCTCGCCAGCTGATCACCCTTCGCTGCTCGTTACCCATGCTGGTCACGTGCACCACCCGCGGCCGTGGCAGGTGCCATCCTGAATCGACTTGGTAGTTGTTGCGACTTTGCGGGCGGAAAAGTCGCAACAACTACCAAGTCGATTGCCCCAGGCGAGTGGCCGACTCGAGTGGCCGACTCGAGCGGCCGAGGCGACGCGACAGCGCGCGGCGAACGCGCGTCAGACGGTCGGGAGGACCGCCGCCGCCGCCGCCCGCGCCGCTGCCGGCAGGGCCTCGAGGACACGGGACACCGCGGTCTCGTCGTGCGCGGCCGTGACGAACCAGGCTTCGAACACCGAGGGGGGAAGTGACACCCCCGCGTGCAACATCGCTTGAAAGAACGGCGGGTAGCGGAAGGCCTGCTGCGCTCGAACGTCGTCGTAGTTGCGCGGCTTCGTGGCCGAGAAGGCGAACGAGAACAGGTTGCCGGCGCGTTGTACCGAATGCTCGACGCCTTCAACGCTCAACGCCGACGACACGGCGACGGCGAGCTGGTCGGCGACAGCGTCCAGGCGGGCGTAGACCGAAGCATCCGCGGCACGCAGCGTGGAGATGCCTGCCGCGACCGCCACCGGATTGCCACTGAGCGTTCCGGCCTGGTAAACCGGGCCGAGCGGTGCGAGATAGTCCATGATGTCTGCGCGGCCACCGAGCGCGGCAAGGGGAAGACCCCCGCCGATGACCTTGCCGAAGGCGAAGAGGTCTGGCATCCACCCCGCGCCATCGGGAACGACCCTGGCGGCCTCAAGGCCCCACCAACCGGCCGGACCGACACGGAAGCCGGTGAGCACCTCGTCGAAAATCACGAGTGCACCGTGCTCGTGGGCGATTGCCGCAAGTTCACGGTTGAATCCGCGCTCTGGCGGCACAACACCCATGTTTGCCGAAGCCGCCTCCACGATCACCGCGGCGATCTTCTCGCCCTGTACCGAAAAGAGCGCCCGGACGGCGTCGATGTCGTTATAGGGAAGCACGATCGTCTGCGCGGCCGTTACCGCGGTCACACCGGCGGACCCGGGCAAAGCCAGGGTGGCGAGCCCCGAACCCGCCTCGGCGAGCAGGGCGTCGGAGTGCCCGTGATAGTGCCCGGCAAATTTCACCAGCAGATCGCGGCCGGTGAACCCGCGAGCGAGCCGGATGGCCGTCATGGTCGCTTCGGTGCCGGTCGACACCATGCGGATCTTTTCAATCGGTGTCTGCACCGACCCGGTGAGTTGGCCGGAGCTGGTGGTCGATTCCACCCGCACACGCTCGCGCACGAGCTCAGCGAGCTCGGTCTCGCCGGGAGTGGATGCCCCAAACGAGAGACCTCGAGCGGCGGCATCCTGCACCGCCCTGACCACGGACGGATGCGCGTGCCCGAGAATTGCCGGACCCCACGAGCTCACGAGGTCGACGTATTCACGCCCGTCTGCATCGATGATGTACGGTCCGCGAGCCGACACCATGAATCGCGGTGTGCCGCCGACTGAGCCGTAGGCTCGCACCGGCGAGTTGACCCCACCAGGGATGGAGAGTTTTGCCCGGGTGAAGTAGGTCTCGTTGATACTCATGAGCGCAACCAATCTGCCAGTTCGACGGCCCAGTAACTCAGAATGGCGTCGGCTCCGGCGCGCTTGATGCTGACGACTGACTCTTCGATCGCGCGGCGGCGGTCGATCCAACCGTTGGCCGCGGCGGCTTCGATCATCGCGTATTCACCCGACACCTGGTAGGCCCATACGGGCACCGGGCTCACGGCCGCGGCGTCGGCGAGCACATCCAGGTAGCTCATGGCGGGCTTCACCATCACGATGTCGGCGCCCTCCTCCACGTCGAGCAATACCTCGCGCAGTCCCTCGCGGCGGTTGGCCGCGTCGAGCTGATAGCTGCGACGATCACCGACGAGCGACGAGTCGACGGCCTCCCGGAATGGCCCATAAAAAGCGGAGGCGTACTTGGCCGCGTAGCCGAGGATCGCGGTGCCGCCGAAGTCGTTGCTGTCGAGAGCGTCGCGAACGGCGGCAACCTGGCCGTCCATCATGCCGCTGAGGCCGAGCAGCTGGGACCCGGCGGTGGCCTGCGCGACAGCCATGTCCCGGTAGCGAAGCAGGGATGCGTCGTTATCGACACTTCCGTCAGCGGCAAGCACCCCGCAGTGGCCGTGGTCGGTGAATTCATCGAGACAAAGGTCGGTTTGCACGACGAGAGCATCGCCGACCTCGGCGACCACCGCACGGGTGGCGACGTTGAGAATACCGTCGTCGGCCGTCGCTCCGGAGCCGATACCATCCTTGTGCTCCGGGATGCCGAAGAGCATCACGCCCCCGACGCCAGCCTCGGCCGCTTCCAGAGCAGCACGCCGTAACGAGTCGAGCGAATGGTTGACCACACCGGGCATCGACGAGATCGGCACCGGCTCGCGCAGGCCTTCGCGCACGAACATCGGCAACACCAGCTCGGCCGGGTGGAGCCTGGTCTCTGCGACCAATCGTCTCATCGCCGGGGTCGCTCGCAGGCGGCGGGGTCGGATGCTCGGACCGGTCATGAATCGCCCTCCTGGCGGTCGGTGTGAACAGCATCGCTCGCGTCCGCATCGTGAGTGATCACGTATTCCGCGAGGCCCTCCACGAGGGAACTCGCCGAGCGCAATTCGGCGATCACATGCACGGTCAACCCGGCCGCGCGGGCATCGAGTGCCGTGCGCGGGCCGATGGCGGCGACGATGGTCTCGTCGGGCAGCGGCGCGAGCTGCGCCTGCACTTGGCGAGCGACACTGCCAGAGGTCACCAACACGGCCCGGATGCGGCCGGACGCGACATCCGCCGCCACATACTCCGAGACGGGTACACCCACGGTGCGGTACGCCGAGACGTATTCCACCTCGAGTCCGAGGGTGGCGAGGCCAGCCACCAGGGTTGGTTCGGCGATATCAGACTGGGGGATGAGCACCCGACCGATGATGTCGGAGGCTGGCCACTCCTTCACAAGGCCGCGGGCGGAATTGTCGCTCTCCGGCACGAAGTCCACGCGGTAACCGGCGAGAGTGAGCGCGGCTCCCGTCGTCTCTCCGACGGCCGCGATCCGTGTGCTCGGTGGGATGGTGACCTGCTGGCTGATCAGCACGTCAACAGTCGTAGCGCTGGTGATCACGAGCCAGTCAAATTTTCCCTGCTCAAGGCGCTTGAGCGCGTTCGAGAGCTCTCTGGCATTTTCTGCACTCGCGAAGTTGATCATCGGCGCGATCACGGGGATGGCGCCGTAAGTGCGCAGGTTAGCGGCGACGCCGTCACCCCAATTGCCCCCGCGCGGAACCAACACACGCCAGCCGGCCAATGGCTTCAGGCTGCGATACGGGTTCACAAGACGGCTCCGACAGGAACGATATCGGCGGCACCGAGCGTGAGGAGTTCACCGGCCACCCGGTTGCCGAGCTCCGTTGGCAGCAGCGCTCGCTCGGAGGGGCTGCCTTCGAGCACGAGGGCGTGCGAACTGGTGAGCGAGCTCGTGCCGTCGGGCGCGTACACGGTGGCGGTGAGGAAGAGCATGTCGCCGTCGACGACTCCCGCGGCCCCGATCGGCGCTGCGCAGCCGGCCTCCAGGCGAGCGAGAATCGCTCGTTCGGCGAGAACCGCGAGACGGGTGGACGGATGATCGATGGCCTTCAGCATTGCGGCGAACGTGCTCGAATAATTGTCTCTCACCTCGATGGCCAGGGCTCCCTGGCCGGGAGCGGTGGCCCACTTGCCCAGCTCGAAGAACTCCGTCACCGCGTCGAGTCGCCCGATCCGGCCGAGACCGGCCGCAGCGAGCACCACGGCATCCAGCTCGCCCTCGGCCACCTTGCGCAGGCGAGTGTCGATGTTGCCGCGGATGTCCACGACCTCCACATCCGGTCGCCAGCCCCGCAACTGGGCGGCCCGCCGCGGCGAGCCGGTACCGACCCGCGCGCCGGGGGGTAGTCCCTCGAGGGTCAGGCCGTCGCGCGCGCAGAGTGCATCGCGAGCGTCCGCCCGCTTCGGAATGGCGCCGATGCGCAACCCGGGGTAGGAATCGGTCGGAAGGTCTTTGAGCGAGTGGACGACAAGATCGCAGGCCTCGGCGAGCAACGCCTCACGCAGCGCGCTGGCGAAAACTCCGGTGCCGCCCAGAGTCGCGAGCGACTCCTTCGAGTGGTCGCCCTCGGTAGCGATCGGCACGATCTCTACCTCGAGACCGGATGCCTTGGCCACGGCCGAGGCCACCACACGGGTCTGCGCGAGGGCGAGCGCGCTGCCGCGCGTACCGATACGCAGGATGCTGCTGGATCCGCTCACGGAACCTGCCCCGCGAGCGCGGGCTTGAATCCGAGGCGCACGTTCTCGCAGCATCCGGAACGACACACGTCGTACCAGGGTCCGAGTTTGGTGAGGGCCGGGCGTTCGGCCACCGGCACTGCATCGCGGCGCTCCACCACGAGGTCGATCAGCCCCGACACGTAGGCCGCATGGATGCCCGGTGTCGGCACCCTGATTGCGAGCACACCAAGCTCGTTCGAGGTCTCCATCGCTTCGGTGTCGAGATCCCACTTCACTTCCATGTGATCGCTCACGAAACCAAGGGGCACGATTACCACCGCGCGGATGCCGTTGCCGGCGAGGTCGCGGATGGCGTCGTTGATGTCGGGCTCGAGCCACGGCTGGGTGGGTGGTCCGCTGCGCGACTGGAACACGAGGCTCCAGTTAGCGTCCGTCCCTGCCACGACAACCTCCGCCACCGCCCGATGCTGGGCGGCGTAGGCGCCACCCTCGCCGAAGTCCCGGAATGAGGGGCCGCTCTTTGCGGCATCCGTCGATGGAATCGAGTGGGTGGAGAACAGCACGTGCGTCTCGCTGAGCGGGATGCCCGCCGCCGCGACCTCGGCGAGGCCCGTGCGCAGGCCCTCCATGAACGGGGTGACGAATCCGGGGTGGTCGAAGAATTGACGCACCTTGTCGATTTGGATCACTCCGTCGAGTCCGGCATCGGTAAGTGCGGCCGCATAATCCTCGCGGTACTGCCGGCAACCGGAGTAGGAGCTGTAGGCACTCGTGCCGATGGCGATCAACTTGGTGAACCCGCGTTCGTTGGCCTCGACGACGGCGTCCCGAATGAACGGCGCCCAGTTGCGGTTGCCCCACAGCACGGGAAGGTCGATGCCCCGTCGCTCGAGTTCGGCCTCGAGGGCAGCCTTGAGATCGCGGTTCTGCTGGTTGATCGGGCTGATGCCGCCGAACGCCCGGTAGTGGTGGGCCACCACTTCGAGCCGCTCGTCCGGGATACCGCGCCCGCGGGTCACGTTACGCAGAAACGGGATGACATCATCCTGGCCTTCCGGCCCGCCAAAGCTCGCGAGCAGAATGGCGTCATAAGCGGTCGGCGCCGTGACGTGCTCGGGTCCGGCCTTCGCCGCATCCGTCGCGCCGCGAACCAACTCCCCGGCTAGCTCACCGTTTGTGATGGTCATCGGAGCACCTCGGCAATCTCGGTGACGGCGATGCGTCGACCGGTGTAAAACGGCAGTTCTTCGCGCACGTGGCGACGCGCTTCGGTCTGCCGCAGGGCACGCATCAGGTCGACAAGATCGATGAGCTGGGGGGCTTCGAGCGCGAGGATCCACTCGTAGTCCCCGAGAGCGAAGGATGCAACAGTGTTGGCGAGCACCTGCGGGTAGGCGCCGCCTTTGCGCCCGTGATCCGCCAGCATGGATCGCCGCTCCTCGTCTGGAAGGATGTACCACTCATAGGAGCGTACGAAGGGGTAGACCGTGAGCCACGCCTCCGGCTCCTTTGTCCCCATGAATGCGGGACGGTGGCTCGCGGAGAACTCGGCATCAACGTGCACGCCCATAGCGTTCCAGGTGGGCACAAGAGTGCGAAGCATCTCGGTGCGGCGCAGTTCACGAAGCGCCCACTGCAGGGTCTCGGGCGCGCCCCCGTGCAGCCAGATCATCAGGTCGGCATCAGCACGAAGACTGGAGACGTCGTAGAACCCGCGGACGGTAACTCCGGCGCCTTCCACTACTGCAACCGCGGCGGAGAGCGACTCGGCATTGTCACCAGCTGGCACCGCACCATCTCGGCGAAGAACCGCCCAGAGGGTGTATCCGGTCGTGGTGTGGTCTTCGGGAATGCTGGCGTCCTCGACGGGAAGCCCGTTTTGGATCGGGGTGGTGCTCATGCCGTCTATCCTCCCCCGCATTGCTGCGAGAACAAAAAGCGGCCGAGCCTCAGTGCGAAATTTTCTTCTGTTCTACCGATGGTGAACTGACGGTGTCTAGTCGTCGCCGAAGATCGCCCAGGCCACGATGCCGCCGATGACGACCACGGCTGCGGTCGCTCCGATTATCCACGGTACGGGGTTCTCCGCGTAGGAGGACTGCACTTTAGCTGTCAGTTTGCCGACCTGCTTCGGCACATTGAGCCGGTCCTCGATCTCATCAAGGGTCTGCGCGAGTTCCGAACGCGTAGCGCTGATCCTCGTCTCGATCGAATCGGACGATGGGGTCTCACTCATCGGTTCTCCCGCTTTCCGAGTCCCTTGATCACAAGGACGTCTTTCTTGACGCTTTTGATGGTCTCGGTCGGCGCTGGCGGAACGCCCTTCTTCACCTGGCGAAGACCGACGGACACGAGAATCACCACGATCACCAGGAGGATGCCGGCCACGATGAGCGCAGCCAGCCAGCCCGGCATGACCGTCGCAAACGCGAGAATGGCGGCGGAGATAAGCACGGCAAACAGGAAAAACGCCACGAAGCCGGCCCCGGCGAATAAGCCGACGCCGATGCCTGCGTGCTTGATCTTGCCGATCAACTCGCTCTTGAACTGCTCGATCTCGTTCTTCACCTGCCCGATCACGAGTCGAGGCAAGTCGGCGACGAGAGCGAAGATCGATTTGCGTGAGGGAGCGTCGTCGTTCACGAAGACCTACTTACCGCTGGCGGAGGCCGGTTTGGCCGCCGCCGGGGGCGCGACCGGAGACTTGGCTTTGGCCGACCCGGACCTGCTCACCTGCGACACGACCTTCTTGGCTCCGTCGCTCAAAAAGTCGACGACCTCTGGCGCCTTGTCCTTTGCGAAGTCCTTGGCGCGACCTTCGACTTTCTTCACCTGGCGTTGGACGCGGGGGTCGCTCCAGAGCTTGCCGGTTGCACGCTTGATGTCTTCGTAACGATCGCGTCCGGCTTTGGCGCCGAGCACATAGCCGGCGGCCAGTCCGACGACGAGCAGCAGTTTGCCTCGCATGATTTGCTCCGTCCTGTGCGTGCCCCGATGGGCATATGTCTGGGATCACCTCCACAGTAGCCCCCGGAGGCTACGCCTCTACCTCTTCCAGCAAACCTCCAGACGCCACTCGCACCTGGGCGATCACGGCGGCCAGTCCGGTGCCGGCGACGCCTTCACCGATGAGTGTCACCCCGTCGATTGGCTCGGGTCGGCTCGATGGAGCGCTCCACTCCACCCGCGCGAACGCGACGACGGAGACCTCGACCAGGGCAATCCCGAGCAGCTCGCCGGCATCGTGCAGGGCCTGGCCTCGCAGCTGGGCGTCGCTGACCCGTGCCGCTGCTGCCCCGTCGTAGGAGAGTCGGAGCACGTGGCGGTGCGGCGTCGCTCGCTCTGCGAGCCAGTCCCACTTGGCGGTCGCGTGGGTGAGGGCCTTGGCTCGGAATGGGGCGTCGGAGGACCCGCGCGCCACGAGCACGCCGGTACCACGCGGGGCGCCATCCAACTCGGGGGCATCCACGACCAGCGTTGCGAGAACGATCGCGGGGGTGGGATCCGGCTGCCCCGTGGTCGCTAGCGGGTTCGCGAGAGGGGCCGCGAGCACCACCTGGTCCGCTTCGAGCAATTGTCCGTCGAGGAGCGTCACGAACGAAGCCTCTACCGCGGTGACCGGGGATTTGAGACGTACCGTCACTCCAAATCGCTCAAGGTCGCGGGCCAGCGCCTCGACCAGCTCAAACATTCCGCCCACTATGCCGGAGACAGCCGTGCCCGCCGGAGCGGCATCCCGCAGCTCGCGCACGGCGTGGGCGAGCGATCCCGTGTCGAGCATCGCGGCTCGCAGGCCTGGTGCCACCACATCCACATCGAGCTCGTCGGGATGCCGTGAGTGGATGCCGAGCGTCACGGGCGCGACCAGCTGTTCGAGAACCCGGCGGCCCATCCGCCGGCGCACCAGTCGCCCGAGGCTGCGTTCCTTCGACCCGACGAAGCCGAGCATCAGCTCGTCGAGCTGGCCGCGCAGCGCCGCCCAGAACCCGACGACCTCGATCACGTCAGCCGCCAGTGGCGTGCCGGGAATTCCGAGGATGCCGGTGCGGGGCAGCGGATAGGCCCGGCCCTCCGCAGTCTGGAGCCACGCGCCCTGCGGATTCGGACGGGCGATATCGGACCCAAGACCGAGCTGGCGGGCGAGGTGGGCCACGGTGTCGTGCCGGGTCGCGAAGCTCTCAGCGCCGGCATCAAGGACCAGGCCAGCCACCGTGTGACGGGCGATCTTGCCGCCGAGGTGATCGGAGGCCTCGAGCAGGGTCACTTCGAAGCCGCCCAGCACGAGATCGCGGGCCATCACAAGCCCGGCGATCCCCCCACCGACCACGATCGCGCTAGGCATGGACGACAGAAGGCGCGTGCGCGAGCTGCACGATGCGCGTGAGCACATCGGGGTCGGTTTCTGGCGGGACCCCATGGCCGAGGTTGAGTATGTGTGACGTCGCCGCGCGCCCCCGGGTGATCACGTCGCGCACATGGGCTTCGAGCACCGGCCACGGTGCCGCGAGCATGGCCGGATTGATGTTGCCCTGCAGCGGCACGGAGGCACCGAGTCGACGGGATGCTTCGTCGACGGGGATGCGGTCGTCGACGCCCATCACATCAACCCCGATCGCGTACATAGACCGCAGCAGCTCGCCGGTACCCACCCCGAAGTGCACCACGGGAATGCCGAGATCCGTGACGTGGGCGATCGCCTGGTGGGAGAAGGGAGCTACCCGGCTCTCGTAATCGGAAACTGAGAGTGATCCAACCCACGAATCGAACAGCTGCACAGCGCTCGCGCCGGCGAGCACCTGCGCGCGAAGGAAAGCTCCCGTGACATCCGCGGCCCAGCCGAGCAGGGCATCCCAGGTCGCCGGGTCGGCATGCATCAGGGTGCGAGCCCGCAGGTGGTCTTTAGAAGGACCTCCCTCGACAAGGTAAGCGGCGAGAGTGAACGGCGCGCCGGCGAATCCGATAAGGGGAGTCGTGCGCAGCCCTGCGACGGCGCGGGCGACGCCTTCGGCGATGGGAGCGAGTGCATCCGGCTCGAGGCGGCGGAGAGAGGCAACATCCGCTGCGGAGCGAATCGGAGCACCGAGCACCGGGCCGCGGCCGGGAACGATGTCGACATCGATGCCGGCGAGCTTCAGGGGCACGACGATGTCGCTGAAAAAAATGCCGGCATCCACGCCGTGGCGTCGCACCGGCTGCAGGGTGATCTCACTTGACAGTTCGGGATCGAGGCACGCGTCGAGCATCGTGCTGCCAGCCCGGATGGCACGGTATTCGGGCAGCGAGCGGCCGGCCTGGCGCATGAACCACACTGGCGTGGTCGACGGGCGATCGCCGCGGTAGGCGCGAATGAGCGACGAATCAGCCGTGCGGCCGTCGATCAGGGGATGGCTGGCTGGGAGGTTCACGAGATTAAGTATGGTCGAGCGGGCTGGGAGGGGACTACGCTGCGCGACCGCCATTGGCAGACGTAGGCTAGGGAGGTGCTTCTGTGTCTTACCGCCAACCATCGCAACGCGAGCTTCGAGATTCTCGAGAAGCTCTCGATCGGCGCACCGCAGGCGGCGGCCATATTGGTCAATGAGAGCGATTTCGTCTCCGGAGCGGTCGTTCTCGCCACGTGCAATCGCTTCGAGGCGTACCTCGAGATCGACGGGCCCCTCACCGTGGCCACAGCCGTCGCGGTAGAAAATTCGTTGCGGGTGATCAGCGCCTCGAGCGGCATCGACCCCGCCGCCCTGCGTCAAACGGTGACCGTGCTCAGCGGCGATACCGTCGCACAGCACCTCTTTTCCGTAAGCTCCGGGCTCGAGTCCCTGATCGTCGGCGAAGACGAGATCTCCGGCCAGGTGCGCCGTGCTCTCGAGCAGGCTCGCACGGCACGCACAACGTCATCCGGGCTCGAACGCCTTTTTCAGAAGGCGGCCAATACGTCACGCGAAGTGAAGAACCAGACCGCGATCGGCGGTGCCGGCCGCTCGCTCGTGCGACTCGGGCTTGAGCTCGCCTCCAGTCGGATCGCGGACTGGTCCCGGACGAGGGTGCTTATCGTCGGCACCGGGCAGTATGCCGCGACGACCGTCGCCGCCCTCCGCGACCGCGGAGCGGGGGACATTACGGTGTTCTCGCCGTCCGGCCGCGCCGCCCGCTTCGCCCTCCGTCTCGCCCTCACCGCCAGTGTCGACCTCATCGCAGCCCTCGCGGCAGCGGATGTAGTGATTACCTGCACCGCATCGGCCGCGCCAGTCGTCACGGCAGCGCACCTCTCTGCGCTCGCTTCCGCGAGTACTCAGCGCCGTATCGTCATTGACCTCGGACTGCCACGAAACGTGCATCCGGATGTCGCCTCAGTGCCCGGAACCGAGCTCCTCGACCTGGAGACAATCAGCCTGCACGCCCCCCTCGAAGAACTCACCGCGACGATGGATGCCCGTGCCATCGTGGACAACGCGGCCACCCAATTCGCCGCAACAACAGCGGAGCAACAGCTCACGCCCTCCGTCGTGGCCCTACGCACCCATGTCTTCGGCCTGCTCGAGACCGAGATCGACCGAGCCCGTGTGCGCGGCGACGACGATGGCCGCATCGAAGCGGCCCTTCGTCACCTCACCGGGGTGCTGCTTCACACTCCATCGGTGCGTGCCCGCGAGTTCGCCCGCGCTGGCGAGGGCGAATCCTTCCGCTCGGCGGTGACCGCACTGTTCGGCGTCGATGTACCAGTAGCGGGCCCGGCAGTGGCCGATGTTCGGGACCTGCACGCCTGACGCTTCGGCACCCGCGTCACCGTCACCGGCTTCACACAAAACGACACATGCCCCGCACCGGCCAGAGGCCGCTGCGGGGCATGTGATTGTCGTCGATCAGGCCTTTGCCCTACGACGTGCAGTGAACACGAGAGCCGCACCGAGCATGAGGAGCCCGGAGGCCACCGCGAGGTAGCCCGCTCCCGAGCCGAAGCCGGTGAAGGCCAGCGTGGTCAGACTCTGCGGGTCGAGGTTTCCACAGCTGGTTTTCGGCTTGACAATGGTCGCCGTGTAGCTCGACGGCCCATCGATCGTGTCCCCGCGGGGAGCGACGACCGTCACCCGGTAGGTTCCCGGTGCAAATGCGGTTCGCGCGGAGACGAGCCGAGTAGTGCCGACAAAGTAGCTGAGGAAGTCGGTCGGATCAATGGCGATGTAGCCGCTGACCGTTCGGCCCGCTGAGCAGGTCTGGCTCACCCAGCTCACCGATGACGGCAGGAACGCGTCGGTGGACAGTGTGCAGTTCACCGCCTTGTTCGCGACGGTGAGCTTCCACTCGTGGGTGCCGGAGAGCATAAAGCCCGGTTTGGCGGTTGCGGTGACCAGATAGTCGCCCGGTGCCACAGTGGTCTTCGGTCCGGTCACCGCGATATCCGCCCCTGCCGGGCGGACCCGGTGGATCGTGTAGACGACGCCCGCGATCGGGGCGGCCGTGAGGTAGCCGCCGACCATTCCACCGGGTGAGGCAGCACAGGTCTCATTGACGGCCTCCGGGTCACCGGGAACCTTCACGCAGTGATTCTCCGCGTCGGTTGTGAAGGTATGAGGCCAGGACGTCACGGCTTTCGAGCTGAAGCCGTAACCGGCATCCGGAATCGCCGTTACCGTTACTGTTCGTGCACCGTTCACGTGAGTGTCGCTGGTGGAATACCTGTAGTGATCCTCGGTTGTGAGACTGGGGATGTTCGCCTTGTCTCCCTCGACGCCACAGGCGTCGACGAACGTCACCGGAGTCGGGTCAGTAAGGAGCAGAGTCGGGATCGTCGGCGGGCACGCTTCGTAGTAGGGCACGGAGAGGCTCATTTTCGTTCCGGCGGCAAGCACTGTGTAGCTCACGCCCCCGGTCGACGATGCCGGAGGCGTTATCTCGACGACCGCACCGCCAGCGACCGTGCGGTTGTACTGCGAGTATTTGATGTTCTGCTTCTGGTCGCCCGTGACAGAGAAATCCACCGGGACATTCGACTTGCTGTTGTCGTACCGGATGGTGACCGACTTCGAAGAGGTGCCCTGCTCGGAGTCCCAGTAACACTGGCCCGCGACGACGCTCGCGGCCGGTACCACGTGGACGCAACTGATCGGACTCTGCATGTAGGTCGGATTCTGCACGTAGGGGTTGCCCGGAGTTGCCTGCGAAGCGAGACCGCTGAGGAAGGTCTCCCACCCCTGAGGGCCCTGGAGGGTGGGCGTCGGTTCGATAGAGGAGCCCGTTCGCGCGTAAATGTCGCCCTGACCGCAGGTGACTACAGCACCGAACGGGTAGGTTCCCACTCCATC
The DNA here is from genome assembly GCA_025408445.1 of Frigoribacterium sp. GTDB lineage: Bacteria > Actinomycetota > Actinomycetes > Actinomycetales > Microbacteriaceae > Lacisediminihabitans. The sequence continues at coordinate 11,966 of JANYIZ010000126.1, read as the reverse complement.
GATGGTCAGGGAATTGGTCGCTACCGGGTCGAGCACCTGTGGCCAGACGGCGGCCTTCGTGTATTTCCAACTTGCCGCGGTGATGTAGATCTTGCTGCACAGCAGTGCCGTGGAGTAGGGCTGAGCGGAAACAAACACCGTGCCGCTGTTTTTCATCCGATCGTAGGAGTAGGTCACCGCAGACGCGGGAAGGCATTTCTCTACTGCGGTTGGGCTTGCCGACGGTTTTGGAGAAGCTGGTGTGACAGACAGCGGTGCAGCGGCGCGCGCCGTCGGTGATGCAGACGGAGTCGGCGAGGGTGACGGGGTCGGCACAATCGTCGGACTCGACGCCGCAGGGGTCGGCACAATCGTCGGGCTCGACGCCGCCGGGCTCGGCCCTGGAGAGGGGGAGGCGGGGGTGATTGGGGTGGGGGTCGTCGCGACAACGGTCTTCGACCCATCGGGCGCGACCGTATCGTCCGCGCTTGCGGTCGAGACGCCGGTTATAGCAAGGCCGATCGCGATCACGATCGTCGTGATCGAGGCAAGGATTCTCTTCATGACGTGCTCCTGGGTAAGGGAGATTTACGTCGGCCTTTGGCAGGGAGCACCACACGGCTGTCTCTTCGCGCTTCGGGGCGCTGGGACGGCGGTGATGCAGACGTCGGGGGCGTCAGTTCGGCTGGGTAACCGATTGGGTTCGGGTCGGGGAATAAGGGAAATGCAACGCAACGTGGATTTCGGGTTCACAAAATGGCGCTGAGTTGACATTACACGATTTATCACCCGAACGGGTACCACTCAAACGGGGGGCGTATTAGTAGACATACTCGAGAAGATCGAAACCGAAGGTACGCATAGCCTCCAGCACGCGCAGACGCGCGGCGAGATCGGTGCTGCTGAACTTGACAGTGAGGGCATAGGCCACCCCGGTGCGGGATCCGCTCAGTAGGCCGGCTTCCGACCGCACCCCCACACCGGTGCCGGTCTTGTTGACCAGTTGCAGGCCCGAATCCGAGGTGCGGTGCGACAGTGGGTCCAGTCCGAACGCACTCGACACCATCGAGAGGTCGGCATTGTGAGAGAGCCAGCCGAGCACACGCTTGCTCGTCACGGCATCGACGACCTGCCCCCTCGCAAGGGAGGAGAACAGCCGCGAGAGCTCAGCGGTGGATCCGATCGATAATTGCGGCGCATCATCCGGACCACGATGATCGCGCACGAGGTCGAGCAGAGCTGTGCGCGAGAGCCCGAGGGCCTCGCCGCGCGCGCGCACCGAGTCGAGCCCCACCTGGCGGAGCAGCACGTTCGTCGCGAGATTGTCGCTGATTGCGCCGACGAGCAGCGCGAGATCGGTGACGGGAAGTGCGGGCGCCTGCAGCCGCTGCCAAATCCCGGAATCGCCGACGGAATCCCCTGGTGTCTTGTCGAGGATGCCAAACCCGGCGGCATCTCGCGTGGTGATGCGCGCCGAGACCTCGATGAGTAGCAGGATCTTGCCGACGCTCGCGGTCGGCATCGCAACCCGATCGTCGATCGAGACGAGGGTAGTGCCCGTTTGCAGGTCGATCACGCTCGCCGAGACTGCCGCGCCCGCATAGGCCAATTGTGCGAGCGCGATGAAGCCGCCGGCGAAGCTTTCCGCTCCGCCGACTCCGCGGTGGCGACCGACGCGCGGTAAGCGCAGTCGCTCCCGGCGCTCGTGATCCCGGGTGCCAACTACCAAATGGTCACGCGCTCTTCGGGATCGAGCCACAGTGCATCCGATTCAGTAACAGTGAAGGTGTCGTAGAACCCGTCAATATTGCGCACGATCTGGTTGCAACGGAACTCGTTTGGCGAGTGCGGATCGATGGCAATCAGGCGGATGACCTCCTCGTCGCGCCCCTTCTGCTGCCAGGCCTGCGCCCAGGAGAGGAAGAAGCGCTCTGAGCCTGACATCCCGTCGATCACGGGCGGCTGCTCGCCGGCAAGAGAGATGAGGTAGGCCTTCCAGGCGATCGAGAGCCCGCCGAGGTCGCCGATGTTCTCACCGATCGTGAGGGCACCGTTGACGTGGTGGTCGGGAACCTGGCGCGGGGCAAGCTCGTTGTATTGCCCGATCAACGAGCTGGTGAGCTTTTCGAAGGCCTCCCGGTCGGCCGCCGTCCACCAGTCGATGAGCCGACCGTCGCCGTCGTATTTCGAACCCTGGTCGTCAAAACCGTGGCCGATCTCGTGACCGATGACGGCGCCGATCGCGCCGTAGTTGGCGGCTGCATCCCGAGCCTCGTCGAAAAAGGGGTACTGCAGGATCGCAGCGGGAAAGACGATCTCATTGAACCCGGGGTTGTAGTAGGCGTTGATGGTCTGCGGGGTCATGAACCACTCGTCGCGGTCGAGCGGCGTGCCGATCTTGCCGAGCTCGCGCTGGAACTCAAACTCGCTGGTCGCGCGAACATTGGCAATCAGGTCCGTCGCGCTGATCTCGAGCCGCGAGTAGTCGCGCCATTTAACCGGGTAGCCGATCTTCGGCGTGAACTTATCGAGCTTCTCGATCGCGCGATGCTGAGTAGCCGCGCTCATCCAGGCCAGGCCGGTGATGCTCTCGCGATACGCCTCCACGAGGTTGCCGACGAGCACGTCCATCGCCGCCTTCGCACCCTGCGGGAAGTGCCGCTCGACATAGATGCGCCCGACGGCTTCGCCCAGGGCGCCCTCGACGAGCGAGACACCGCGCTTCCAGCGTTCCCGCAGCTCCGGAGTGCCGGTGAGGGTGCGGCCGTAGAAGTCGAAATTCGCCTCAACGAAGGCATCGGAGAGGTAGGCGGCAGACGAGCGGATGACCTGCCAGCGCAGCCAGTCAGTCCAGGCCTCGAGGTGGCCGGCATCCAGCAGCGTCGCGACGCCCGCGAGGAACGACGGCTGCCGCAGCACCAGCTCGTCGAAGACGCCGTCCGGCGCATCGAGAGCATCGAGCCACCGATTGAGGTCCGGGCCGTCGGTCGCCTGGGAAGCCGTGGTCACGACAGCATGCCAGGTGCTGAGGTTGTAGGTCTTCTCGGAGTCGCGGGATTTCACGTTGTCCCAGTGGAAAGCGGCAATGGCGGTCTCGAGCTCGAGCACTCGCCCGGCACGGTCAGCCGCGTCATCCAGCCCCGCCAATTCGAACATCCTCTTGAGGTAACCGGCATAGGCGGTGCGAATGTCGGCGAACTTCTCTTCCCGGTAGTAGCTCTCGTCCGGGAGGCCGAGACCGCCCTGTTCGAAGAGGGCGATGTAGCGCTCCGGGTTGCCTGGATCGTTGTCGATGTAGAGCTGGAAGAAGCCGCTGACACCCTGGCGTTCGAGACGACCGAGGGTTTCCAGAAGGCTCGGGATGTCGCTGACCGCCTCCACCGACGCGAGATCGTGGGTGAGAGGCGTGGCACCCAGCTCGTTGATGCGTGCTTCATCCATATAGCTCGCGTAGAGGTCGCCGAACTTGCGTTCTTCGGTGCCTTCGGCGGATCCCTGAGCTTCCACGATGATCTCGCGCACGGCCTTCTCGGCCTCCTCGGCCAACACATGGAACGAGCCGTAGCGAGCCTTGTCTGACGGAATTTCGGTGCGGTCGATCCACTTGCCGTTGACGTGTCGGAATAGGTCGTCCTGCGGTCGCACCGCCGGGTCGAGTTCTTCGCTGTGGATACCGGAGGGGAGTGGGGAGGCAGCGGTCATGCCGACCAGCTTAAGCCGTGCGAATGGCCTCGCGGTGACGCCCGGGGAAAGTCAGCTCGCCGCCGGCACAGTGCGTCGTTCACCATCAGGATTCGCGACATCCGCAGCTTCAACAGCAGTATTTCGGGGCGGATCGGCGCCGCGTGATGTCGACACACCCGCGCCCCGGACGCAGTCGCCGCGGCCGGTCATTCCTTGAGCGTCGCCGCGGGCACAGCGAGCTCGGTGGGCGGGAGCAGAGCAGGGCGCGCTGCAATGAACCAGCGCCTCCCGTGCCACGTCAGAATGTTGACATTGACCGGGAGAGCGACTCCAAGGTCTCTCGAGTGCCCGAGCCATGCCCGACGACCCGAGACCAGAGGGAAGATCCCTCCCGACCACATTAACCGCGGCCCTCTGAGAGGCGGAAAGCGAGATGAGGGGAGATTCCCGCCGAAGGCGCGCAATCGAGACGGAAATGCAGAGCGCACACAAACGCTGCCTGCAGTCATGCCCTCTGACCGGGCAGTCTGAGCGGAAATACGGCGGCCGTGATAAGCGCAGCTCACAGGGAGGAGACGAGGAGCGCGATCGCGGCGGTTCCCATGACCGCGAAGGCCACCCAGAGACCGATTTTGGACCAGGTGCCGCTCGAGTATTGCCCCATTAGTTTCCGGCGGCTGGAGATCCGCGCGATGAGAAAAATCAGTGGCACGGCCACGATGCCGTTGAAGACGGCGGTAAGAACCAGCGCCTTGATCGGATCGAGACCGACGAAGTTCAGGAGGAGGCCGACCAGGGTGCCGGTGATGATGACCAGGTTAAAGGCACGGGCCTACCTGAACTTGAGGAACAGGCCTTCTTTCCAATTGAAGGTCTCCGTGATCGCGTACGAGGTGGAGCCGGCGAGCACGGGAATGCTCATGAGACCGATGCCGATCACCCCGACGGCGAAGATCAGTTGGGCGAGAACCCCCGCGTTGGGAAAACTGTGGACCAGTGGACGCAACGCTTTGGCCGCGTCCGCAGCGGAGACGATATTTGTCGCGCCCCCGCGATTGAGGACGACCGCCCCGACCAGGATGATGAACCAGGCCACGACATTGGAGAACAGCATGCCGAGGAGCGTGTCGATGCGAATACGCCTCAGGTAGTTTTTTGAGATTCGAGGGGATCCGCCTGTGCTGTCTTTTCGGCGTTCGGAGACTTCGTCTTCGACCACGTTGCTGGTTTGCCAGAAGAACAGGTATGGCGAGATCGTGGTTCCGAAAATGGCCACAACAACGAAGAAAAAGTCCTTAGTGAACTCGAAGTGCGGGACGACAGTCGCCTGAAGAGCCTGCGCCCAGGGGACCGTGATGAGAAAGGCGGTGACCAGGTAGGCGAAGAGCGCGAGCGCCAACCACTTCAGGACCCGCACGTAGCTGCGATACGAGACCAGTACTTCCAGGACCAGGATGATGGCAACGAAACCAATAGCGAGCAGCGCAAATGGCACCTGAGGAACGAGCAACTGCGCACTTGCGGCCATCGCTCCGATGTCGGAACCGATGTTGAAAGTATTGGCGGCAGCCACCAAAGCCACGATCGGAAAAAGCACTTTCTTCGGATACGTCTCTCGGATGACCCCGGCGAGCCCCTTTCCTGTTACGGCACCGATACGCATGCAGGCCTCTTGCACAGCGATCATCAGTGGGAGGGTCAGAAGGATCGTCCACAACGTTCCGAACGCGAACTGTGCGCCAGCTTGGGAGTAGGTGGCTATTCCCGAGGGGTCATCGTCGGCCGCCCCCGTGACGATTCCGGGGCCAAGGATCCTCAATATTCGCCCGAAACCCTTTTTGCGGGAAGCCCGGGAGAACACGATCGGCTCAGCGGGGGCGGCTCGCTTGACAGGGGAGGGTGGCTGATCCGGCAGCTCGGTCATTGTGGGCTGAGTATATGCATCGACCCCGAACGGATGGGTTTCGCCCGCGTCGAGTACGAGGACTGAATCCGGCGATGACCCAGTCACGCTGCACGCTTCCGCAGCCCTACCGCCTACACTCGGGTCGTGAAACCCCGCTCCGTTGCCATTCATCGGCACGAACACCGACTCCCGGTCGTCATCGCCACCCTCGTGAATCTTGTACTCATCCTTCTCATCCCCGAGAAAGTACAACTGTTGCCGACCTGGGTCGTCCCCGTGCTCGGAGTTCTGCTGATGACCCCGCTCATCGCGTTCAACCCCAAGCGGTTCACCCGGGAGACGACGTGGTCGAGGTGGCTGTCTATCGCGCTGGCCATCCTGCTTACTGTCGCAAACCAGATAACGATGGTCCTGACGATCACCCAGTTGCTGAGCGGGCACGCGAAAGGAAGCACCGTGCTTCTGACGGCCCTTCAGGTGTGGGTCAGCAGCATCATCGCATTTGGTCTGGTCTACTGGGAATTGGACCGGGGAGGTCCTGTTGCTCGGCGAGACGATCTCATCTGGAAGACCGCGGATGCCGACTTTCGATTCCCGCAGAACGAACAGAAGACCGGACAGGCTGACTGGCGACCGGTCTACCTGGATTACCTCTACATCGCACTAACCAACATGATGGCGTTCAGCCCGACCGACGCGATGCCGCTCACGGTGCGGGCAAAGATGATAATGGGCTACCAATCCATCACCGGATTCATCCTGCTCGCCCTCGTCATCTCCCGCGCGGTCAATATCCTCAACTGAAAATTCACCGCTCCAGCTCAGATCGTGAACGACTGACCCGGCAGCGCACACTCGACCGAGGGAAACCCGGTGAGGGCCCGCGCACGGGCATTGGACGCATCGGTGTGAGTAAGTACGAGGCGTTCGGCCCCTGCCTCCCGAGCGATACGCGCGGCATCCTCTGGGGTGCAGTGCACTGCTCCAGCGGGCGGATGCTCCGACGCCCCCGCCTCACACAACAGCAGGTCAGCGCCCTCGGCGAGCTCGACAAGTCCTTCACAATAGGCGGAGTCGCCCGAGTAGGCGAGCGTGCGGGCCCCCGCCTGAATGCGCAACCCGAAGGCGGGCATCCCGTGATTCATCGGGCCCCAGCTGAGGGCAAGTTCACCGATGACGCGTTCCTGCCAGCCGCGCATCTCCGTGACTTCGAACACCTCGGGAATCACGGCCGCCTCTCGGTGCCCGAGAAAGCCGACCAGCCGATCGACCAGGCCAGGGGGGCCGATCAGTGGCAGTGGTCGGGTGAGCGTCAGATCGCCGAATCGCAGGGCGTAGTACGCGGTGAGCAGGTCGGCCGAGTGGTCGGCATGAGCATGAGAGATCCAAATCCCGTCGAGGGCATCGAGGGGGATGTGGCGCTGCAGCTCCGCGAGAGTGCCGGTGCCGGCATCCATCCAGATCGAGGTGTCGCCGTGCTGCACGAGATAGCCGGAGCACGGATTGTCGGGACGAGGGTAGGGCGTTGCCGTACCGAGGATGGTGAGCTTCATGACGCGACCCGCGGTGGTGCCGTGGTCGTTCCCCGATGGAAGCGCGAAGTGAACGAGACGGCCTGCGGATGTTCGCCGCTGAGCAGGGCGATCACTCCGCGACCCGCGGCCCGTCCCTTTTCCACAGCCGGCTGCACCATCGTCGTCAGGTCGTAGGGGGCGAGACCGTCGAGCTTCACTCCGTCGAAGCCCACAATGCTGAGGTCGGCAGGAACCGTGAGTCCGAGCTGTTCGGCAGCCCGGATCACCCCCACCGCAAGAAGATCGCTCTGGGCAATCACCGCGGATGGACGCGTGCCAGGGTCGGCGAGCAGCTCGAGGCCGGCGACAAGCCCCTCTTCGATGCTGCTCACTGCGGCACTCACTCCGGAGCTGCCGGCGAAGACCTCGCGAACACCGCGGATGCGCTCGCGAGCGGTGTAGCCGGTGGCCGCATCGATGGCCGCCTCGGTGAGCGGCCCTCGCGTGCGAGCCGCGTCCAGCGGAAGGGTCACCATTGCCACTCGGCGATGTCCGAGACTGGCGAGGTGCCTGGCGAGGGTGTGCGAGGCCTGTCGGTTGTCCAGGTCGATCGCGAGCACATCATCCATCGGCTCGGCTTCGATCGCTACCAGGGCGATTCCGCGCTGGCGAAAGATCGCCACTTGATCCGCGAAACTGGTGCTGCACCCGATCAGCACGACGGCATCCACCGGGGCATTGCGGATGCTCGCAGCACCCTCACCGTTCTCGGTGAGCAACAGGAGGCCGGCCCCGAGGGATCCGGTTTCGTCGGCGATTCCGTCGAGCATCGCAATGTTCATCGGGTCACGGAAGGCATCACGCAGGCGATCCTCGATCACCACCCCGATGATGCCGGAGCGCCCACGACGCAAGGATTGGGCGCGCGGATCCGGCCCGGCGTAATCGAGCTGCGCTGCGGCGGCCAGCACGCGCGTGCGGGTGGCGGCCGAGACCGGCCCGGAACCGCTGAAAGCGAGGGATGCTGTGGACGGCGATACCCCGGCGAGGGCGGCGACCGCGGCGAGATTCGGTCGCGCTTTCTCGGGTGTTGCCTCGGCATGCATGGTTTGTTAGCGTAGTCGAATCGGTTCGATCGAATCGATTCGATACGTCCCAGGATCTCCGTGGCCCTCGCTCACCCAACCTCCGCCGGCCTCTCCCGACCGCAGGTCGTAGCTTGGCGCAATGCGCTCTTCGTCATCTTCGGGCTGTGTGGGCTCTCGATGGCGAGCTGGGCATCCCGAATCCCGGCGGTGAAACAGGCACTCCAGGTGTCGACCTCGTCGATGGGCATCCTCATCTTCGGCATAGCAGCTGGCTCGATCGTCGGCCTGCTCGCCTCGAGCCATGTGATCGCACGAATCGGCGCTCGCCGCACGATCGCCGTGGTGCTGACCGTCGGGGCCATCGGCTTTGCGGTGGCCGGATTCGGGGTATCAATCGGGCCGAGCTACGTGATCGTCATGATCGGGCTGATCGTGTTCGGTTCGATGTTCTCGATCTGCGACGTCGCGATGAACCTGCAGGGTGCGGTGAACGAGCGGGTGCTCGGTCGTTCGATCATGCCGGTGTTCCACGCCTTCTTCAGCTTCGGCACGGTGATCGGCGCCGCTCTCGGGGCCGCGGCCGAGGCCATCCGCCTCCCCATCGTGGTGCACCTGCTGATCGTGGCGTTGGTCTTCGCTGCCGGCGCGCTCATCGCCTCGCGGTTCCTGCAGTCGGAGCACGTCATCGAAGAGCAGTCCGTTGCGCACGACGATCATTCGAAGACCTGGCAGGGGCGTCTGAGCATCTGGCGTGATCCGCGCACCCTGATCATCGGACTCATCGTGCTCGGCATGGCTTTCACCGAAGGCTCGGCCAACGACTGGCTCGCACTCGCGATGGTCGATGGCCATGACACCACCAAAGCGACCGGCGCCCTCGTGCTCGGTATTTTCGTCGCCTCAATGACGATCGGGCGCCTCGCGGGGGTGAGCCTGCTCGATCGCTACGGGCGCGTTGCGGTGTTGCGCGGCTCGGCAGTGCTTGCCGCCATCGGCCTGATCATGGTGATCTTCGTGCCCGTCCTCTGGATTTCGATCGTGGGCGTCGTGTTCTGGGGACTCGGGGCATCCCTCGGGTTCCCGGTGGGAATGTCGGCTGCCGCCGACGATCCGAAGACCGCCGCCGCACGCGTGAGTGCCGTGGCCACGATCGGGTATTTCGCTTTCCTCGTTGGGCCCCCGTTGATCGGCTTCCTCGGACAGCACGTCGGACTGCTGCACGCCCTGCTCGTGGTGCTCGTGCTCGTGGCCCTCGCCGGGCTCGCCTCTGGCGCCGCGCGCGAACCATCCGCCCGCCGCTGAGCTGCCCGCTTCTGACCCGCCCGCTTCTCCGCTCGCCCGGCTCTCCGCTCGCCCGGCTCTCCCGGCTCTCCCGCGCTCCCAAAACGCAGGAGATTCGCCACCGGATGACCCCATCGGCCGTGAATCTTCCCTCTTCGTGGCGAATGTCCTGCGTTTTCAGTGCGCGTAGGGTCGAAGTATGACGCCCTCGATCTCCGACTCCGCGCGCGTCGACAACGCTTCGTTGCGCGCTGCCGTCGAAGCGTTCGCGACGAAACCCGAACAGTCCACCTACCTGGATGTGGTGCGCGGATGCCTCCAGGGGCGGCTTTTGCTCGATTCGACCGGGTCCGACCGTCCCACTGTCGAGGCCGACGGCAGCTACAGCTTCCCGGCCGGTGCAACCCTCCAGTTCGCTGGCGGCACCGGTCCCGACGGACTCCCCGCCCTCTTCGCATTCACCTCGCAGCAACAGATCAATCGGATGCATCCCGACGACCTGGCCGCGGTGCAAGCGCTCGTGCAGCCCGCGGCCGGAGCACTGCAGCTCGCCTCTACCGAGCGATATGGCTGGCTCTACATCGACCCTGCCGGGCCCACCTGCGCGATCTCGAACCGCGATGCTGCTTTCGCGTTGCGCGGAAATCGCAACGATGCCGTGAAAGCGGCGCTTGAGATCGCCGATCCGCACGTCGGCAAGATCGCGGTGATGGATGCCCTCGCCGAGAACGGTCCGCTGCTTCTCGCGGTCGACACGGACTCGGTGCCGGAATCGGGAGTGGCGGACGGCACGCCTGTGCGCATCCGCGATTCCGTCGATTCGGACGGCCACCCGGTGCTTCTCGCCTTCACCTCCGGCCCAGAGGTCAGCGCCCGCAACATTGCCGACTCCTTCGCCACGCGCCCGGTGGCCGAGGTCATCCATGATGCGATCCAGGCTCCCTATGGTGGCCTGGTGCTGAACCCCGGTGGACCATGGATGGCACTCTCGGCAGACGAATTGAGGGTCGTGCTGCACCGAATCGCCGGTACCCAACAGTCGAACTAGGATCGACGGGTGCGTCTCGTCATTGCCCGGTGTTCCGTCGACTACGCGGGTCGCCTCAGCGCGCACCTGCCGCTGGCCACGCGCCTCCTGCTGCTCAAAGCCGATGGCAGCGTGCTCGTGCACTCGGACTCGTTGAGTTACAAGCCGCTCAACTGGATGAGCCCGCCCTGCACGGTCGTGACCCTCGATCCCGATGACGATCAGGCGGATGCGGGCGTCGCCGAGATCTGGAAGGTCACGCAGGCCAAGACGGCCGACCTGCTCGTGATCTCCGTCCACGAAATCCTGCACGACAGCAACCATGAACTCGGAATCGACCCCGGCCTGCAAAAAGACGGCGTCGAGGCTCACCTGCAGAAGCTCCTGGCCGAGCAGATCGAACTCGCGGGCGACGGTTGGCGCCTCGTGCGCCGCGAGTACATGACGGCAATCGGGCCGGTCGACATCCTGGCGACGGATGATTCGGGCCATTCGGTCGCGATCGAGATCAAGCGCCGCGGGGACATCGACGGGGTTGAGCAACTCACCCGTTACCTCGAACTCATGAACCGCAACCCCCACCTCGCCCCGGTCAGCGGCGTCTTCGCGGCCCAGGAGATCAAGCCACAGGCGCGGATGCTGGCCGAGGACCGCGGCATCCGCTGCCTGCTGCTCGACTATGACGCGATGCGCGGTCTCGACGACAGCCACCATCGGCTGTTCTAGTTCCGTATCTGAACCGGCGAATCGAAATCAACTCCTAGGCTTGCAACAGTGACGACAAACTGGAGCTGCTTCCTCTTCGACCTCGACGGCACGATCATCGATTCGGCGCCCGGCATAACGGCGAGTCTCGCCTGGACGCTCGAACGTCTCGGTCGCCCCGTCCCCTCGCACACCGAGCTGCTGGCATACGTTGGCCCGCCGATTCTCGACTCGTTCCGCGATCTTGCGGGCATGACGGTTGACGAGGCGCAGCATGCCCTCGAGGTGTATCGACCGCATTATTTGCAGACCGGAATCTTCAACAGCTCGGTCTATCCGGGTGTGGCGCAGCTGCTCAAGCGAGTGCAGGAGAGTGCCATCCCGATCTCGCTCGCGACCTCAAAACCCGAGCTCCCCGCAACCACGGCCCTCGATTACTACGGGCTCGCGCAGCACTTCACCGTGATCACCGGTGCATCGCAGGACGAAGTGCGCAGTCGCAAGGCGGATGTCGTAGCCGAGGCACTGCGCCGACTGGCGGCCATCGGAGTAGACACGAGCAACCCGGTGATGGTCGGTGACCGCGAGCACGACGTTCACGGGGCAGCCGAGCACGGGGTACCGACGATCTTCGTGGAGTGGGGCTACGGCACGGTGGCCGAACAGGCCGGCACGATCGGCGTGGCCGCGACCGCGGAGGAGCTCGGCGCCCTGCTGCTCGGTTGAAAGCTCCCGCTCAGTTGGGGCAGTGCAGCTGGGTCGGACGGTCGGCCCGCCGCTCC
>JANYIZ010000125.1 GCA_025408445.1 Frigoribacterium sp. | reverse complement strand
CATCGTCTATGACGCACTCGTCGGAGTTTCGACCAAGAACGGTGCGGATGCCGTTGTCACGCTGAAGAAGGCGCTCGACAACGTTCGCCCCACCATCGAGGTCAAGAGCCGTCGCGTCGGCGGATCGACCTACCAGGTGCCAGTCGAGGTCAAGCCTCATCGTGCCAACACCCTCGCGCTGCGCTGGCTCACCACCTACGCCAAGGGTCGCCGCGAGAAGACCATGACCGAGCGTCTCACCAACGAGATCCTCGACGCATCCAACGGCCTCGGTGCCGCCGTGAAGCGTCGCGAGGACACTCACAAGATGGCTGACGCCAACAAGGCCTTCGCGCACTACCGCTGGTAGACGCTGGAGCTGTGGCAATCGCGTAAGCGAGTGCGCGACGCCAGTCCCGAGGGAGCCTGCGACCGAGGTATCAGGCCCCTCCCAGCATCCATTCCACTTTTTAATCGTAAGGACACCCCGTGGCACAAGACGTGCTCACCGACCTGAACAAGGTCCGAAACATCGGCATCATGGCTCACATCGATGCCGGCAAGACCACCACCACCGAGCGCATTCTGTACTACACGGGTATCACCCACAAGATCGGTGAGGTGCACGATGGTGCCGCCACGATGGACTGGATGGCGCAGGAGCAGGAACGTGGAATCACCATCACGTCCGCTGCGACGACCTGTTTCTGGAACAAGCACCAGATCAATATCATCGACACCCCCGGCCACGTGGACTTCACCGTCGAGGTGGAGCGTTCGCTTCGCGTTCTCGATGGCGCTGTCGCCGTGTTCGATGGCAAGGAAGGTGTCGAGCCCCAGTCCGAGACCGTCTGGCGCCAGGCCGACAAGTACGACGTTCCGCGCATCTGTTTCGTCAATAAGATGGACAAACTCGGTGCTGACTTTTATTACACGGTCGACACCATCATCAAGCGCCTCGGCGCCAAGCCTCTCGTCATCCAGCTCCCGATCGGCTTCGAGAGCACCTTCGAAGGCGTTGTCGACCTCGTTGAGATGCGTGCACTGACCTGGCGCGGAGACTCCAAGGGTGACGTCGAGCTCGGGGCCAAGTACGACATCGAAGAGATTCCGGCCGACCTGGTCGAAAAGGCCAACGAGTATCGTGCGGCGCTCCTTGAGGTCGTTGCCGAGACCGATGACACGCTCCTCGAGCGTTTCATGGAGGGCGACACCGACTTCTCGGTGGCAGAGATCAAGGCTGCGATTCGCAAGCTCACGATCTCGAGCCAGATCTATCCGGTGCTCTGTGGTTCCGCGTTCAAGAACCGTGGCGTGCAGCCGATGCTCGATGCGGTCGTCGACTACCTGCCGACTCCGCTGGACGTGCCGGCCATCGAGGCCCACGATCCGCGCGACGAAGAGAAAGTCATTCTTCGCCACCCGGACGCAACGGAGCCCTTCGCCGCCCTGGCTTTCAAGGTCGCGGTGCACCCCTTCTTCGGTCGTCTCACCTACATCCGGGTCTACTCGGGCAGGGCGGATTCCGGTGCCCAGCTGGTCAACGCGACCAAGGGCAAAAAGGAGCGCATCGGCAAAATCTTCCAGATGCATGCCAACAAGGAGAACCCGGTTGACAGCGTCACCGCGGGGCACATCTATGCGGTGATCGGACTCAAGGACACGACTACGGGTGACACCCTCACCGACCCGACGCACCAGGTCGTTCTCGAGTCGATGACGTTCCCCGAGCCGGTCATCGAGGTGGCAATCGAGCCGAAGACGAAGGCCGACCAGGAGAAGTTGGGTCTCGCGATCCAGAAGCTCGCTGAGGAAGACCCGACCTTCCGCACGGAGCAGAACATCGACACCGGCCAGACAGTCATCAAGGGAATGGGTGAGCTTCACCTCGACATCCTGGTTGACCGCATGAAGCGCGAATTCGGCGTTGAGGCCAACGTCGGCAAGCCACAGGTTGCCTACCGCGAGACGATTCGTCGCGTCGTCGAGAAGCACGACTTCACCCATAAGAAGCAGACCGGTGGTTCTGGGCAGTTCGCCAAGATCCAGATCTCGCTTGAGCCCATGGAGGTGACCGCGGAGAAGAGCTACGAGTTCGTCAACAAGGTCACCGGAGGACGGATCCCTCGCGAGTACATTCCGTCGGTTGATCATGGAATCCAGGACGCGCTCCAGGTGGGCGTGCTCGCGGGTTACCCGATGGTCGGAGTGATGGCGATCCTGCTCGATGGCGCCGCGCACGACGTCGACTCTTCGGAAATGGCGTTCAAGATTGCCGGCTCGATGGCATTCAAGGAAGCGGCTCGCAAGGCCGACCC
>JANYIZ010000124.1 GCA_025408445.1 Frigoribacterium sp. | reverse complement strand
CAAAGGCAGCTCCCAAACCCTCACTATAAACTGGCACTTTTTCCAGCAGCCCCAAGGTGGAAGTTCTCCGCCCCGATCGATTGAAGGCAACTGCGCCATAAACTTGAGGAACGTGGGGACGGTGCTCGACCAAGTGCAGATAAGGATGTGCAGCGTGAACCTCGCAAACACACGAAATTCTGGGTGGTGATTGACTCCGAATGGATTTCTCGTCCGGCAATCGTGTCCTCCGCAATTGCGCGTCTCGGCAACCTCTGGCGAACACCTTCCCCGCATAAAACAATATGACGGACAGACAGCATTGTCTATCCTCTAAATGCCCCCACTGTAGGGCACACCGATATACCGCTACAGGGGTGTTTTTTGTCGTATATTCCCATCGTTTCAACTAATCCAGCTATAAAATAGCTATTTTTATTTGGATTCCGTATCCAAGCAGTTGTCGATTACTGAAATTGGGGTACAGCCAAATTCCATCCATGTACCCCGGTTACCGGCACAAAAAAAGAGGCCCGCCGCGCTGAAACGCGCGACGGGCCCCAAGGGAAGTTCTTCGGTCAGCTGGCGACCGCAATCAACCCCAGTTCGGCGGGGCTCGCCAGCAGCGCATGCCGTGGGACGACCCGAACGTTGTAGCCGAAGCTACCGGCCCGCGACAGCGTCACGGCGCCGGTGAACTGGGCCGGATCACCACCAGTGGGCGACGGCAGCAGCTCGACGCTCTGCGGGTTCTCGAGACGATCGTTTTCGCGGGCACGCCCGTACACCACCTCCACCGAGACATCCGCCGGAGTTAGCCCGGCCAGGTTGACGTGCGCCCGCACGTGCAATTCGTCCCCTACCTGCGGCACGGCATCCACTCCTCCGGACTCGACGTGGGCGACCGACACATGTGGCCAGGCCGCGGTCACCCGGGACTTCCAGGCCGAAAGGGCTCGCGCCGGCGCATACCCATCGGCCGAGATCGTGCGGTGGGCGGCGGCGGATGGCACGTATAGCCGCTCAACGTATTCACGAACCATGCGGTCGGCGGAGAGCTCGAACGACAGGGTGGACAGCGTGTGACGGATCGACTCCACCCAGCGCGTCGGCACCCCGTCTGCGCCACGATCGTAAAAACGCGGAGCGATCTGGTGTTCGATGAGATCGTACATGGATTCGGCCTCGAGCTTGTCCCGTTCGGCAGAGTCCCCGGCAGAATCTGCGCTGGGGATCGCCCAGCCGTTCTCCTCGTCGTGGAATTCGGCCCACCATCCGTCGAGGATGGAGAGGTTGAGCGAGCCGTTGAGCGCCGCCTTCATGCCGGACGTCCCGCAGGCCTCGAGAGGGCGCAGCGGATTGTTGAGCCAGACATCCGTTCCCGGGTAGAGCAGTTGCGCCATGGCGATGTCGTAGTTGGGCAAAAAGACCATGTGCTTGCGGATCTCCGGCTCCTGCGAGAACTCCACAAGCTGTTGGATGAGGCGCTTGCCCTCGTCGTCGGCCGGATGCGACTTGCCCGCGATCACGATCTGCACCGGGTGCTCCGCGGAGAGCAGAAGCGATCGGAGACGCTCGGGATCGTGCAGCATGAGCGTGAGCCGCTTGTAGGTGGGCACGCGGCGGGCGAACCCGATGGTGAGCACGTTGGGATCGAGCAGGTGGGAGAACCACGCGGGGTCGCGGACGCCGGGGTTCTGCTCGGCCCAGGCATCGGAGACGCGGGCGCGGGCATCGGTAACGAGCTGCTGGCGCATGCCGTTTCGCACGTCCCAGAGATCGGCGTCGCTCACCGCGGCAGAGGCCCAGTCCGCCGTCGTGGTATTCGATGTGCCGAGGCGGTCGGCGGCGAGTGCCACAAGCGAGGGATCGGTCCAGGTGGGAGCGTGCACTCCATTGGTCACCGACGTGATCGGCACGTCGTCGGCGTCGAATCCGGGCCACAGTGCCCCAAACATCCCTCGGCTCACCTCGCCATGAAGCTGCGAGACACCATTGGCACGCTGTCCGAGACGCAGACCCATCACCGCCATGTTGAAGGTGTTGGCGGTGCCGCCCTCGTAGTCCTCGGCACCGAGCGCCAACACATCGTCGACCTCGACACCCGGCAGCAGGTCGGTGGAGAAGTACTGCTGCACGAGAGAGGAGTCGAATCGGTCGATGCCCGCCGGCACGGGAGTGTGGGTCGTAAAGACGGTGCCAGCGCGCACAACCTGCAGTGCCTCGTCGAACGACAGGCCCTCACCGATCAGGTCGCTGATGCGCTCGAGGCCAAGAAAGCCAGCGTGTCCCTCGTTTGTATGGAAGAGCTCAGGCGCATCGGCGTCGGTCAGCTCGGTGAGAAGTTTAATCGCACGCACCCCACCGATGCCGAGAAGCATCTCCTGCAGCAGGCGATGCTCTCCGCCACCGCCGTAGAGGCGGTCAGTGACCGAACGAAGCGAGTCCTCATTCTCGGGGATGTCGGTGTCGAGCAGCAGAAGGCGGATGCGACCAACCGCGACCTGCCAGACGCGGGCGTAAAGTGCGCGACCACCCGGCAGAGCAAGCGTGACCTGCGCAGCGGTGCCATCCGGATGACGCAGAACGGACAGCGGCAGCCCGTCGGGGTCGAGCACAGGATACGACTCCTGCTGCCAGCCGTCCGGGGAGATGGACTGCGCAAAATATCCCGAACGGTAGAAGAGGCCTACACCGATGATCGGCACGCCGAGGTCGGACGCGCTCTTCAAGTGGTCACCGGCGAGGATGCCGAGCCCGCCGGAGTACTGCGGCAGCGCCGCCGCGATGCCGAACTCCGGAGAGAAGTAACCGATCGCCTGTGGCGCGTCATCCGTCACCGTTTGCTGGTACCACCGCGGCTCGGTGAGGTAGGTATGCAGATCCTGTGACAGGGCTGCGGCTCGCGCGACGAACTCCTGGTCAGCGGCAAGCACCGCCAGGCGTGACGGCTCGATCTCACCGAGCAGACCGATGGGATCATGCCCGCTGGATTCCCACAACTCCGGCGAGAGGTCTTCGAACAGTCGGCGGGTCGGCAGATGCCAGGACCAGCGGAGATTGGTGGCCAGTTCTTCCAATGGCGCGAGCGCATCGGGCAGAACGGTGCGGACAGTAAAACGACGGATAGCCTTCACAATTACACCCTACGGGCAGAAAGTTGTCGTTCGTGCCCGAGGCGACATCCGTTCCCGGCTAAACATAAGCAGCGGTTCGGGAGTCAAGGGGCAGAGAAACTTTTGCTGAGCCGCTACGGTCGAAGAGTGACGAATGTCTTCGAACCAAAGATGGGCCGCATCCCAATACGGCATCTTGCCCCCCAGCAGCCCGAGAACAACTGGCCGGCAAAAGCCTTCGTGGGGGAAGTCGTGCCGTTCCAGGCGACGGTCTTCACAGAGGGTCACGACCTTCTTGGAGTCGATCTTCTCCTCAGCACGCCAGAAGGCCTGCAGTCGAAGTATCGGATGCGCGAAGTCGGGGTGGGGCTCGATCGGTGGGAGGTTGACGTGCTCCTCGACGTGCAGGGCACCTGGCTGTACAGCATCCAGGCCTGGACCGACGATTGGGCAACATGGCTGCACAACGCCGAGATTAAGATTCCGGCGGGAATCGACGTCAAAGTCATGCTCCTGATCGGCACGGAGCTTCTTGCCCGGGCAGTGAAATCGGATCCGTCGAACAAGGTATTGACCGATGCCGCGAAGGTGATGACCACCAGGAGCCTCGCGCCGGCGACGCGATTTGCTGTCGCCCTCGACCCTCGCGTCACCGAAGAATTGGAAAAGAGGCCACTGGCGAGCCGCAACACTCTGAGCCTCCCCCTCGAGGTGCGCGTCGAGCGGGTGCGGGCAGGGGCCGGCAGTTGGTACGAGTTCTTCCCGCGGTCGGAGGGCGCGAAAAAGGGCAAGGATGGCGGCTGGACGAGCGGCACTTTTCTCACGGCCGCACGCCGTCTCCCCTCCGTTGCTGGCATGGGCTTTGACGTGATCTACCTCCCACCGATCCACCCGATCGGCGTCAGCTTTCGCAAGGGTCCGAACAACACGCTGAATCCGGGACCGAACGATCCGGGATCTCCGTGGGCCATCGGATCGAAAGACGGCGGGCATGACGCCATCCATCCGGATCTCGGCACCGTCGAAGACTTCGAGGCGTTTGTCGACACGGCAAAGAAAAACGGCCTCGAGGTCGCTCTCGACCTTGCGCTGCAATGTTCGCCCGACCACCCCTGGGTAATCGAGCACCCCGAGTGGTTCACCACCCTTCCGGATGGATCGGTCGCCTACGCGGAAAATCCGCCGAAGAAGTACCAGGACATCTATCCCATCAACTTCGACAACGATCCGGTCGGCATTCGTGCGGAGGTGCTTCGCATCGTCAGGTATTGGATCGGGCTCGGCGTCACGATCTTCCGGGTGGACAACCCGCACACCAAGCCGTTGCAGTTCTGGGAGTGGATGCTCCACCAGGTGAACTCGGAATTCCCTGACGTCGTCTTCCTCGCGGAGGCGTTCACGCGGCCAGCGATGATGTACTCCCTCGGCCAGGTGGGCTTCCAGCAGTCCTACACCTACTTCACCTGGCGAAACACCAAGACCGAGCTCGAGGAATTCTTTACCGAGATCTCCCACGAACATTCGCCCTACTTTCGGCCGAATCTGTTCGTCAACACCCCGGACATCCTTACCGAGTTCCTCCAATTCGGGGGGCCTGCAGCTTATAAGATCCGGGCGGCTCTCGCCGCGACAGCGTCGCCGAGCTGGGGCGTCTACTCCGGCTTCGAGCTCTACGAAAATGTCGCCCGGGCCGGTTCCGAAGAGAACATCGACAACGAGAAATACGAATACAAGTCCCGCGACTTCGGCGCCGCCGAAGCGGCCGGACGTTCGCTCGCGCCGTACATCACCCAGTTGAACAAGATCCGGGCGGAGCATCCTGCTCTGCGCCAGTTACGTAATCTCGACATCCACTGGTGCGATGACGACTCGATATTGGTCTATAGCAAGTACCTCGACGGCTCATTCACCCGCTCCGGACGCGGTGACGCGATCATCGTTGTAGCCAACCTCGATCCGCATTCGGCTCGCGAGTCGACGGTCTATCTCGACCCCACCCGGTTCGGCGTCGATCCTGACGAGCCGTTCGAGGTGACCGACCTCATCACCCGGCAGAAATTCACCTGGGGCCAGCAGAACTTCGTGCGGCTCGACGCCTTCGTTGAGCCCGTCCACATCCTGCGTGTCGAACTCCCGAGAGGAAAATAATGGCGAAGGACCCGTCCATTCCCCCCAAGAGGGTTCCCGCCGGGAAGAAGCCGGCGGCGAAGAAGCCAGCCGCCGCCCAGTCGGCAGCCAGCGTCGTTCCTCCCGTGCTGCCGTCACTCCACCCCGACCACGTCACGGCGCTCGTGGAGGGCCGTCATCCCCAGCCGCACGCGACCCTGGGGCAGCACGCTCTGGGGGGCGGGTTCGTAATCCGTGTCATCCGCCCCCTCGCCGATTCGGTGACGGCAATCCGCGCCGATGGCGCCCGCGTGCCGCTCAGCCACCTGGCCGATGGCCTGTGGCAGGGATTCTCGGCCGGCGTCGGCCAGGCCTACCGGGTCGAGACCACCTACTCCAACGGACCGGACTGGGTGGCGGATGATCCCTACCGGTTCGTCTCCTCGGTGGGAGAGCTTGATCTCTACCTGTGGGGCCAGGGGCGGCACGAGCAGCTCTGGCAGGTGTTCGGGTCACACTTCCGGCCGCACGAAGGCGTCATAGGCACGAGTTTCTCGGTCTGGGCTCCGCATGCGAAGGCCGCACGGGTGCTCGGAGATTTCAACGGCTGGTACGGCCAAAGGCATGCCATGCGCCGCCTCGACGACAACGGGGTGTGGGAGCTCTTCGTGCCCGGCCTCACCCCCGGCACCTCCTATAAGTTCGAGCTCCTCACCACCGACGGACGCTGGGTGCAGCGTGCCGATCCGATGGCCCGCTACACCGAGATCCCGCCGGCCACCGCGTCAAAAGTGGGCCAAACACTCTATGAGTGGGGCGATACTGACTGGATGCGTCGCCGCGCGGAACGCGACCCGCACAACTCCCCGATGAGCGTCTACGAGCTGCACGTCGGTTCGTGGCGTCCGGGACTCGACTACCGTTCGCTGGCCGATGAACTTATTGCCTACCTCCAGGAGACCGCGTTTACCCACGTGGAGTTCATGCCGCTCGCCGAGCATCCGTTCGGTGGGTCATGGGGCTACCAGGTGACCGGCTACTACGCGCCGACCAGCCGGTTCGGGCATCCGGACGACCTCCGGTATCTGATCGATCGCCTCCACCAGGCCGACATCGGCGTGATTATGGACTGGGTTCCCGCACACTTTCCAAAGGACGAGTGGGCCCTGGCCAACTTCGACGGGCAGCCGCTGTATGAGCACTCCGACCCGCGGCGGGGTGAGCAGCGCGACTGGGGCACCCTGGTGTTCAACTTCGGCGACTCGCAGGTGCGCAACTTCCTCGTCGCGAACGCGAGCTACTGGCTCGAGGACTTCCACATCGACGGACTCCGGGTCGACGCGGTGGCATCGATGCTCTATCTTGATTACTCGCGGGAAGCGGATGACTGGCTGCCGAATGTGAACGGCGGTCGGGAGAACCTCGAGGCCATCAGCTTTCTGCAGGAGGTGAATGCCACCGCCTACAAGCGCAACCCCGGCATCGTGATGATCGCCGAGGAGTCGACCGCCTGGCCGGGCGTCACCAAGCCGACGGGTGGATCCGGCCTCGGTTTCGGCCTGAAGTGGAACATGGGCTGGATGCACGACAGCCTCTCGTACATGGAACAGGACCCCATGTACCGCTCGTACCACCACAATGAGATCACCTTCAGCATGGTCTACGCGTTCACCGAGAGCTTCCTGCTTCCGATCAGTCACGATGAGGTCGTGCACGGCAAGGGGTCACTGCTGCACAAGATGCCCGGCGACCAATGGCAGAAGCTCGCGAACCTGCGCGCCTATCTCGCGTTCATGTGGTCACATCCCGGTAAACAGCTGTTGTTCATGGGCTCGGAGTTCGGACAGCCCTCAGAGTGGAGTGAAGAGCGTGGGCTCGACTGGTGGATTCTCGACCAGCCAGTTCATCGCGGGCTGCTGACGATGGTGAGCCAGATGAACCGGGTGTACCGCGACCAGCCGTCACTGTGGTCGCGCGATAACGACCCGGGCGGGTTCGAGTGGATCGATGCCGGTGACGCCGAACACAACGCCGTGTCGTTTCTTCGCTGGGATAACCACGGCAATCCCATCGCGGTGCTGATGAACTTCGGCGGCAATCCGGTGGGACCGTACCGGGTCGGGCTTCCATTCGCTGGTACCTGGGACGAGATCCTGAACACCGATGCCTCCGAGTACGGCGGCTCGGGAGTCGGAAACTTCGGCGCGGTCGAAGCGACCGATACTCCGTGGGCTGGCCGCCCGGCCTCGGCGGAGGTCACACTGCCGCCGCTAGCTGGCCTCTGGCTCAAGCTGCGGCGGTAGCCGCGCGTCGGCACTCTCAAAACGCAGGACATTCGCCACGAAATGCACCCATCGGCCACGAAAGGCGCCTTTGACGGCGAATCTCCTGCGTTTTCGGCGAGCGGTGCGGCAAGGCAACCCTGTGCGGGTTTCCTGGCGACGAAGGGCGCGTTCAACATCAGTATTCCGGTCCAGCGCACCTTCAACATCCAGAATTCGGATGATTCGGGGCCGGCGTTATGTCGAACGCTATCGACGCGCGGGTGACGCGCGGGTGACGCGTGCACAGAGCCCCGACCGATAAGGCTCAGTACATCAGCCCCGTCAGCCGACGACGCGCGGCGACGACGCGCGGGTCATCCCCTCCGGCGATCTCGAAGAAGTCGAGCAGCCTAGTACGAACCCGGTCTTTGCCCGGTTGATCGAGGGTGGGAAAGAGCTGGAGGAGTCGACCGAACGCATCGTCGAGATGCCCCCCGGAGGCGTCGAGGTCGGCGACGGCAAGCTGGGCGTCGATGTCCGTGGGGCCAGCAGCGGCCGCATCCCGAATTTCAGCGGTCGACGCCGTTCCGAGGCGGGCGAGCAGGGACACCTGGGCAAGGCCTGCCACAGCAAGCTGGTCTCGCGGGTCCTGGGCGATGGCCGTTTTGTATTCGCGGATGGCTGTCTCGAAGTCACCAGCGGCGATCGCTTCGTAGGCTTCCTGGTGGTGCGGCGGTAGCGGCTCCTCCAGGGGTTCGGCCGGCTCGGCCCCCGGCTCCGATGGCGTCACGGTGCCGGTCACGTTCTGCTGGGCGGCCAGGGTGAGCAGCTGGTCGAGCACCTGTTTCACATCCGCCTCTGGCAGGTCTCCCTCATAGAGCGCAATCGGACGTCCGCCGATCACGGCGGCGACGGTCGGAGCCGCGGCCGCGTGGAACGCCTGGGAGAGCTGGGGGTTGGCCGCGGCATCCACCGTGGCGAGCACGAGGCGACCCGCGTAACCGGTCACAGCGCGGATGAGAGTGGCCGATGGCTCGCCAACGTACAGCTCCACGACCACCGGTACGGTCTGGGAGAGATCCAGGATGCCGGTGAAGGACGCGTCCGACGATTCAAGCACGAGCGACGGAACGGTGGTAGCCACGCCGGGCGCAGCGCCAGCCGGGGCAGCCGGGGGACGGACGAGCGACGAGAGGTCGACGGCGCCACGCAGATTTGCGCGGCTAGCGGGGGGAATCGAGGTCACGGGAGCTCCTTAGCCGAGGTGAGACCGGTCGCGAAACCGAGTAGCGAGATCTTCTGGGTTTTGCTGAGCGCGCTCGGTACGTAAAACAGCAACTGATCGCCGTAGACGGCCACAGTGCCCTTGGTGGAGCCGGTGACTCCCGAAAGGGTCTTCACCTGGCCCTCCGTATTCACCGCGGCGCCCGCTTCTGTCGGCGTCACGGTGACGGATTCATTGAGATACACCGCGACGACCGCTCCGGAATCGTTGCTACCGAGAGCGATGCTGTCGTAGGCCCCAACAGCGTTGGCGAATTCCATTTTGGCTTTCGCAGGCAGCGCGGCTTGGAGGGATTTGCGATACTCAAGCCCGATCAGCCCGATGAGCTTGTCGTTCGAGGTGTCGAAGTACTTCGCAGATTCACTCGTGGGACCTTTTTCGAGGATGTCCCCATAGGCGAGAGCGATCTTCGACGGCTCAAGCTCAAGCAGTTTGCCGTCCGGAGGGAGACGGGGTGCGCCGACCTCCTTCGCTGCGAGCTTCGGCAGCACCACTCCGGCCTGAAGTGACGTCGCATACTGAACCTTGTATTCGGAGCGCGGCGTCTTCTGCTCCAACATGAGCCCCACCGGCGGCACCTTCTTGTCGGTGGGGTTCACAACGACGGTGAAGACCGCGCGTGGCCACTTGTCGTTCTGTTGCGGCAGGATCACCGTTGCGGCAGCCGCGGGAATCGCGGCGAGGGCGGCCTGCGTTCCATCGACCTTACGGATGGCGTAGTTGGCCGTACGCAGGTCAAGGGCTGGCCCCTCGAATCGAGTCTTCGCAAGTTCGACATCCTTGTCAGCGTCAGCTTTAGCCGCCACCGCAGAGATCTTCGAGATGATCACTTTCAGCTGGGGGACAGTAACTACAGGAGGCTTCTGGTCTGACGCAGAGCCAGTCACCGAGGCGGTCGGTGTAGGAGTGGCCGAAGCAGCACCGCTCATGAAGTCAGGCCAGGAGTTGGGAGAGCATCCACTGAGCGAGAGCCCACCGATCAGCAGCACTGGCACGATCGCGACCATGCGCCGGCGATTGGACCGGCGCCCACCGCTCGGCACCACGGCCCTGGGCTTCCGGGGTCGATAGCTACGCTGGCGGGGTACTTTGGGCATCTTGGGAGTCTTCCGACGAGGTCCGCGGGAACGGCGCAAGTGCGCAAGTCCCCACAGATAGAGCGCGAGACCGACGATCAACAGCACGATTCCGCTGACGATCAGCGGGCCAGACCAGGGGGTGCGGTTATCGAGCGGCCAGCGGATGGAGAGGTTACTCGGCGCGGCGCTCGAGCCGTCGGAGACAATGATCACAGAAATGTCGTCCGGAACGTTGACGGTGAAGTTGAGACTGTTGGTCTCGCTGAACTCGTCGAGCCAGAGATCAGAACCCTGCGGATTGGGCACATTCGAGGACTTGCCGGTGATGAGCTTGGTGGTGAGAGACGACTTATCGCGGTTGAAACCGACCCTGTTGTAGCTCGTGTCTCCCACCCAGGCCATCACGTCTTCGGTGCGACCATAGGCGGCGAAGATTTTCTTCGCGCCAGTGATCTGCACCTCCTGGCGGCCCGGGAGCGACTTGAGGGTCGACGAACTGACGACAGTGACGCGAGCCTTGGTGGTGAAGCTCTCTGAAGCGGTGACGCTGTCGGCTTCGGCAAGCACAGTGCGCTGGGCGATGCCGTAGGCGATGAGCCCGAAAGCGATCACGAAACTGATGATCGCGGCGATGAAACGCACGTTGGTTACTCCTCTCATGGTGCCGTGAACGACCGGCGACCAGCATCCCCCGCGGCACTGCCGCCGCAGCGCGGAAGCGGTGGAGGGTGGTACTGGGGCGACACCGGGAGACCCGAGGACTCACGCGAAAGTCGTCATTAGCAGCAGGCAAAGACATTCCAGAATAGCCTATCGACCCTGTGAGGCTCCGCGCCGTCACCCGCGAGACCCGGTCAACAGGGCGTTCTTGCCCCCGAATCGCCCCCTCAGGTCCGTCGCCTCTCAGGCTAAACTCGGATGGTTCCGGCCACGTCCCTGCGCGTGCCCGGTCGAATTGACTCACGAGGAGACAGCGTGGCCACGGACGACGAAACCTTCACCACTGCTATGCGCGGGTACAACCGCGACGAGGTGGACACTGCGATCCAGGACCTTCGGCGTGAGCTGATCAAGGCAAACAGTGACAAGGCCGAGGCCGCCAAAGAGCTCAAGCGGCTTCACGCAACCGTCGACGACCTCCAGGCGGAGATCGAAGAGACCGGCAGCCCAACCTATAGCGGACTCGGCACGAAGCTCGAGAACACGCTCCGGGTCGCCGAGGAGCAGTCGACGAGACTTATTAGCCAGGCCGACATCGATGCCGAGAAGCTGCGGAGCGGCGTCCAGGCCGAGGTCACCAAGTTGCGCACCGACGCGATGGAGAGTGCCGAGAAGAGTGTCGCCGATGCGCATGCCACCGTCGGTCGCATCCTCGACTCTGCGAATTCGGAGGCGTCTGAGCTTCTTGAGCGCACGCGGGCCGAGGCGGAGGCCATCACCCAGGATGCACTGCGCGACGCGGCCGCTATTCGTGGAGCTGTCGCTACCGAAGCTGCCGAAGCGCGCGCCACTGCCAAGCGAGAATCTGCCGCCGTGCGTGCCGAAGCCGAACGCGAGGCTGCAGAGCTCAAGGCCGTCGCCAACCGCGAGGTGAGCGAGTCCCGGGATGCCGCAGCAGCGCTTGCCCGCGAGACCGAGCTTGGCCGTACCGAGTTCACCAGCGAGGCCGAGAAGCAGTGGGGTGACCTGGCCCGCGATACCGAACAGCAGCGCACCGACCTCGACCGTGGCACCGAGGCGGCACGAATCGAGTTGGCGCAGTCCACTGAGACACAGCACGCTGAGCTCGCCAGGGAGATCGACGAGGCCCGCACCGCGTTCGAGCTCGACAGCACTGAAAAACGCAATACTCTCGAGAACGAGACGGCGGATGCCCACAATGCCCTCGCTCGTCGCACGGCCGAGACTCGCGCCGGGATCGAGCAGGAGACCACCTCAGCGAGAGCTGCTCTCGAGCAGGAGACCGAGGCGGCGCGTGTCGCTCTCGAGCAGGAGACCGAGGCCGCCAGAGCCGCCCTCGAGTTGGAGACCACCACGGCACGTGATGCCCTCGCACTCGACACCGCGGTAATGCGCGACGCGCTCGATCAGGAGACGGTCGTCGCGCGAGCCGCTCTCGAGCAGGAGACGGCAACCGCGACCGCGCAGGTGCAGCAGGATCGCTCTGCGGCCGCGGCCACCATTGCGCAGGACGCGAAAGCGGCTAAGGCCACGCTCGCGCTCGAGTCAAAGCGGGCCCGCGCCGAACTGCAGCAGGAGACCACCGGAGCCCGCGCGAAACTCGATGCCGAGCTCACCGCGGGTCGAGCCGGACTCGAGCATGACGTGGAGGAGCAGCGCACCAATGTGGCCCGCGAAGTGGAGCAGCTGCAGGCCGACGTCACCCGCGAGGTGGAACAGACCCGCGCCTCGCTCACCCACGACACGGCCGAAACGCGAACCAGGCTTGCTCTCGACTCCGAGCAGGCGCGCACCGATCTCGACGTCGAGTTGAAGGCCCGCCGGGACGAGGCCGAGAAGGAGTTCCTGGCGAAGCACCAGGAGGCAGTTGCCCAGACCCAGAAATACCTTGACGAAGCGCGGGCCCAACTCGCCGATGCGGTGCGCATCACGGGTGAGAAGCGAGTCGAGGCCGACGCGATCGACGTGGATGCCAAGGCCGAGGCCCGTGAACTTCGCGACCGATCCGACACCGAAGCCGCAGAGATCCTCTCGAATGCCGAGGCTCGCTCGAAGGCGATGATTAAAGATGCCGAGAAGCGCACCGCAGATCTCGTTACCGACGCGGAGGAACGTCTGTCGCAGATTCGTATCGAGCGCGAGGCTGTGGCCGGCTACTTCGAGAGCCTGCGGACGGTACTGTCACAGGCAGAGAAGGTTGCGACAGACAAGTAGCCTCTGATAAGGCAGCCTTTCCACTACTTACGGGAGTTGCATGAAGATTCAAAACGCCTTCCGGCTTGGCCTGCTCGGCGGTCTTGGCGTGCTCGTTGCCGTCGGTATCGGTGGCGCGGTGGCGTCGCTGTCGACGATTCTCACCTACATCGGGGCAGCGTTGTTCCTCGCCCTTGGTATCGACCCCGCGGTCTCCTGGCTCGAACGCCACAAATTCCCGCGCGCGCTCGCCATCCTCACCGTGCTCGTTGGCATCCTCGCCGTCTTCGTCGGGCTGATCTTCGCCGTCGTACCGGTGATCGTCGACCAGGTCAATAACCTCCTCTCCAGCCTTCCCGATTTCATTGCGACGGTCTCCAAGTTGGGCTGGATCAAGGCCACCCAGAAGAACCTGCCGGACTGGATCCAGTTGAACGACCTGATCACGCAGTCCGGAAACTGGCTGCGGAGCAACGTGTCGACGATCGGTGGAGGCCTACTGTCAGTTGGCGTCGGCATCGCGAGTGGCGTCACAGGGTTCGTGATCATCCTGATCCTCACCCTCTACTTCGTCGCGTCGCTATCGAGCATGAAGCGCGGCCTCTACCGCCTCGTGCCTGCGTCGAAGCGGGCTCGATTCTCCGATCTCGCGGAACAGATCAGCGCTTCGGTCGGCCGATACGTGGTTGGCCAGGGCACAATCGCCCTCGCCAACGGCGTCGCGAGCTTTATCTTTCTGTCGATCGGCCAGCTATTCGGCGCTAAATACCCCGCCCTGTTCGCCTTCATCGCCTTCCTGTTCGCTCTGGTGCCCCTCGTCGGCACCCTGTCCGGCAGCGTCCTGATCACCCTGAGCACTCTCCTGTTGGCCGGTCCGGGCCCGGCGCTCTGGGTCGGCGTCTACTACGTTATCTACATGCAGATCGAGGCATACGTGATTAACCCGCGCGTGATGAGCCGGGCCGTGAAGGTACCGGGAGCAATTGTGGTCATCGCCGCTCTCGCTGGCGGTGCGCTGCTTGGTATCCTCGGGGCGCTCATCGCCATCCCGGTGGCCGCCTCGGTTCTTCTTATCATCGACCAGGTGATCGTACCCAGGCAGAACGAGCTTTAATCCGGTCTATCCCCGCGGCGCCATCGGCCAGGACGTGAGGAGGGGGAGCGCCGCCGGGTTGAGCCGCTGCACCACCTCAGTGAGCACGCGGCGCGTCTGGGACTCCCCCACCCACAGGTGTTTTCCTCCGTCGACGACGACGAGGTCGATGTCGGGCACCACGGCGAAGCGCTGCCTAGCTTCCGTTGGCCGCAGATAGTCGTCAAGTTCGGGGATCACCGCGACCAAGCGCTTCCCACTGCCCGCCCAAGCGCCGATCTCGGCATCCGTCGCGCGATGAAGCGGCGGCGAGAGCAGGATTGCGCCGACGATCGGATGCTCAAGACCGTACTTGAGAACGACCTCGGTACCGAAAGACCAGCCGAGCAGCCACGGTCGAGGGAGTTTGCGCGTCGCCACCAGGTCCATTGCGGCGGCGAGATCATGCCGCTCATCGAGGCCTTCACCGAACGAACCGCCCGAGGTACCCCGCGGCGAGGATACGCCT
Organism: Frigoribacterium sp.; assembly: GCA_025408445.1. GTDB lineage: Bacteria > Actinomycetota > Actinomycetes > Actinomycetales > Microbacteriaceae > Lacisediminihabitans. The sequence continues at coordinate 8,880 of JANYIZ010000124.1, read as the reverse complement.
CGGAAATTGAAGCGCAGCACCGCGAGACCGGCGAGGGCCGGCAACCGGCCGGCCATCTTGCGGATGATGTGGGAGTCCATGAAGCCACCGGCGGTGGGCAGCGGATGCAGCGCAACGATCGTCGCGACCGGGTCCCGGTCGAGCGGCACTGCGAGCTCACCCACGAGGGTGAGCCCGTCGGAGGTGTGCAACTCCACGTCCTCCCGTAGGGCGGGCAACTCGACCCCACCCCGTATCTCGATGCCGGTCACGTGATCTTCCAGCAGTGAGGGTGCCAATGGCGGCGGGCCGCGAGGGCGTCCGCCTCACCCATCAACCCATCGGCCCGCCACGCCACGATATGTGGTGTCCGTGGCGTGATCTCGAGGCCGCAGCCCGGGCAGGTGTAGATCTTGCGTGCGGATGACGCCGAAATCGACTGAACATTCCAAAGCCCGTCGCGGCGGGTCTCGGTACGCAAGCTGCCTAGCAGGGCCCGCGAGATGTCGTATTCCTCATCGTCGCCAGCCCCGCCTGCCCCGGTACGAGGTCCACGAGGGCGGTTCGAGCGGGGCATGCTTCTACCCTAACGAGTGCCAGAGGCTCGGTCACCTCGGCCTCTCTGCCGATCAGGAGGACCTGGCCTCAGTACCAGCCCGCGGACTGGCTGTGCCCCCAGGCGTCGCAGGGGGTGCCGTAACGCCCAGAAATGTAGTTGAGACCCCAGGTGATCTGCGTGGCGGGGTTGGTCGCCCAATCGGCGCCAGCTGATGCCATCTTGGATCCAGGGAGGGCCTGCGGGATGCCGTACGCTCCACTGGGGTTGGCCGCGTACACGTTCCAGTGCGACTCGCGATTGAACAGAGCGACGAGGCAGGCGAACTGGTCTTCGCCCCAGCCGCGAGCGATCACCATGTCGTGACCGATCGCCTGCGCTGAACCCGGATCCGGTGTGCCGACAGCCGGGGCACCCGCGCTTCGCACAACGCTCGCAACGACTACGGGATCCTTCTTTTTCTCGGTCACCTTGTAGTTGTCGCGCACAACTGCCTCAGTTGTCACCCCAGCGATGGCCAGAGTCTGCACTTTGCGCTCTGCGGCCCGGGCATCGGCGAACGAATTTTGCACCTGGTTGGGAGCAATGGTCAGCACGAGTACAAGACCTGCTGCCGCGAGGAAGGAGAGGACTGGAAGGAGGCGACGTGCCCGCAGGTGCTGCCCTCGAGCGGCAACCCCGGCTCCGCGTGATGCGACCTGGGGCGAGAGATCCTGCGCTCGCCTACCCATAGGACAAAGAGCCTAGCCGAAGTGGCGACGAAAAACCCATTCGCGGTCAGCGGACCGCAAGCATCACCGTGATGACCGCATCAAGAAGCAGATCGACCTGCGCCTCCCGATACCCGCCTTTCTTCGGTCGGAAGGCCACCGTGCGCACCTCGTCAACGCTCATCGGCCGGCCGTCCTGGAAGTAGTTCGTGAGGCGCGATGCGAAGGCATCCACGTCTGCGCGGTGATAGCCGTTACTGAGGGAACCAACTCGGTCGAAGCGGTGACCGACGGGTCGCGACAGACGCTCAAGGATGTCACGAGCGATGCTGCGTGCCTCGGTGTACCAGGCCTCGTCCCCGCTCAGTTGGATGGCTCGTTCCCGTTCTCGACCGGCGAATGCATCTTCCAGGCGCTCGAGAGCCGCATCCACGTGGGCGGGGGAATAGCCGCCCTTCTGCAGCGAGAAAGCCATCCGGCGGATATTCGTCGCGTTCACCACAGCGGGCTCGTTCGACCCCGCGGAATAGGCGCGACGGGCTTCTTCGAGGAAGTCCTCGACCTGGTCGACGCTATAGCCGCGCCGAGACTTGCGGATGCGGGGGAAGGTTGTACTCACGCGACCATTGTGCCCTACGCGTCAGCTAATACCGTTCACCTGAAGATCACGAAGAGAACATAGGCCGCCGCCGCACTCGGCAGGATCGAGTCGAGCCGGTCAAGAAATCCGCCGTGCCCGGGCAGCCAGGTGCTGATGTCCTTGATGCCGAGATCGCGCTTGATGAGCGACTCGGTAAGGTCCCCGATTGTTCCCGTGAAGACCATCACCGCGCCAAAAATCAGCCCAAACCACCACGGTTCCTGCAGCATGAAGAGGGAGACGAGCACCCCGGCGACCAGAGCGGTCACGACAGACCCGGCAAAGCCCTCCCAGGTTTTCTTGGGGCTGATACGAGGGGCCATCGGATGCTTGCCGAAAGAGAGCCCAGAAGCATAAGCGCCGATGTCCACCGAGATCACGACGAGAAGAAAGGCGAGAGCCCACCACTCTCCGCCGTCCTTGGCCGCGAGAAGCACCGCGAAACTGCCAAGGAAAGGCACGTAGACCTGGATGAAGGTGCCGGCGGCGACATCCTTCCACAGGTCCTGAGCATTGGCCCTGTGTTTCTTACCGAGGCACTCGGCCAGCCGCCAGAGGGCCACGAATACGATCCCGCCAAGCACGACGAGCCACCGTCCTTGGCCGCCAAGGTAGAACGCCGCGGGCACCGAGGCAAGGCCGGCGATCACGCTGGGCCAGCGCGGCACATCGCGTCCGGCGAAACGAAGCGCGCTGGCGAGCTCGAACGTCGTGAACCCGATGAGCGCGCCCGTGAAGATCATGAACAACGACTTGTTGAAGATGAGGCTGCCGATGAGCAGCGCGCCGAGCCCCACACCGATGAGGATGGCCAGCGGCAGGTTTCGCCCGGTACGCGCCTCGATTTTCACCGTGGTCGCGTCGATCTGGGCACGGGTCGCCGCAACCTGCGCTCTGAACTCTTCTTCGAGCACGTGGGCGCGCGCTTCGATTTCTTCGCGTTTCGCGCGACCGCGGCTCTTCTTTACGGGGGCTCGTTCGCTTGGCTCAGTCATTCAAACCTCGAGAAGCTCGGCTTCCTTCTTCTTCAGGGCGTCATCGATTGCGTCGATGTGCGCCTTCGTCAGCGATTCGAGTTCCTTCTCGCCACGAGCCACTTCGTCGTCACCGACTTCGGTCTTCAGCCCGTCGAGGTCGTCCTTCGCCTTGCGTCGGATATTACGAATCGACACCTTGGAATCCTCACCCTTGGCGCGCACGATCTTTACGAACTCGCGGCGACGCTCCTCGGTAAGCTCCGGAAGTGTGACGCGGATGATCGTGCCATCGTTGCCGACATTGGCCCCGAGGTTCGGTGCGGTCGCGATCGCCCGCTCGATGTCTTTCAGCGAACCCTTGTCGTAGGGCGTTATCAACAGCGTTCGCGCTTCGGGGTTATTCATTCCCGCGAGCTGGCCAAGCGGAGTTGGCGTGCCGTAGTAGTCCACCAGGATCTTCTGGAACAGCGCGGGGTTGGCACGGCCGGTACGCACGTTGCTGAAGTCATCTTTTGCGGCTTCGACGGACTTGTGCATCTTCTCTTTGGCTTCGGCCAGGACATCGGAAATCACGAACGGTCTCCTTCGAGGGGGATGGGACTGGATTGAGTTTAGTTGGACACGCCTTCGTTGGAGACCAGGCTAATTGGAGACCAGCGTGCCAATGCGATCGCCCCGGATCGCCGCCGTTACGTTCCCGTGCGGCTCCATCCCGAACACGACCATGGGCATCCGGTTGTCCATACAGAGGCTGAATGCCGTAGAGTCCACGACTTTGAGCCCCTTCACCAGTGCCTCCTGGTACGTCACGTGCTCGAGCTTCTTCGCGTCGCGGTTGGTACGGGGATCAGCGTCGTACACGCCGTCTACGCCGTTCTTGGCCAGCAGCACGACATCCGCGTTGATCTCGAGGGCGCGCTGTGCCGCGACGGTGTCGGTGGAAAAGTAGGGAAGTCCCGCTCCGGCACCGAAGATGACGACCCGGCCCTTCTCTAAATGCCGCTCCGCGCGACGCGGGATGTACGGCTCGGCGACCTGGGTCATTGAGATGGCGGACTGCACCCGAGTCTCGGCCCCGGCCTGTTCGAGGAAGTCCTGCAGCGCGAGGGCGTTCATGACCGTGCCGAGCATCCCCATATAGTCTGCTCGCCCACGGTCCATCCCGCGCTGACTGAGTTCGGCGCCGCGGAAGAAGTTGCCGCCGCCCACCACGATGGCGACCTCGACATCCGTCGCCGCCGCCGCGATCTCCTTAGCGAGCGAGCTCACTATGTCGGGATTGACCCCAAGGGAGCCACCGCCGAATGATTCGCCGGAGAGTTTCAGCAGAACCCGTCTCTTGCGCGCGCTCGTCATGTCTGCTCCTTCGTCGTGGCCTCCTTCAGGCTACCGGATGCCCGGTCACGGGCTATTCGTGCAACCTGGCTATGCGCATCCGCTCCCCGCACCCGCCCCTCGCGCAAGCGCACGCGCTTGCCCACGGCATCGACTTGGTAGTTGTTGCGACTTGTGCACCCTCCCAAGTCGCAACAACTACCAAGTCGATGCAGGATGGGACACGCAGCGGCCGAGGGCGCAGAGAAGCCCGGACCGCGTGCGCGATCCGGGCTTCTCGACGGAGAGTGCTGGCTAGGCGCCGACCTTGAAACGGGCGAACCCCTTCACGGTGAGGCCGGCATTTTTCAGCACTGTCGCGACGGACTGCTTGTTGTCGCGCGCGTAGTCCTGCTCCGGGAGCACAACCTGCTTGAAGAACCCGTTGACTCGACCCTCGATGATCTTGGGAAGCGCGGCCTCCGGCTTACCCTCGCCGCGGCTAATCTCCTCGACGATGCGACGCTCGGACTCAACCTGCTCCGTCGGCACCTCATCGCGGCTCAGATATAGCGGATCGGCAAACGAGATGTGCTGCGCAATGCTGCGAGCGGTCTCCGCGTCGTCTCCCGAGTATCCGACGACCACTCCTACCTGGGGCGGCAGGTCCTTGTTGGTTTTGTGCAGGTACACGGCGAACTTCTCACCCGAGATGACGGCCACGCGGCGCAAGACAATTTTCTCGCCAAGAATGGCCGCCTCGTTGCTGATCAAATCGGCGACGGTCGCCGAGCCGGTCGGGGCCGCGAGACCCTCTTCCGGAGTGGATGCTCCGGCGGCGACGATCGCGTCGAGAACGGTGTCGCCGAGGGTCACGAACTTCTCGCCTTTTGCGACGAAGTCGGTCTCACACGACAGCTCGATGAGCGTCGTGGTCGAGCCGTTCTCCTTCGCGGCGACGAGTCCCTCACTGGTGGAACGGTCGGCGCGCTTGGCATTTCCCTTCGCACCCTTCAGGCGCAGAAGCTCGGTGGCCTTGTCGAGGTCACCGCCAGCCTCGACGAGAGCATTTTTGGTTTCGACCATTCCGGTGCCGAGGCGCTCGCGAAGGGTCTTGAGGTCTTCAAGGCTGAAATCGGCCATGGAGAAACGTTCCTTACTTCTTGGCGGCAGCAGGCTTTGCTGCAGCGGGCTTGGCGTCGGCGGGCTTGGCAGCAGCAGGCTTAGTAGCAGCAGGCTTGGAGTCAGCAGGATGTGACTTCTCGGCCGTGGTGGCTTCGGCCTCGATCTTGGCCTCGGCATCCGCGTCGGAGACAACGTGGTGCTCAGGCAGGATGGTGGCGTCAGCGGCTCCCTCGTGCTTTGCGACGATGGCGTCCGCGTCGTTCTCCTCGACCGGCACCTCGGAGGCGATGACCGCGACAACAGCCTCAGCGTTCGATTCGGTGGATGCGACAAGGCCGTCGACGGCCTCGATCTTCTCGGCCTCGGTAGAGGGCGTCTCGGATGCCCCGAGGAGCTCTGCTTCCCACTCCGCGAGCGGCTCGACGGCCGAAACGTTGCCCGTGCCCTCTTCCGCTTTCTGGTGGCGCTGGATCAGGCCCTCGGCTGCGGCATCCGCGATGATGCGGGTGAGGAGGCCGACGGAACGGATCGCGTCATCGTTGCCGGGGATCGGGTATTGGACCTCGTCGGGGTCGCAGTTGGTGTCGAGGATCGCGATGACCGGGATGCCCAGTTTGTGCGCCTCGTCGATCGCGAGGTGCTCCTTTTTGGTGTCGACGATCCAGATCGCGGACGGGGTCTTCGTGAGGTTGCGAATCCCACCGAGCGAGCGCTGCAGTTTGATGAGCTCGCGGCGCTGGATGAGCAGCTCTTTCTTGGTATAGCCACGCGTGGTGTCGTCGAAGTCGATCTCCTCCAGTTCCTTCATGCGAGCGAGACGCTTGGAGACCGTCTGGAAGTTGGTGAGAAGGCCACCGAGCCAACGCTGGTTGACGAACGGCTGGCCGACACGCTGCGCCTGCTCCTGGATCGAACCCTGGGCCTGCTTCTTGGTACCGACGAACAGGATGGTTCCCCCGTGCGCGACGGTCTCCTTGACGTAGTCGTAGGTCTTGTCGATGTACTGAAGCGACTGCTGGAGGTCGATGATGTGGCTTCCCGAACGCTCGGTCAGGATAAATCGCTTCATCTTCGGGTTCCAGCGGCGCGTCTGGTGTCCGAAGTGGACGCCGCTGTCGAGCAGCTGGCGAATGGTGACAACGGCCATGAGCCGTCTCCTTTTCTGCGCACGCAGATGTTCTCCGCAGGCACTGTTTCAGTTTTCTCTGGCCGCCGGTCGACGGCCAATCCTGGCGCCCGACACACGTCCGCCCGACCCATCGGAATGGGTGGAGACTGGTGGAGATGTGTCGCATCCAAAGATGCCGTGAGCACGCGTAGTCACCTCGCCATAAGCAAGATGCTGTGACGATAGTACCACCGGGCGAGGTTCGTTCGCTCTCATCCTCCCCACAACCCCGAGCGTTGATTTCTTCCCAGCTTCGCGGATGACGCGGACCTCCGGCCCCACGTCGACGGAGACTATGCACGTGTTGTCCTCGTTCGCGGCCGCCCGGCCGACCCGGCTTAGTCGCCTGGTGATCCTGAGTGTGCTCCTGTCGGCATCGGTCTCCCCCGTGCCGACGGTAACGCACGCCGCGGCGGGGACAACCGCCAGCTGGGCCTGGCCGGTACCCGTTCCCCATCCGATCGAGCGTCCATTTATTGCCCCGGAAAGCGCCTACGGCGCGGGACACCGGGGCATCGACATCTCCTCGACCGATGAGGCTGTAGTCACGGCACCAGCGGATGGCGTCGTCTACTTCGCCGGGGTGGTGGTGGACCGGCCTGTGCTATCCATCGCGCATGCAGATGGCCTGGTCTCAAGCTACGAACCCGTCGAATCCGACCTGGCACAGGGCACAACCGTGCGGCGCGGTGACAACGTCGGTCACTTGCTCCCGGGCCATTGCTCATCTATCTGCCTTCATTTCGGCGTGCGGCTCTACGGACAGTACGTGTCGCCACTCAACTACCTCGGCGGAATCCCGCCCTCGGTGCTTCTGCTGACCCGGTCCTTACCGCTCCCGCCATGACGCACTCGAACGGTGACTATCGTTGGAACAATGATCAGCCGACGCGATGCCGCCAAGCGCCTCGACATCCCGCTCGACATGGCACAGCGCCACGACATTCCGGGCTGGGTTTCGGAAGAGGCCCTCGCGGCGCTCGAGAAGGATCCGCCTCCTTGGCTCCTGCAGTCCCGCGCGAATCGCCGCTCAGGGGGGCGGCCCGTCTGGGTGACGCTGAGTTGCGACATCTGCGGTCACAGCGAGTCGGTGCGCCCGAAGAAGTGGTGGCCGGAGTTCACCTACCTCAGCTGCTCCGACCACAACATCTGGGATCTGCCCGAACCGGCCGCGGGCCTCGCCCGTCAGGAGTTCGACGAGATCGGCGGGTTCTTCGTTGGGGTCGTCGACAGCTGACTCGCTGTGATCACCGGCATCTATATACCGGGGTCGGTCGTCAGGCGGCAGGTTGGCTTCTTGAGTGCGCGCAGTTCCCCCCAGTGCGGGGTGGTTCTTTGAGCGCGAGGTGGGCTCCTGAGGCGCGGGGGTGCGCGGGCTCCCCGAGCACGCGGGGGTGGTGGGCTCCTCAGGCGCGCGGGTGAGCGGAGCGGTAGCTCTCTTTGAGCCGTTCTGCCGAGACGTGGGTATAGATCTGGGTCGTGCCGAGGCTGGCGTGGCCGAGCAGTTCCTGCACCGCGCGCAGGTCGGCGCCGCCGTCGAGCAGATGCGTTGCGGCCGTATGCCGCAGCGCGTGCGGTCCGGACGGGCCGCTGCCCGGGATGGTGGAGAGAAGCGTCGACACGAGGGTGTAGACCGCGCGGGTGCCCAGCCGTACCCCGCGACCAGAGAGAAACAGGGCTTCCGTCGGATCCCCGAGCAGGCCACGGCGGGCGACAGCGAGATAGCGCTCGATGGCGCGTTTTGCGGGGACCCCGAACGGCACGACACGTTCCTTGGATCCCTTACCGGTGACACGTACCGTGAGGCGCCCGAGGTCGACGCTCGCGACATCCAGCCCAGTCACCTCGCTCACCCGCAGCGCCGATGCGTAGAGCAATTCGATCACCGCGAGGTCGCGAATGGCTTCCGGAGTATCGGACGCGGCGCGTGCGGCGAGGCCCGCGAGCAAGATGTCCATCTGCAGAGCAGTGAGAACGCGGGGTAGATGGTGGTCGGCGCGCGGGGATTTGAGCCGGGATGCCGCGTCGAAGGTAACCTGCTGCGTCTTCGCGAGCCACGAAGTGAGGCCGCGCACCGCTGCAGAGCGACGCGCGAGAGTGGACCGCGACAATCCCGCCTGGGAGCCCTGCCAGAGCCAGTCACGAAGGAGTTCGAGGGAGACGCGATCGGCATCATCGATCCCGCGCGAGTGAGCGAAAGAGCTGAGCTGGCCCAGATCCGAGCGATATGACCGCACCGTGTTCGCGCTGAAGCCGCGCTCGGCGGCGAGATGCACCGCGAAGTCGTCGACAGCGCGTTCCAGTTGCACGGTTCCATCGTGGTGCACGGCGGCGCCATCGGAGGCGTGCCTCGCTCGCGAGTATGTGAAATGCGGCCGTGAGTGACACGCGCGCCCGAATATTCGGGCGCG
>JANYIZ010000123.1 GCA_025408445.1 Frigoribacterium sp. | reverse complement strand
GGGGAACAGGCGGCGTTCGCCCATCGCACTCTCCTCGATCATGGGCGATACTGGAACTTCTTAGGTGAGGCATGGTCGTTGCGATTATGCCGAAGACCAAGCAGGCAGCGATCAAAGGAGATTGATGACCACCACAGAGCCGACCGTGCCCGCCACGGCCGTTCCCACGCTCGACGCATCCATTCGGGGCGATCTGGATTCCGCGATCAGTCAGCTTTCCGAGGGCGAGTCTCGCTGGGCCAAGATGACCGTTCCCGCCCGCGTTTCCCTGCTCAGCCAGGTGCATGCTTCTGTCGCTGCGGCCGCGGACCAGTGGGTCGACGCGGCCACTCGCGCGAAGAACCTCGACCCTGATTCGCCTTTCGTAGGCGAAGAATGGATTTCGGGACCCTACGTCGTGCTCTCTAGCCTGCTCGCTCTTCAGCACACGCTGGGCGCGATCGCCTCCGGCACGAGCCCGATCGCTGACAAGAAACTCGGCACAGCGCCCGGCGGTCGGGTGAGCGTGCCGGTACTGCCAGCGAACGCCTATGAGGCACTGCTCTTGCACGGTTTCAGCGCCGAAGTGTGGATGAAGCCGGGCACGTCCGTGGACTCGGTGCGGTCATCCGCCGGCCTCGGTGCCCGCACCCCGACCGAGACCAACGGAGTCGGCCTCGTGCTCGGTGCCGGTAACATCACCGGCATCCCGCCGCTCGATGTGCTCTATGAACTTATTGCCCATAACCGGGTCGCGCTTCTCAAGCTCAATCCGGTGATGGACCGGATGCTCGCGCCCTACTCAGCCGCCTTCAAACCGCTCATCGACCTCGGTCTGCTGCGCATCGTGACGGGTGCAGGCGATGTCGGAAGCTACCTCGCCAACCATCCAGGCATCTCTCACGTGCACATCACCGGCAGCGCGGCCACCCACGACCTGATCGTCTGGGGCACCGGCCCCGGGGTGGCCGATCGCAAGGCCTCCGGCACGCCATTGCTCAAAAAACCGATCACCAGCGAACTCGGCGGCGTGGCCCCCATCATCGTGCTGCCCGGGGCTTGGTCACAGGCCGACCTGAAATACCAGGCCGAACACGTGGTCACCCAGCGCCTGCACAACGGCGGCTACAACTGCATCGCCGGCCAGATAGTGGTGCTCAGTTCCCAGTGGCCGCAGCGCAAGGCATTCCTCGCGGAGCTGCGCAGCGCTCTCACCCGCACCCCCGACCGCGCCCCGTGGTATCCGGGCAGCGATGTCCGGGTCGACTCGGCCTCCACCTCCTACCCCGGTGCCGAGCGATTCGGGTCGAGCGGAGGGCGGCTGCTCGTCGACATCCACGCGAACGATGATGCCTCGACGATCCTGACGACGGAGTACTTCTCGCCGGTACTCGGTGTGATCGAGCTCCCTGGCACTGGGCAGGAATTCCTCGACACCGCGGTCGACACCGTCAACCGCGACTTCGTCGGTACACTCGGGGCCAACATCATCGGGCTGCCGAGCACCATCAAACAGCTCGGCGCCGGATTCGAGAACGCCCTGGCCAGACTCGACTACGGCACCATCGCGGTCAACACCTGGACCGCCCTCGGCTTTCTCACCCCGGGAGCCCCGTGGGGCGCCTTCCCCGGTCACACTCTCGATAATGTGCAGAGCGGTATTGGTGTCGTGCACAACGCCCTTCTGCTCGACGGCACCGAGAAGACAATCGCTCGAGGTCCATTCCGCCCGTTCCCCCGGTCCGCGCTGCATGGGGAGTTCGCGCTGTTCCCGAAGCCACCGTGGTTCGTCACCGCCCGCAGTGCCAAGAAAACGGGCAGGCTGCTGGCCGGTTTCGCTGCCGCACCGTCGTGGTTCAAAATGCCCGCCATCTTCATCTCGGCATTCCGCGCCTGACACCGATAGGTTTCTTAGGCCACAGTAGGAGCACCACTCACCACACGATCAAAGGAGATTCACGTGGTTTTTCGAGGACCTCTGCCGGATGTCGACATCCCGCACCTCAGCGTCTACGACTACCTATTCGCCAGCATCGATGCGGCCGATCTGGACCGCATCGCGATAGTGGATGGCGCTTCCGGCGCCGAGACGAGCTATCGCCAAATGATCGGCCAGATCAACCTCGTGGCGGGGGCGCTCGCGGCCCGAGGTATCGGACTCGGCGATGTCGTGGCGCTGCATTCGCCCAACGTGCCCGCCTTCGCTGCGGTCTTTCACGGCATCCTGCGGGCGGGTGCCACCGCGACGACCGTCAACGCGCTCTACACCGGGGAGGAGATGGGCACGCAGCTCAGCGACTCGAAGGCGCGCTTCCTCTTCACGGTGTCGCCGCTTCTCGCCGCCGCGAAAGATGCGGCTTCGCGGGCCGGAATCGCCGACGACCATGTGATCGTGCTCGATGGAGCCGAGGGCCATGCGTCGCTGCGTGACCTGCTCACCGAAAACAACCCCGCGCCCGACGTGCGGTTCGACCCCGCCAAGCAGATCGCCGTGCTGCCGTACTCCTCGGGTACGACGGGCCGTCCGAAGGGGGTGATTCTCACCCATCGCAACCTCGTGGCGAATGTGGCACAGTCCCTTCCCCTTTTGGGGGCGGATTCGGCTTCCCGGGTACTCGCGGTGCTGCCGTTCTTCCACATCTATGGCATGACTGTGCTTCTGAATATGGCATTTCGTACCCGGGCCCGGCTGGTGACGATGCCGCGATTCGACCTGGCGGAGTTCCTGCGTATCATCCAGGATTTCCAGATCAACTGGGCATTCATTGCGCCTCCGATCGCGGTGGCACTGGCGAAGCATCCGCTCGTCGACCAGTACGACCTGTCGAGCATGGAGGTCATCGTCTCT
>JANYIZ010000122.1 GCA_025408445.1 Frigoribacterium sp. | reverse complement strand
ATCCGTCACCCCCCGCAGCAACCTCGAGCGGGCGGGGCTCACGACCTGGGACTTCGACGAGCTGCCGCGCACTCTCGACACGAAGCAGGGTGGCAATACCATCCGGGCCTACCCCGCCCTCGTTGACGACGGCACGAGCGTCTCCATCCGGCTCATGAGCACGCCCGGCGACCAGGCGCGGGAACAGCACAGTGGAGTGCGGCGGATGCTTCTGCTCGCGATCCCCTCGCCGGTGTCCTACGTGCAGGAGCACCTCACCCATACCGAGAAGCTCACTCTTGCGCAGAGCCCGTACCGCACGACCGCCGAGCTCTTCGCGGACTGCATGGCGGCCTGTATCGACGCGGTGGTCGACGACCGCGAGATCTGGACTCGCACGCAGTTCGAAACCATTCGCGACGAGATCTCGGCCACGATCATGGATGCCCTGTTCCAGACGGTCTCGCTGCTGACGAAAGTTATAACTGGTTCGCGCGACGCCGAAAAGGCGATCAAGGCGGCCTCCAACATTGCCATGCTCAGCCCGCTCGCCGATGCTCGCGAGCAGCTTTCGGCTCTCGTCTATCCCGGCTTCGCCTCCGTGACCGGCCTGGAACAACTGCGCCGATTGCCGGTCTACCTCGCTGGCATCGTGCACCGCATCGGCAAGCTCGGCGAGAATCTCGGTCGAGACCGGGTCTGGATGGCCGAAGTGCAGACCGCGACCGCTCGTTTCGAGCTGGCTGGTGGCAGCCTGCCGCTCGCACCGAATTCGAAACTATCGCTTGTGCGGGCGCGTTGGCTGCTCGAAGAACTGCGGCTCAGCCTGTTTGCCCAGCATCTGGGCACGGCCGAGCCGGTATCGCTGCAGCGAATCGTTCGGGTGCTGACGGAGTAGCTATCAGGTCAGCAGTCGCACCACGGCCGGGGCGACGGTCTCGTCGTTCAGCACGAGTTGTCCGTCGAGGACTCGCTCGACATTCAGCTTCTCCTCCAGGTTCGCCGTAATGATCGGCAGCGATCGTTCGATGACCTTACGGATGCGATCGTGCAGGAACGTGCTTGACACCCGGTAATCGGTGAAATCCGAATCGTGTGCATAGATACCGAGCGGCAGCGTGAGCGCCTGGAAGAACGAGAACAGGGGACGAAACTGGTGCTCGATGATGAGCGCATGGCGCTCCGAACCGCCGGTGGCGGCGAGCAGGATCGGGGTGTCGACCAGCGCGTACTGGTCCACGAAGTCGAAAAGGTGCTTGAAGAGCCCGGTGAACGACGCCCGATAGACCGGAGAGGCGACGACAAGCAGGTCGGCGGTCTCGATGCGCTGCAGTTCTCGCTCGACGTTCAGCGGTAGCCCCGCGCGGCTGAGCGAACCCGCGAACGACGGACCGAGTTCGTTGATTTTGATGAAGTGTGCGTCGATGGGCAGGCGTGTTGCCAACTCCGCAACGATCTCCTCGACCAGCGCGATGGTCTTCGATGGCGCCTGAAGGCTCCCGGAGATCGCGACGACATTCAGTGAGCGGCTCATGACTTCGACCGTAATACAGTGGCGCTCCAGGCGCGCGAGTGTTGCTCTGCGTGACGGCAACGCGACGGGATGCCCCTCAGCTCGCAGGAAAAACGATAGCGTCGCCGATGGTGTGGATCGTCACCTGGTCCCCCACTCGATACTGGATCCCGCTGGCGACAGGCAGTTCGAGCCCCGAAGTTCCCGCGATCTCGAGAGTGAGAAGCTGGGATGAGCCCTGAAACTCGGCGGCGGCAATGCGAGCGACGATGCCACCGGCATCCACTCCCGGTACGAGAAGATCGATGACCAGCTGCTCAGGCCGAAACAGCGCCGTGCAGCCTCCATTGAGGGAGGTGCACCGCGCGACGACACCGAGCGGGCAGCGAACCTGACCGGCGGATGCGTTCGCCTCAAGGAGCACGACATCGCCGAGAAAGCGCGCGGTTGCGAGGTCGGTCGGCGAACAATACAGCGCCGTCGGAGTTCCCACCTGCGCAAGTCGCCCGTCGCGCAGCACAGCGACCTGATCGCCGAAGGTGAGGGCTTCAGCGCGGTCGTGGGTCACGAGAACCGTCGTGATGCCCGCGGACGTGAGCGCGGCGGAAACGAGTTCGCGAGTGGAGGCGCGCAGGCCGGTGTCGAGGGAGGAGAACGGCTCGTCGAGCAACATCACGCTTGGCTTCCGGGCCATGGCCCTGGCGAGTGCAACGCGCTGTTGTTGCCCGCCGGAGAGTTCGTCCGGTCTGCGCGACGCCAATACCGGATCGAGGGACACGAGGTCGAGGAGCTCGGAGACGATCGCCGGGCGGTCGTCGCGTTCGTGGCGATCGAGCCCAAAGGCCACATTCTGCCCAACAGTCAGATGGGGAAACAGGGCGCCGTCCTGCGCGACATGACCGACGCCGCGGCGATGGGCCGGGACGGCAACCCCGGGACCCGCGACGATCTCCCGACCGATACGGATGGTGCCGACATCCGGAAAATCAAAACCGCTGAGTAACCGCAGAAGCGTGGTCTTGCCCGACCCTGACGATCCGACGATCACCGTCTTCGACCCGGCGGGCACCGAGAGGTCGATCGATTCGAGCACGGGGGTCGAACCGTAGCGCTTTCCAATGCCGCGCAGGTCGATCGTGCTGTGTTCGGAGGTGCTGGGTTCGATCTCGCTCATATGCTGTTCACCGCCGTTCTCTCGGAACGTGATCTCGCGAAGAGCAGGTAGGTAACAGGCAACGAGAGCAGGATCATGAGACTGGCATAGGGTGCAGCGCCGACATAGTCGATGTCGTTCACCCGCGACCAGAACTGGATGGCGAGTGTGCGCGTGCCATTCGGTGCGAGCAACAGGGTAGATGTCAGCTCTGTGACAATGCCAAGGAATACCAGGGACGCCCCCGCGAGCGCCGATGGCATCACGAACCTGAGGGTGACCGTCGAGAACGCGACCAGGGGATGCCGACCGAGTGAGCGAGCCGCCTCCTCAAGCCCGGGCGGCACCTGGGCGAGTCCGGAGCGCAGGTTCACGATCGCGCGCGGCAGGAACATCAGGAGGTAGACCACGATCACGAGGGTAGTGGTCTGGTACAGCGCCGGCATCAATCGGATGGCCACGGTCACAAACGCGAGAGCCGTCACGAGCCCGGGGAGCGAACTCGTCACATAGTTGATTGACTCGAGGACGCGGGCGACCCGACCGGGAAACCGCACCGCGAGGAAGGCGATCGGGAAGGCCAGAAGGCACGTGACCAGCGCACCGACCAGCCCGTAACCGATGGTCTGGCCCAGGGCTGTGAGGAGATAGCGGTCTGACCAGATGGCGAGTCCACCCGAGACGAGCCACCGCGCCACGCTCGCGAACGGCACGATTACCGACAGCGCTACGAGAAGGCCGAGAAAGAGATAGGCGATCGGCGCCCACGAGCCGAGGAGGGTGCGACCTGCGGGCCGAGCCGAGCCCGTGCCGATACGCGCATATCGTGCTCCCCCACGGGCGCCGGACTCGCCCACCAAGAGGAACAGGCAGCACAGCACCAGAACGCCGGCCAGGGCGTTGGCGGCCGGGCCGTTGAAAGTGGAACGGAACTGGTCGACGATCGCAGTGGTGAAGGTATCGAACCGGATCATCGCGAAGGCACCATATTCCGAGAGCAGGTGCAGGGCGATGATCAGCGACCCGCCGAGGATGGGAAGGCGCAGCTGCGGCAGCACCACTCGCAGAAAGACCCCGAGCGGCGGGACGCCGAGTGACCGAGCGGACTCCTCAACGGCAGGGTCGAGTCGACGCAACGCCGCGACGGTTGGGAGGTAGACGAGCGGAAAGTAAGAGAGTCCCGCTACCAGCACGCCCGACCACAACCCATTGAGCGAGGGCACTGCACTCACCCAGCCGTAGCTGTTGACGAAAGCGGGAATGGCCAGCGGTACGACGAGCAGGATCCCGAACGCACGCGAGCCAGCGAGCCTCGTGCGCTCGACCAGCCAGGCGGCCGCGACCCCGACGAGGGCGCAGAGCGGCACGGTGATGAGCACCAGCCCTGCCGTGTTCGCGAGCAGTTCTGCGACCCTTGGGCGGAAAACGAGAGCGGAGAGCGTCGGTGCGCCGGTTGCGATCGCGGTGACAACTACGTATCCGAGCGGCACCAGACCCAACAGTGATACCCCGGCGGCCCTCGCGATGATGGCCGCCGGGGTGCGATGTCGGAGTCGAGTCACCGGCGGAGTCTTTCCCTGTTGGCCTAAAGAATTCCCGCAGCGGTCATGAGGTCGGTGACCTTACGGCTGTCGAGCTTCGACGGATCGAGTACGGGGGCGTTCAGGTCGACGAGGGGAACCAGTGCCTTGTTCGCGGCGACCTCGCTGGCAACGGGGTATTCGAACGAGCTGCCCGACTGGAGGATGGCCTGTCCGGCTTTTCCCGTAATGAATTTCAGAAACGCCTGGGCTGCCACAGCATTCTTCGCCGTCTTCAACACTCCGCCACCCGAGGTGCTTACAAAAGCGCCGGGATCCTTGTTCTTGAAGTAGTAGAGCTTCGTGTTTGCGCTGTTCTCACCTGTGCCGGCCTGGTCTCCGAACCAGTAGTAGTGGTAGATCACGCCGGCGGGGATCTCGCCCGCGTTGACCGCCTTCATAACCGTGCTGTTTCCCTTATAGGTCGTGCTGTTTACTTTCATCGTCGCGAGCCACGCCGCGGTCGCTTTCTCGCCCTTCAGGGCCAGAAGCGCACTCACGATGGCCTGAAAATCGGCACCCGATGGTGAGGCCGCCCACCGACCCTTCCACTTCGCATCCGCCAGATCCAAGAGGGATGCCGGCAGCTGGGCCTCCGAGAGCAGGGACGGGTTGTAGACGAAAACGGTACTGCGCGCGGCAATACCGGTCCAGTGGCCGGTCGACGGCCGATAGGCCTTGGGGACCTGGGCGAGAGTAGCGGCATCTACCGGGGCGAACAGCTTGGCATTATCGACGAGGCTCATTGCTGGAGAGTTCTCTGTGAGGAACACATCAGCGGGCGAGGCGCTCCCCTCCTGCACCAACTGGTTGCCAAGCTCGGAGTCGTCACCGTTGCGGAGCGTGACAGTGACGCCGGTCTCCTTCGTGAACTCATCGGCCCAGGCTTGAGTGAGTTCTTCGTGCTGCGCGTTGTAGACCGTGATCGCTCCGCTGGGCTTCGCGCCGGGCGTAGCGCTGGCCGCCGGTGTCGCCGCGGAGCATCCAGCGAGCACGATGACGGTCGCGAGTGAGAGCGCCGCGGCGGCGACCCATTTCGGGGTGGTGGTCATGGGAATTCCTCTAGTCACGGGCAGGCTCTGGACCGGCAGCGATATCGCCGGACTCCTTTAGGTAAGCCTACCCTAACCAGTTATGAGTGGGGATCAACCACGGCTTTCATCTCTGCCTCGTAGATCGCCACGAGCTCGCGCTTGAGCACTTTGCCGCTCGGCCCGAGGGGGAGCACTTCCACGATCTCAACCCTGCGGGGGTATTTATAGGCGGCCAGTTTTTCCTTCGCGAACGCTGCGAGCGTGGCGGTGTCGACGTCTGCTCCGGGGCTCAGCACGACGACAGCCATGATCTCCTGGCCATGCATCTCGTGCGCCACCCCGAAGACCGCGACACTTGAGACCGCCGGATGCGCCACCAGAACCTCCTCGACCTCACGCGGATATACGTTGTAGCCGTTGCGCAAGATCATGTCTTTCTTACGGTCCACGATCCAGATGTAGCCATCCGCGTCTTTGGTGCCGAGGTCTCCCGTGCGGAACCAACCATCGACGACCGCTTTGGCCGATTCCTCCGGCAGGTTGAGATAACCCTTCATGAGATTATGACCGCGGATCACGATCTCGCCGAGTTCGTCGATGGGGAGCAGTTCGATCGCCTCCTCGACCTCGGCCCGTGCGATCTCAACCTCCACTCCCCAGATCGGGGTACCGATGCTCCCGGGGCGAGGCGTGCGGCCCACATGGTTGAAGCTTGCGACCGGCGACGTTTCAGTGAGGCCGTAGCCCTCATAGATCTCCACCCCGAACTCGGTCCTGAACCGTTCGATGACGGCGACGGGAAGGGATGATCCCCCGGAGACCGCATACCGTAGCTTCGGCCGTTCCGTGGTCTTCTTTGCCGCTTCGAGGAGAGCGATGTACATGGTGGGAACGCCCATCATGATCGTGCACTCGGAGTCGATGAGCAGGCGAAGGGCGGAGTCACCGTCAAACTTCGGCAGCAGCACGATCCTCGCGCCGGCACGCAGGCCGGTGTTAAGGGTGCAGGTCTGGCCGAAGGTATGGAAGAGCGGAAGACCTCCGAACACCGTGTCATCCGCGCGCATGTCGAAGGTGCTGAGCAGCAGGGTGTTGGTCTGCTCGACGAGCGCGAAATGGCTGCCCATCGCCCCCTTCGGCTTGCCGGTGGTGCCACTCGTATAGAGGATTGTTGCCGTGTCCGAGGGCTGGCGGGGCAGATAGGTGCGAATCGGCTCGGCCTCAGCGGCGAGCGTCTCCAGCTGCGGGATTCCTTCGATCGGATCTGGCGAAAGTACCGACAGCACCGGGATGCGGGCCTGTTCGGCACCTTTGGCACCCTGCCCCAGAAGCGGAGCGGCGCAGATGAGCATCGTGGCGCCCGAGTCGCGCAGCACGTATTCGATCTCGTCGGCCTTGAGCAGCGCGTGGATCGGTACGACGATTCCGCCGATACTGAGAATCGCGAAATAGGTGCGGGCGAAGTCCGCGACGTTCGGGATGAGGATCGCGACCGCGTCGCCTTCGCTCACCCCTCGCCCGAGCAAGGCTCCGGCGTAAGAGCGAGTCTGCGTCCACAGTTCGGCGTAGGTGATCTCCTGGCTTCCCACAACCAATGCGATGTTGTCGGGCGTGCGATCCGCCGATTCCTTGAGAATCGCGGCGACGGAGAGGGTGGAGTAGCTCGGGTCGGTCATGGTGTTCCTGTCATCCTCGACTGGGTGCGCTCGCCTGCGAACGCTCTTTCGCACGCTACGCCAGTGACTGCGGAAACTTCAACTTCGCCGAGCGCACCACAGCGAATCCGCAGCACCTGCAGCGCTACAGAACCTTGGACAGGAAGGACCGGGTGCGTTCGTGCTGCGGATTGGTGAGTACCTCGCGAGGCTCGCCCGACTCGACGACCACACCGCCATCCATGAAGACGAGCGAGTCGGCCACCTCACGCGCGAAGCCCATCTCGTGGGTCACGACGATCATCGTCATCCCCTCCTGGGCAAGCTTTTTCATCACGTCGAGCACCTCACCGACGAGCTCGGGATCGAGGGCAGAGGTCGGCTCGTCAAAAAGCATGAGCTTGGGATCCATGGCGAGCGCCCGGGCGATCGCAACGCGCTGCTGCTGGCCTCCGCTCAGGTGTGCGGGGTAGGCGTCGGCCTTCTCGGCGAGTCCCACCCGCGCCAGCAGTTCCCTGGCACGCTCCACCGCCATCGCCTTCGGAACCCTCTTGACCCGCATCGGAGCCTCAATCACGTTTTCGAGCGCCGTCATGTGGGGGAAGAGATTGAAGCGTTGGAAGACCATCCCGATGTCGCGTCGCTGCAACGCGGCTTCGCGAGGCTTGAGCTCATGGAGAATCTGATCCTTCTCGCGGTAGCCGACGAGAATGCCGTCGACGCGAAGGCGGCCGGCATCCACCGTCTCCAGGTGATTGATGCAGCGAAGAAACGTAGATTTTCCCGATCCGCTCGGACCGACCAGACACATTACTTCGCCGCGCTTCACCGTGAGGGAAATGCTTTTGAGTACCTGGTTCGAGCCGAAACTCTTCGAGACGCGATCAGCATCCACCATCAAGGTATCGTTCACGGCGTGCCGCCTCCTCTTCCGTCGCCCGGGTGCGTTTCCGTGTCTTCGACGGGCGAGCCGACCACGGGAACTAGGCCGGTTGCGACCGTGACCCTCTTCTCCGATGGGGCAGCTCCAACCCCTCGGGCGAACCGCTTCTCCAGGAAGTATTGGCCGACCATGAGGATGGAGGTGAAGGCTAGGTACCAGAGGGAGGCCACGAGAAACAGCGGGATCGTGTTGAAAGTTTCCGCGGAGATGTCTCGCGACCGGGTGAACAGATCGAAGCTATAGGGCACCGCCGTGACCAACGACGTGGTCTTCAGCATCGAGATGACCTCATTGCCGATCGGCGGGATGATGACACGCATTGACTGCGGGATGATGATGCGCCACATCGTCTGGACCCAGGTCATGCCGAGCGCCGTCGATGCCTCTTCCTGCCCGCGATCAACAGAGAGGATTCCGGCACGCACGATTTCCGCCAGGTAGGCCGCCTCATTGAGCGCGAGACCGATGATTGCAAGCTGGAAGACATTGAGTGCGTCGCCGGTGGGGAGCGTGATGAACGGATGTAGGAAGGGAAGTCCCAGGTTGATCACCGGGTAGAT
The DNA here is from genome assembly GCA_025408445.1 of Frigoribacterium sp. GTDB lineage: Bacteria > Actinomycetota > Actinomycetes > Actinomycetales > Microbacteriaceae > Lacisediminihabitans. The sequence continues at coordinate 12,112 of JANYIZ010000122.1, read as the reverse complement.
GACCGACAACAGCCCCCAGAAGGTCAACTGCACGTAGACCGGCGTGCCTCGAAAGACCCAGAGATAGAACCACGAGATGCTCTTGAAAACCGGATTCGGCGAGAGCCGCATGACCGCAAGCACCACACCGAGTACGATCGCGATCACCATCGAATAGACGGTGAGCTGAAGGGTGTTGACGGCCGCCTCCGAGATGCGGCGGTCGAAGATGTACTTGCCGACCGCCGGCCAGTTGAAGGCCGGCCGCAGTGCAGCGTCGTAGACGAACGCGGCCACGAAAATGACGATGATCGCGGCGAAGATGTTGCGAATCGGATGACGCAGCCGAACCGCTTTGATGGCCCGTCCGTCGTGGCTAGCAGACCCCTCGGTCGGCGGCACGGATGAGCGCACCGCCGACCCGATATGAACTGGACGGGCCATCCTGTTAGCCGTTCGCCGCGGCGTTGATCGTGATCTTGTCTATCCCGCCATCCGCAACGCCCCATTTGTCGAGGATCTTCTTGTACGTGCCGTCGTCGACGGTCGACTGGAGCGCCTTCTGGAGCGCCTTCTGTAGCGCATTGCCCTTGTTGACGGCGAGCCCGTAGGGCGCGACCTCGAAGGACTTGCCCGCGACCTGCAGCTTGCCTTTCAGTTGTGCGACAGCGTAGAGGGTGACCGGAGAGTCCGCGCTCAGGGCATCCGCCTGGCCGAGCGCCACCGCGTTGGTCGCCTGGTCCTGGGTGTCGAACTTCAGCGCCTGGATCGCCGGCTTTCCCGCGTCCGTGCAGGCCTTGGACTTGGCCGGTATTTCGTCGGTGTCTTGAAAAGTGGTGGCCTGGACGGCGACCTTGAGACCGCACGCGTCGTCCGGGTTGACCGTCTTGCCTGCCGGCGACGCCCACAGGATGCCGGCGGTGTAATAGTTCACGAAGTCGACGACTTTTTCCCGATCCGCGTTGTCGGTGAAAGACGACAGCCCGAGGTCGTACTTGCCCCCGGTGATGCTCGGGATGATGGTGTCGAACTTCGACACGGCATACTCGGCTTTCACACCGAGCTTGCCGGCGACCGCATCCATCAATTCGACTTCCCAGCCGATGGGAAGGCCGTTCGCGTCTTTTTTCTCGTTGGGGGGATAGGTGGGATCGATGCCGACGATGAGCTTGCCCGCCGTGGCGATCTTGCTCGGAAGCAGGGCCGCAGCGGCCGCATCTTTTTTCGCGGCCGCTGGTGCGCCTGAGCTCGCGGGACCGGCCGGGGTCGAGTTGTCGACGCATCCGCTCAACGCGAGCGCCACGACGACAGCGAAAACGGGAATCCCGTATCTGATTCGCATTTTTTCTACCTATTCTCTCCTGGTGGGGGGCATAGGGAGCGATCCGGCGACCGATGAAATCCGGCCGCAGAAGAACGACCATCACCACCACGATCGGACTTCTTCGCGGTGGTCACATTTATCGTGCCCTCGGGCCTCGCTGCACGGTTCCGGCACCCTTGCCTCGACTGTGCTCGGAGCCTACACCTTGACATTGGCACCGACTACCGCCGCCACGGCAGCGACACGGTGGCGACACGGAGCCGTGCCTCGAAAGCCGCTACTCCGCAGACAGCACTTTCTCGTAGCACAGCGCGTTCGCCAGGAGGTGAAACGGTGGATACGGCGGGATCAGCTGGAAGCCGAGACTCTCGTACAGCGAAATCGCCACCGGCTGGAGATCGCCGGTCTGCAACACCAGGGACGGCGCACCTCGCTCGCGGGCGATCCGCTCCAGTTCGAGCATCAGGCTGCGCGAGATGCCGCGGCCACGATGGGCGGGATCCACCACCACTTTCTTCACCTCAAGAGAGCCCCGGTCGTCACACGGGCGCAGGCCCGCATGACCGACCGGCACATCACCGATAACTGCGAGTACCGTCGCGACAACCGTGGAGGAATCCACGTTAAACGCAGACCCAAGCAGGCTCTGGATTTCTCGCGTATACCGGCCAAAGCTGGGCGCGTAGATCACGCCCATTTCGATTTCCATTGCCTCACGCAGGGCGACAGCCCGGGGATCGAGCCAGCCGACAGAGACCATCTCTGCTGACCCGTCCGTCGAGATGGCCCGACCGTCCAAGAGGGCTACTTCGCGCCTACTGTCGCGGACGCGTTGGACTCGTACGACGTGTTCGTCGACTCGAAGAAGTTGACAAGCTGCAGGGTGTCGTTGGCCGTCGCCATCCACTTGGCCGGGTTTGTCACGTTGTACTCGGCTTCGAAGCCGAGCTCCTCAAGCCGACGGTCAGCCAGATACTTGACGTACTGGTTGATGTAGTTGGCATTGAGCCCGAGGATGCCACCGGGGAGAAGGTCGCGGTTGTACTGCTCCTCGAGCTCCACGGCATCCAGGATCATCTGCTTGATCTCGGCAGCGAACTCCTCCGTCTGCAGGTCGGGGTTCTCTTCCAACACCGTGAGGATCAGGTTGATACCGAACTTGAGGTGCAGTGACTCGTCGCGAACGACCCAGTCCATGAGCGAACCGAAGTTGCGCAGCAGGTTGCGCTGGCGGAACGACAGCGCAACCATGAAGCCCGAGTAGAACCAGAGGCCCTCGAGGATCACGTTGTACGCCACGAGATTACGCACGAAGTCCTTCTTGCCCTCGGTCGTCGTGATGTCGAGAGTGTTCTCCGTCATGCGACGGATGTACCGAATCTCGAACTCTTCCTTCTTCGCCATCGAGGGGACGTTGACGTGCGAGTTGTACGCCGCCTCCCGATCGATGGGGAAGGTCTCGAGCACGTACTCGAACGACATGCAGTGATTGGCCTCTTCCCACATCTGCTTCGCGAGATAAATGCTGCACTCTGCCGCGTTCACATAGGGATACACGCCGAAGGCGAGGGCCTTGTTGACCAGCAGCTCGTTCGGGTTGAAGTAGCTCATCAGAAAGGTGACCGCGTGACGCTCTTCGTCAGTCATCTTCTTGAAGTCCGCGATGTCCTCGCCGAGCTGGATCTCGTTCGGGAACCAGGTGTTTGCGACCGCCTGGTCGTAGAGGTCCATCGCCCACTGGTAGCGAATTGGTTTGAGAAGGAGGCCCTCTTGTAGGCCGGTTCCGAGAATTCCCATGAGCTGTTCTTCTTTCTTAGATAACACTGTTGACGAAATTTGGTGATCGTGGAGCTCGCTCAGCGACCATCCCGAATCATTGGCAGCTATCGCACTGGAGGTCGTCCATTGGGTCGACCGGTACTTCGTATTCGAAAACGGTGGAGTCGTTACTCACTATCTACTCTCCCGACTTGGGAGCGAGCCCACCGAAACCGAAGCCACGCTTGGGTGCAGGGGCGGCGACCTCGGCGACCGGTGCAGAGAGACCGGGTGCGACAGCGGGCGCGGACGCAATCGGCGCTGCGACGGTAGGTGCACTGGCAGCCGGCGCACCGGCCGGGGCCGAACCACCTGCCGAGCCGAAGCCCCTTCGGGCCGAACTGGTGGCTCCCCCACCGATCTGCTCCGACTTGTTCACCTTCACCGTGGACTGCTCGGCTGTGTGACGCGGCTTCATGTGCAGGTAGTAGGTGGTCTTGACGCCACGCTCCCAGGCTGCGAAATAGATGTCCATCATGTCGCCGAGGTCACGCGTTTCGAGGTACATGTTGCGGCTGATGGACTGGTCGATCCATTTCTGGGAACGGGCCGCGACCTCGAGGAACGAATAGGGCGAGAGCTGGAAGCTCGTCTTATACGTGGCCTTCAGGTGATCCGGGATCGCCGCGATGTTCTGGATGTCACCCTGGCTGCGCAGGATGGCCTCGCGGGTAGTATCCCAGATCCCCAGGTCCTGCAGGTCTTTCACCAGGTTGCGGTTCACCTCGAGGAACTTGCCGTTCGAGGTCGAGCGGGAGAAGATCTGCGAGAACTGCGGATCGAGACCCGGCGTCGTGCCTGCCACGAGCCCGATGGATGCGGTCGGCGCGATCGCCATAAGCGTCGCATTGCGAATTCCGCCCTTGACCTTCAGGCGCAGCGCGTCCCAGTCGAGACGGGTCGTGCGGTTGACCTTAATCTCCATGCCGCGATCGGCTTCGGTAAGCGCAATCGAGTCGAGCGGCACGAGTCCCTCAGACCAGCGCGAGCCGTCGAAATTCGGATAGGAACCACGCTCCTGTGCGAGGTTGGCGCTCTCGTCGATCGCCGCGTAGGAAACGTGTTCCATAATCTCGTCGATCAGGTCGTAGGACTCTTCGCTTTCGTAGCTGAAGCCGAGACGCTCAACCACGTCGGTGAACCCCATGACGCCGAGACCAACGGCACGGTTCTGGGCGTTGGAGAAGTCGGCCTCCTGCACCGAGGAACGGGTGATGTCGATGAGGTTATCGAGCTGGCGCACGGCGAGACGTGCACTCTCTTCAATCTTGGCGAAATCCAACTTCCCCGCATCGTCGAGGTGACGCGACAGGTTGATCGACGCCAGGTTGCAGACCGAAACGTTGTCTTCGTCCTGCGGCAGTGTGATCTCGGTGCAGAGGTTGGAGAGGTGGATCGTGCCTGTGTTGTTATTGAGCGCACGGTTGTTGATCGTGTCTTTCCAGCACAGCCACGGGTGGCTGGTGGTCTGGAGGGAGATGAGGATCGACTTGAACTGCTCGCGCGCGGTGATCTTCTTAAACAGGCGCATCTCGCCGGCCTCGGCCTTGACGACGTATTCGTTGTACTTCGTCGAGAACGCCTTGCCGTAGAGCTCGTTGAGATCCTGCACTTCGAGCGGGTCGAAGAGGTACCAGTCGTCATCGTTCTGGACGCGCTTCATGAACTCGTCGGAGATCCAGACCGCGGTATTGGCGGTACGGGTGCGCCGGTAGGGGTCGCCCGAGTTCTGGCGAAGGTCGAGGAACTCGGGGAAGTCGAGGTGCCAGTTCTCCATGTAGAAGCAGAGTGCGCCGAACTTCTTCCCGCCGCGGCTGACCGCGCGCAGGATCGAGTCGATCGTGTGCATGAACGGGATCGGGCCGGTCGAGGTGGTGTTGTTCGAGCGGATCGGCGAGCCCTGCGCGCGCAGCTTGGTGACCGAGAGGCCGATTCCTCCGGTGCCCTTGGTGAGCCACATCACGTCACGGGTCGTCTTGGCGATGTGCTCCATGTCATCCTGCATCTCCATGACGAAGCAGTTGGCGAGCTGGGGGTAAACGGTGCCGGCATTGACGAGGGTGGATCCCGCAGCGAGGTATTCGAGCTGCGACATCTTCTCGTAGAACTTGATGGCGTGCGCCGTTGGATTCGCCTCGTTGAGGGAGAGCCCCATCGCGATGCGCATCCAGAAGTATTGCGGCACCTCGAGCGCATCGCCGTTTCGGCCCTTGATGCCATATCGGTTGTTGAGGGTGACAACGCCGATGTACTTGAGCAGCTCGTCGTGCGCGGGCTCGAGGGCATTCGCCAACACCTTGAGATCAAAGAGTTCGATGAGACGGGGATCGAGCAACTTTTCTTCCACACCGCGGGCCACGTTCGCCTCGAACTGGCCGGCGTGAAGCGCCTTCAATTCTTCCGCGCTCTCGTAGTCGCCGAGCACGCGCTTGTAGATCGTCTTGAGGAGCAGGCGCGCGGCCACCGTGTCGAAGGCCGGGTCGTCCTTCACGTTCTGAAGGGCGACCTGGATGACCGCCTCATCGAGCTGCTGGGTGGTGATGCCGTCGAACAGGGTCAACTCGAGCTCGCTCGCGATCTGCGTGACCCAGGTGATGTTCTCGTCGAGACCGGTACTGGCGTGCTCGATCGCAATGTTGATTTTGTTCGCGTCATACGGCTCGCGCTGGCCATTGCGCTTTACTACGGTGATTGCCACGTTTGCTTCCCCTCGTGCGCCCCTCAGCAGGGTCGAAATAGTGTGCGGAAACCGTTATTTCACGCCCTCCGATCGCGGGGATCGAAGAACAGCGTTTCCGCGGTTTGACCACTATATATCGGGCCTCTGACAAAACGGTAACCCTATATGTAGTGGGCGTGTCATCCACAGAGTGTGGATAAGTTCGCCGATTTTTACACAGGCTGTGCACAATTCCCGAGGTGCAGGTGATGAGCGTATCCGCGACATCTGACACCGGCGAATTTCTGCCCGACCGGTAGGCTTGCAGCCTTGTGAAGACCTACCTGAGCCTCCTGAAAACGCGCGGCGTCGCGCGCATCATGGCGGCCCAGCTGGTTGCGAGATTTCCCAACGGAATGCTCTCGCTCGCCTTCCTGCTCCACATCCAGCACATCGCCGGTTCGTATTTCGCGGCCGGCCTCGTGCTCGCCGCCACCAGCCTCGGCCAGGCGATCGCCGGCCCGCTGACGAGCCGATGGATGGGCGTCTGGGGTATGCGCCGCGTGCTTGTGCTCACCATGATCGTGTGCGCGACAGCGGTCGGTACCATCGCGCTCGCCCCTGCGCTGCCGATCGGACTCTACATGGCGATCGGATTTATCAGCGGACTCAGCACTCCCCCGATTCAACCGGCGGTGCGCACGATCTATCCCAAGATGGTCAACTCGCGTCAGCTCACCCCCCTGTTCTCGCTCGACGCGTCGGCCCAGGAGGTGATCTGGGTGGTTGGCCCGGTGATCACTACCTTCCTGGCCATCCAGGTCAGCACGGTGCTCGCGATTCTCGTCGCCCTGGTGTTTCTGATCGGCGGCGGCATCTGGTTCATCTCCTCTCCCGAGGTCGGCCGGGTACGCATCCCCCGCAGCAAGCGCAATCTCGGAGCCGTGCTGAAGAAGCCGGCGGTGCTGCTCGCGACCACCACCGGGTTCCTGCTCGTCGGCGCCTGCGCAGCGGTCGAAGCGGGGGTGGTCTCGGCCTTCGGCAAGAGCGGACCGCAGGCAGGACTCGTCCTCGGCCTCTTCGCGGTCGGCTCGCTGATCGGAGGACTCGCGCTCGGGCACATCCCGATCGGCCCGTGGGCACTCGCCCGCCGCCTGTTCGCGATCTTCGTCGGGGTGTCGCTGGCCGCGGCATCCCTCAACTTCTGGTGGCTGGCGGTCACCCTCTTCATCGCGGGAATCGGCATCGCCCCGGCCCTCGCTGTGATGTTCGCGATCGTCTCGTCGAGCGTGCGGTTCAGCGAGACCGCCGAGGCATACGGTTGGGTCGGCACCGGACAGCTGATCGGAGCGGCGATCGGATCGGCCGTCGCCGGGTTCTTGATCGACCGATTCAACGCCCCCGGCGCATTCTGGGTTGCGGCGGTATTCGCCGGACTCGGATTTCTCCTCCCGACGATCTTCCATCGAGCACACCCCGACCTTCGCGGCCGCGACGCCAGCCCGATCCCCGACACGGAGCCGATCGCAACACATCCCGGATAGGCCCTGGCGCCTGCTGGCGCCCCGCTATCCCTGCAACGGCCCGAGCACCCCAGCGAGCACAACCGTCTCGTCGAAGAGCTTGCCGAGGATCGCCACTTCCTTCTCCTCCGGCGAGAAGACACCGTCGACGACGAGGCGCGCGGCGAATGGGATCTCCACCTCCGAACCGACCCGCACCATCCCGAGTCCGATGACGACGGGCTCCAGTGCCACGACCCCGCGGGTTCCCCCGGAAATCCCGCCGTAGCTCACGAACGCGACAGGTTTACGCCACCACTCCGCGGAAAGGTAGTCGAGCGCGTTCTTCAGGGCGGGCGAAAAACTGTGGTTGTATTCGGGAGTCACAAGCAGTATTGCGTCCGCCGCGTCGACGCGGGCGCTCCACTCCAGGGTGTGCTGCTTGGTGTAGGAGCGGAGTCGCGGATGATTCGGCTCATCCATGAACGGAAGTCCGAGCTCCACGAGATCGACGAAGTCCACCTCGAAGTCCCCCCGCGCGAGCGCCGAGTCGCGCACCCACTTGGCGATGGACAGGCCGATCCGGCCCGGGCGAACGCTTCCGACGATGATCATGAGCTTTGGCATGCTTCTCCTTGGCATGATTTCACCCGAACGCCGGGCGTAGTTAACAGTGTGCATCGAGATGGTGGGACGAACGAATCTTCCATAATGGAGGGATGACTCCCACCACGACTCCCGCCAATCTGCGTCTCAATGACGGCCGCGACATCCCTCAGCTCGGCCTGGGAGTGTACAAGGTGCCGGATGCCGAAGCGGCGCGGGTCGTGGAGGTCGCGCTCGACGCGGGGTACCGCCACATCGATACCGCCACGCTCTACAACAACGAGCGCGGCGTCGGCGACGGCGTGCGAGCCTCCGGGGTTCCTCGCGGCGAGGTCTTCGTCACGACCAAGGTCTGGGATGACGACCACGGCTTCGACAAGACGCGCCGCGCCTTCGACACGAGCCTGGAACTGCTCGGTTTCGACTACGTCGACCTGTACCTCATTCACTGGCCGGTGCCGTCCACCGACCTGTTCGTGGAGACCTGGCGAGCGCTCGAGGCGATCAAAGCGGACGGCCGCGCCCTGTCGATCGGGGTCTCTAACTTCGCCCCCCATCACATCGACCGCCTGCTCGCCGAGACCGACACCGTGCCAGCGATCAACCAGGTGGAGCTGCACCCGTGGCTTCCCCAACAGCAGGTTCGGGACTACGACACCAGCCATGGCATCCGCACCGAGGCGTGGTCTCCGCTGGCGCGCGGGCGACTGATCGGGGATCGCGTGCTCGACTCCATCGCGGCAAAACACGATCGCACTCCCGCGCAAGTTGTGATCCGCTGGCACCTGCAGCTCGGCAACGTGGTGATCCCGAAGTCAGTGACGGCGAGTCGCATCGTAGAGAATTTCCTGGTGTTCGATTTCGAACTGGACACCGCCGACCTCGCGGCTATCGCCGGGCTCGAGTCGGGCACGCGGACAGGCATGGATCCCGACGCACACTGACCTGGTCTCGATGCCGGCGGTGCGCTCCACACTCGCCACCGGTTATCGATCGCCGGTGACCGACCGCCGAGGCTCTACCAGCGGTCGTGCACTGCCGCGCGGAACTCGCGGTCGTAGAGTTCCGTCACCGCTGTGGTGAATGCCGGGCTCAGCTGCGGCACCGAGCCAGACCCAGCATTACTCTCGGCCTGCGCCACGTTTCGGGCCCCAGGAATGACGGCGCTCACGCCATCGAGCTGCGCGACCCAGGCGATGGCCACCTGCGCGGTGGTGAATCCGGATGCCGCGGCTTCCTCCGGCAGCAGTGCAGCGAACTCCTGTGCGGCGGCGACTCCCCGCTCGAAGTCGACCCCCGAGAAGGTCTCCCCTACGTCGAATGCCGAGCCGTCGCGGTTGTAGCTGCGGTGGTCGTTCGCCGCGAAGGTCGTCTGCGCGGTGTAGGTGCCGCTCAGCAGTCCCGAAGCGAGGGGCACGCGGGCGATGATGCCAACTCCGGCCGTCTTCGCGGCCGGAAGCACGGCATCCAGTGGCTTCAGGCGGAAGGCGTTGAGGATGATCTGCACGGTCGCGACATTCGGCCGCGCAATCGCCATCAGCGCCTCATCCGTGGTTTCGACACTCACTCCGTAGGCAGCGATCGCGCCGTCTTCGACGAGGGAGTCCAAAGCATCGAAGACTCGATCGTTCGAAAAGACGGCGGTCGGCGGACAGTGCAGCTGAACGAGGTCAAGGGTGTCGGTGCGGAGGTTCGATCGCGAGCGATCAGTCCAGTCGCGAAAGTTCGCGAGTGTGAAGTTCGCAGCATCCTGCGCCTCGCGGCGTCCCATCTTGGTCGCAACGGTGATGCCGTGTCCGGGGCGGTCGGCGAGATATCCGCCGATCAGTTGCTCGCTTCGGCCATCACCGTAGACATCCGCGGTGTCGAACAGGGTGACGCCGGCCGCGACGGATGCGTCGAGCACTGCCCGGGCATCCGACTCCGTCACCGTGCCCCAATCGGCACCGAGTTGCCAGGTGCCGAGCGCTATTGCGGAGACGGAGCGGTGGGTGCGGCCGAGGGTGCGAGTGTCCATCCCTCCAGCCTAGGTCGACTCACCCACACGCCCGCACCGGATCAGTCGCGCAACTTCTCTTTGTATTCGTTCGTCGCCTTGGTCGCATCGCGATCCACTTCCGCCTTCGAGACACCTCGCTCGGCGCGCTTCACATCGGCCTCGGCTTTCGCCTCGTCGACCCGGTCGCTCACCCGCTCCTTGGTGTCGTCGGCCCACTCGCCGACCTTCTTGCCGGTCGCTTCTGCAGCATCCTTGGCGTTGTCCAACAGGCCCATGATCTCTCCTTCACGTGTTGCGGTTTTTCTCACGTTATTACTGGGCACGGGTCGCGCACCGGGATCCCACGCGATTCTCAGAGTCTCGTCTGTGCTGACGTCTGAATCGCACAAAACGTTGGGTGGCGACTCGCGGATGTGACGATCTACCGTTGGCTTATGAGGCGAATCCTGGTCACCACCGTTCTGCTCATCGCGGCGCTCGGCCTGGCGGGGTGCACGCCATCCTCCGGCTCATCACGCTCGGACAGCTCGGGAAGTTCACTGCCAGGGGTTCCGGCCATAGTGCCAGAACAGGGCGACTCAGCGAAGGCCGCCGCCGGCACGGCGTCACGGGCGACATCCACCCGTGAGGTGATCACGACGGGCGCACTCTCGATCACGGTAGTCACGCCCTCGGCGGCCGCGGAAGAAGCGGTACACATCGCGGATGCCGCAGGTGGCCACGTCGACGGACGCGACGAGCGCCCCTCGGCGGAAGGTAACCCCGGGTCAGCCCACCTGGTGTTGCGCATCCCGACCGCGAAACTGGATGGCGCAATCACGCAACTGAAGAAGCTCGGCCGCGTGGAGAAAGTCTCGCAGTCGACGCAGGATGTCACGGGTCAGGCCAAGGACCTCAACGCGCGCATCACGGCTCTCACCACCTCCGTCGACCGGCTCGTCGAACTCATGACACGCGCCACCACCACCGCCGATCTCATCTCCATCGAGTCCGCCCTCTCCGATCGCCAGGCGAGCCTGGAGAGCCTGCAATCGCAAAAACGTGGCCTCGACGACCAGGTCGACCTTGCCACTGTCACCGTGGAATTCGGCACCGTCGCCACCGCGCCGGTGCGACCGCCCGCGACCTTCCTGTCTGGCCTCGTCGCCGGTTGGGGTTCGTTCGTCGGGTTCGTCTCCGGCCTGCTCGTTGTCATCGGCGTTGTACTGCCCTGGGTGGTCGTCGCCGGTGTGATCGGCGGGATCATCCTGCTGGTCGTTCGGTGGCGGCGTCGTCGCTCGATCCAGCATGCTTGAGGCATGCGAAGCTGCGGCCTGCTCCTCTTCCGACACCACCCCGGGCTCGAAGTCTGGATCGGCCACATGGGCGGCCCCTTCTGGGCGAAACGGGATGGCGCGGCCTGGTCGATCCCGAAGGGCGAAATGCAGGAGGGTGAAGTCGACCTCGCCGCCGCTCTGCGCGAATTCTCTGAGGAGATGGGGCATCCCGCTCCCGAAGCGGAGTGGATCCTGCTTGGCGAGTTCGTCCAGCCCTCGGGAAAGGTCGTGGTGGTCTTCACCGGCGAAACCGACTTCGAAGTCGACCGGGTGAACAGCAACCTCTTCGACCTCGAGTGGCCGCCGCGGTCGGGCCGCACCCAGCAGTTCCCCGAGATCGACGATGCACGGTGGTTCCCACTGGAGCTGTCCCGCGAGAAAGTGGTGAAAGGACAGGTCGCGATGCTCGACGCGCTGGTTGCCCTGATCGCGGACCGTGCGTGACCGGTTTGCGTGTTGCCGCGGCGTCTGCGACCAGCGGTGCCTCATCCACCCACTGTTCCCGCCGGGTCGATTCAGCGAGTCACGCCTCACCCATCATTAATCCCTCGATGCTGTGCTTCTGGGTGATCGGGGTGAGGGTGTCGACTATCGGACAAACCAGGTGGTCACGAATCCGCTGCGGCAGGCTTTCGTAGAACGACCTCGTCACAGCCATGTCGTGAGCCTCTGCGTTTCCCGCCCCGGGTGCATCGACACCGAGAACGAGCACCGGTCGGGACTTCTGTGATTCGTTCTGTGTTCCGCGATGGATGGTCAGCGCAGAACGGACAGAAAGATCGCCGCGCCGGGGGAATTTGCGCTCTGCCAAACTTTCGTATCGTTCATAGAACGATTTCGCCGGGAACATCCCATGCTCGAACCCCTCGGGCAGATCCCACTGAGTGGCAGGCGCGATCTCGAACGGCC